>JBQCCW010000030.1:0-2238 GCA_051961835.1 Marmoricola sp. | reverse complement strand
AGTTCGGCAGGCAGGCATCGCCGTGGCACACGACCAGGTCGCCGAGCTCGAGCTCCGCGGCGCGCGGCCGCCCCTCCCGGAGGTCGCCGAGGACCTCCTCGGGCGACCGGCCCCGGCGTTCCTCGTCGAAGTCGTCCGGGTCGCACAGGCTCTCCTCGACGCGCACCCGCGCCAGCGGGACGGTGACCGCGAGCCAGCGCTCGAAGGGGCACGACTCCCGGGGGACGCCGTGCAGACGCTTGAGGAACGCGGCCATCGACTTGATCGCGGTCGGCGTGGCCGACGCCGGGAGGTCGCTCAGCGCAACGCCCGGCACCGTGCTCATCGTCAGCGTCGCGGTCTCGCCGTCGTCGTCCCAGTCCAGGACCCGTGCGGCCGGCAGGTCGACCTCGGCGAGCCACTCCAGGCGCTCGCGCTCGGCGACCACGTCGTCACGGACGAGCCCCCGGCCGGACTTGGAGTACGCACTGCCGTCGGCAGCACGGCGTACGTCGGCACCGGACCGCCCCGTCGTGACCGGCTCCCACTGGACGCGCCCCACGACCACACCTCCCCGTGAACCCCTGAACGCGTCCGCGGACGCGCCTCCCTGGGAGAAGGGTAGTCGTCGCCGAGGCAACCTTTCGCCAACCGACCGCGGCCTAGCGTGACCGGCAACCAGACAGCTGGGCGGTCAGCTGCGCGAAAGGCAGGTTCCCCGATGACCCAGATCAGCCTCACCGTCGACGGGATGCAGGTCTCCGACGACGTCGAGCCGCGGATGCTGCTGGTGCAGTACCTCCGCGAGAAGCTCGGGAAGACCGGCACCGTGATCGGCTGCGACACCAGCAACTGCGGTGCCTGCACGGTCCACCTCGACGGGCGCAGCGTGAAGAGCTGCAACGTCCTCGCCGTCCAGGCCGACGGCCACGAGGTGACCACCATCGAGGGCCTGGCCCAGGACGGTCAGCTGCACCCCGTGCAGGAGGCGTTCCGCGAGTGCCACGGGCTGCAGTGCGGCTTCTGCACGCCGGGGATGATCATGCAGACCGTCGACCTCCTGAACGAGAACCCCCACCCCACCGAGGAGGAGGTCCGGGTCGGTCTGGAGGGCAACCTCTGCCGCTGCACCGGCTACCACAACATCGTCAAGAGCGTCCTGTACGCCGCGGAGCACGCCGGCGAGAAGGCAGGTGCCCAGTGACCGCCACCGTCGAGGCCCCCGCCACGCCCGCCCCCGAGATCGGGCGCGACCGTCGTCGCAAGGAGGACCAGCGGCTGATCACGGGTCGCACCCGCTGGACCGACAACCTCACCCTGCCGGGGATGCTGCACATGGCGATGGTGCGCAGCCCGTTCGCCCACGCCACGATCACCAGCATCGACACCGCCGCCGCGAAGGCGTCGCCCAACGTCGTCGACGTGATCACGGGCAAGGACATCGCCGACACCCAGGGCGTGCTGATCACGGCCTGGCCCGTCGTCCCCGAGCAGAAGGCGCCCGACCACCTGCCGATGGCGGTCGAGCACGTCGCGTTCGCCGGCGAGATCGTGGCCGTGGTCGTGGCGCGCAGCGCCGCCGAGGCGCGCGACGCCGCCGAGCTCGTGGACGTGGAGTACGCCGAGCTGCCGGCCGTCCTCGACCTGCAGGAGGCGGTCGAGGACACGGTCCTGGCTCATCCCTCGCTGGGCACGAACAAGAGCGCCTTCTGGCGCTTCGACTCCGGGGCCGCGGGCACCGGCGGTGACGTCGACCAGGCGATCGAGAAGGCGCGCGCCGACGGCATCGTGATCGAGCGTGAGATCGAGCAGCAGCGGCTGATCCCGGCGTTCATGGAGCCGCGGTCGGTGGTCTGCGACCCGACCGGTGAGCAGATCACGCTCTGGTCGTCGAAGCAGGTGCCGCACATCGTGCGGTTCGCACAGGCGGCCACCACCGGTGTACCCGAGTCGAAGATCCGCGTCGTCGCTCCCGACGTCGGCGGCGGCTTCGGCGGCAAGCTCGCGGTCACGGCCGAGGAGTGGGTGTCCTTCGCGGTCGCCCGCCGCCTCGGCAAGCCGGTGAAGTACACCGAGACCCGCAGCGAGAGCCTGCAGAGCGGGCACCACGGACGCGCCCAGCACCAGAAGCTGACGCTGGCCGCGGAGAAGGACGGCACGGTGACCGGCCTCAAGGTCGAGCTGATCGCCGACATGGGGGCGTACGTCGCGCTGGTCGGCTGCGGCGTACCTCTGCTCGGGGCGTTCATGTACAACGCG
>JBQCCW010000029.1:0-3991 GCA_051961835.1 Marmoricola sp. | reverse complement strand
ATGCGGAGGTCCGTGTAGCCGAGCCATTCGGCGAGCAGGGCGAGAGTGGCGGGGCCGATCTTCTCGACCACCCCGATCCGGTCCTCGCCACCGAGGTGGGCGATCAGGTCCTCGAGGCGGGCGTGGACGAAGAGCGTGGCGGGCAGGGACGAGCGGCGCCCGCTCGCTGATTGAGGTGCCGCGAAACCCGCACCCGAGCCCTGGTCGTCGCTCGTGGTGAGGTCGAGCTCGCCGGTCATCAGCTGGTCGGCGATCACCCCGAGCGCCTTGGCGCGGCGGATGTCCAGGCTGGAGGTGTCGCCTTGCTCGGCGAGCTGGGCTGCCTTCGCGGTCACGAGGGCGTCGAACTTCATCGCGTCCGTGGGTGACAGCTGGCCGCGGATGGCGGCGGTGGCGACGGTGCTGGGGCGGCAGTTCTGCCCGGGGAGCTCCAGGTCGAGGTGGCGGGCGTCGCGCGCCTGCTCCTCGGCCTTCCGGGTCTTCTCGGGGTCCCACGTCGCGACCGCGTACGCGAGGGTCCGCTCCACTTTGCGCTTGGTGCAGCGGCCGGCGAGGTGCCCGATCTGGGCGTCGACCCAGGCGGCGGCCTCGGCGGGGAGGGTGGAGCAGTCGTGGGCGATCGACCGGGCGGTCCACGTCGGACACGCACCCGACTTCACGCGCTCCCAGAGGATCGGGTGGCGGTGAGCGAGGTCGAGGACGTCGGCGACCAGGCTCATCGCGCTGATGCTGGAGATGCGCAGCCGGGTGGCGAGCTGCTCGACCGCGAACTCCGCCACCGGCGGGGTGCCCTCACCTCCGAGCCGGTCCTCACCCTCTTCGACCGGCGCGAAGACGGACCGGTCGGTGTCCCACGACGCCGCGGTGTGACCGCCGGTCACCGGGTGGGCGTGCGCCCAGGCGATCACCGCCTCCAGCTTCGCCGCCGCGTGGCGCCGCTCGGCCTGCTCCTCCGCGGCGACGGCGTCGAGCAGCGCACCCGGAGACACCGGCGTCCCCGGAGCCGGCGGCTCCGGGACTTCGAACAACTGCTCTGCCATACCCACGACCATAGGGGTCGCCACCGACACTCGGGCCGAGGCAAAAGCCGTTGTGCACAGGGCTTTCCGGCGTACCGGGGCCGCTGGTTTCATGGCTCGTGGCCTGCGCTCCTCACACCTGGACCGACGGGCGGCTCGCCATCTCGACCAAGGAGAGGTGCGCTCCTCGCACCTCAGCCCACGAGGCGGTCGCGAACCTGCTGCTCGGTCAGCCCGTAGTCCGCGAGGTCGTAGGAATGGCGCGGAGCCCGCGGACCCGACCGGGACGTCTCGAGCTCGGTACGCACCGCGGCCTCGACCGCCTCGTCCCACGTCATGCCGGCGGCGGTGTGCACCTGCTCGGCCACGGCCAGCGGCTCGGCCACGAGGTCTTCGTAGGCGACGTCGAGGAACGCGTCGGGATGCGCGGCGCGAGCGGCGCGGTAGCGCTCCTGCTGGCGGGCGAGGAGGTCGAGCTGGGTCCGCCCGATCGTCTCGCCGACGAACACCGTCGACGTCCCGCGGGTCGAGGCCTCCGCCAGCGAGCACATCGACGCCACGCACGTGACCGGGTCGCGGTGGGTCACGACGACGAGCGCGTCCGGGTACTCGCCGAGAAGCGCGTCGAGCGAGTACAGGTGGCTCGGGTTCTTCAGCACCCAGCGCTTCTCGGTGTCGTGCAGGCCGATGAGCTGCAGCAGCCGGTGGTGGTGGCGGTACGCCGGCCCCCAGTCGGCGCCCTGCAGCCAGGAGGCGTACGTCGGCGTGTACGCCTGGGTCTCGAACGCCGCCGACGTGCCGGCGTGCTGAAGCAGCCGCCAGCACTCCTCGTGGCTGGCGGCGTCGGAGTAGTGGATCCCGGCGAGCTCGGGGTTGGCCTCGTGGAAGGCTCGGTAGCCGGTCTGCATCGCCGCGAAGATCGGATGGTCGTCCCAGCTCGACCGGGGCGGCCGCGGCTGAGGGAGGTCGGCGAGCCACTGCTCGAGGCCCTGGGCGCCGGGCCCGGCGGTGAGCAGCCGCTGCAGGAGCGTCGTACCGGAACGGGGGAGCCCGGTGACGAAGACCGGCCGCTCGATGGGTACGTCGGCATGCTCGGGATGATCGGCGAAGCCCTGCTGGGCGAGGAGCTTCGCGACCAGGAGGCCCTTGACGCTGCCGCGCAGTCGATGGTTGCCGACTGGCGTGAGCCCGGCGGCGCCGGCGTAGTCCTCGAGCAGGACCCGCAGACCCTCCTCGTGCTGCTCGTCGCCGAGGTCCTCGAGGCCCGTGGTGCGGACCGCGGCCGCCAGGATCTCCTCGTAGCTCCCCACGGAGTCGCGCGTGCGTGGCGCCGCCACCGCGGATTGAGGCTCAGTTGTCATGGAACTCGCCGCAGTCGACATTGAGCATCGTGCCGGTCACGCAACTGGCCAGGTCGCTGGCGAAGAACAGCGTCGCGCGGGCCACCTCGTCGGGCGTGGCGAGCCGCTTGAGGTCGGTCGGCTCCGCCTTCTGTCGGTAGATCTCCTCGTGGGTGGTGCCGGCCTCCTCGGCGAGCCAGTCGAAGTAGGCCTTGTTGACGTCCTCGTAGATGTAGGACGGCGCGACGCTGTTGACCCGGATCCCGCGCGGCCCGAGCTCGGTCGCCAGCGAGGAGGCGAGGTGCTTCAACGTGCCCTTGGAGAGCTTGTAACCGGAGTACTCGGGCTGGGAGCTGTGCACCACGCAGGAGTTCACCATGATGATCGAGCCGCCGGGGCGGTCCGGCCCTGCGGCGAGGGCGTCGGCGAAGAGTGCGGAGAGCCGCAGCGGGGCGAAGACGTTGGTCTCCTGAGCGGTGCGGAGCCCCTCGAGGTCGAGCGTCGTGATCGGGTCCATGGGGGGGATGCCGAAGGCGTTGTTGATCAGGCAGTCGACGTGCCCGAACTCGCTCACGGCTGCGTCCACGAGCTGGCGGCGCTGGTCCTCGTCGGTGATGTCCGTCGGGACCACGAGCGCGCGCCGCCCGTAGGACTCGACCGCCTCGGCCATCTTCCGCAGCCGCTTCTCCGTGCGGCTGACGAGCACGAGGTCCGCGCCCATCCGGGCGGCCTCCTCGCCGAGCGCCCGGCCCAGTCCGGGGCCGACGCCGCTGAGGACGACGACCTTGTCCTGGAGGAGTCCGGTAGCGGTGGCTGCAACCGTCAACTGATCATCCTTCTCGCGATGCCGACCTGCCGCGCCTCGATCCGGGCGGCGTAGTCGGACGGACTGATCCGCTGCGCACCCAGCTCGGGCACGCGGGTGAGGAGTTGGTCGAACGGCATCACCTCGACGGTGGGTCCGTCCGACTCCGAGAGATCCCGAGCCACACGCTGCCAGCGCAGCATCATCACGCCTTGGGCGTGCCCGGTGGTCTCGAGCCAGTTGGCGACGCCGGGGCTCCGCTCGCTGATCACGTAGCGCAGGAGGCCATCGGGATCGGCATGGGACTGGGCCCGGGTCAGCGAGGTCTGATGGTGCTCGTAGTCGGTGGAGACGTACCAGCGCGAACCGATCTGGATCGCCTGGTACGGCGCGTCCGGGCAGGCCGGGACCGTCACCACCATCGCCTCGTCAGGGTCCAGCGAGTAGTGCCCGATCGAGCTGAACTGCGAGGACAAGCCGCCGGGGGTAGACGCCGGGGAGGTGAGCGTGTTGACCGGCTCCTTGTAGGTGAACCACTCGGGGAAGGCGAACCACGTCCGGATCCGGCCGGTCAGCATCTTGGCCGCCACGGCGTACCGCTTCTCGACCCGCGCGGGGTCCAGCGGGCCGCGCGGCACACCGGCGGTGTCGAGCCGCTGGATCCGCAGCCGCCCGCGCTCCTCGGTGGCCCAGTCGTCGTAGACCTCGCGCACGATCAGCGTGCTGCCCTTGCCCAGCCCCAACTCCGGTCCGAACCGCCAGCTGAAGGCGCCGTCGGGCGCGATGTCCAGCTCGCGGTCGTCGAAGGCCGCGACGGTGTGGGGTGC
>JBQCCW010000028.1:0-2104 GCA_051961835.1 Marmoricola sp. | reverse complement strand
GAGATCCTCCCGGTCACCTCCGGCCAGCTGACCAAGCAGATGCGGCGCCTGGCCCGCGCCGACGGCCTGACGCTGTCGCAGCTGCTCGTGTCGCGGATGATGCTCGACTCCACCGCCAACCGGCTCGCCGCGACCCTGCGCACCGAGGCCCAGCTCGCCGAGATGGAGGCGGCCATCGCCCGGATGCGCGAGGCCGTCGAGGGCGGCTACGCCTCCTTCAGCGAGGCCGACTTCGCCTTCCACGAGGCGATCGCCCGGGCCAGCGGCAACACCCTGATCCAGGTGTGCAACGCCGTCGTGCGCGACACCGTGCTGTCGCTCATCTCCGAGAAGATCGCCCACTCCCGCAACAGCAAGGCGCTCATGCGCCGCTCTCTCGGCCACCACGAGCAGGTGCTCGACGCGATCCGGGCCGGCGACGGCGCCGGCGCGGCCCACGCGTCGCTGCACAGCCTCTACGACTACTACGCCGGCTACGTGCCGGCGCCCGAGCGCGCGACGCTGCGGGCCCTGCTCGACGACTGATCCCGACCGGAGGGCGCGGCCCGGCGGGGCGGCGTCCGGGGGCGGCGCGACACCCGGCAGAATGCGTGGCTCCACGCGTCGTCGACCAGGAAGTGTGTGACCGGTGAGTGTGCAGGTGAAGGTGGCCTCGATCGAGCGGCGGATCGCCGAGGAGCTCGGCGTCCGCGAGAACCAGGTGAGCGCGGCGGTCGCCCTGCTCGACGGCGGCTCGACCGTGCCGTTCGTGGCGCGCTACCGCAAGGAGGCCACCGACGGCCTCGACGACGCCCAGCTGCGCTCGCTCGAGGAGCGGCTCACCTACCTGCGCGACCTCGAGGACCGGCGGGCCGCCGTGCTCTCCTCCATCCAGGAGCAGGGCAAGCTCGACGACGAGCTCCGCGCCCGCATCCTCGCCGCGGAGACCAAGGCACGCCTCGAGGACATCTACCTGCCGTTCAAGCCGAAGCGGCGCACCAAGGCGCAGATCGCCCGCGAGGCCGGCCTGGAGCCGCTCGCCGACCTGCTGCTCGGTTCACCCGACACCGACCCTGCCTCTGCCGCAGCGGGATTCGTCGACACCGACAAGGAGGTCGCCGACGCGGCGGCCGCCCTCGACGGTGCCCGCGCGATCCTCGTCGAGCGCTTCGCCGAGGAC
Organism: Marmoricola sp.; assembly: GCA_051961835.1. Lineage (GTDB taxonomy): Bacteria > Actinomycetota > Actinomycetes > Propionibacteriales > Nocardioidaceae > Marmoricola. The sequence goes on along the minus strand of JBQCCW010000028.1, from coordinate 945 downwards.
GCCGACCTCATCGGCGACCTGCGCCAGCGCGTGTGGACCAAGGGCCACCTCGTCGCCCGGGTGCGCACCGGCAAGGAGGAGGACGGCGCAAAGTTCGCCGACTACTTCGAGTTCGACGAGCCCCTGCACAAGCTGCCCTCGCACCGCATCCTCGCGATGTTCCGTGGGGAGAAGGAGGACGTGCTCTCCCTCGAGGTCAGCCCGACCGACCCCGCTGCCGAGGGCGAGCCGGGCCCGACGGAGTACGAGCGCGCGATCGCCCGCCGCTTGGGCCTGGAGAACCGCGGCCGCGCGGCCGACCAGTGGCTTGCCGACACCGTGCGCTGGGCCTGGCGCACCAAGATCGTCGTCCACCTCGGCGTCGACGCCCGGATGCAGCTGCGCCGGGCTGCCGAGGAGGAGGCCGTGCGCGTCTTCGCGGCCAACCTGCGCGACCTGCTCCTCGCGGCACCCGCGGGCGCGCGCGCCACGATGGGCCTCGACCCGGGCTTCCGCACCGGCGTCAAGGTCGCCGTCGTCGACGCCACCGGACGCGTCGTCGCCACCGACGTCATCCACCCGCACGTGCCCCAGAACCGCTGGGACCAGTCGATCGAGACGCTCGCCCGACTCGCGAAGGCGCACGGCGTCGAGCTCGTGGCCATCGGCAACGGCACGGCCTCGCGCGAGACCGACCGCCTCGCCGCCGACCTCGTCAAGCACCACCCCGACCTGCGCCTCACGACGGCCGTGGTGTCCGAGGCCGGAGCGTCCGTGTACTCGGCGTCGGCGTTCGCCTCGGCCGAGCTGCCCGGGATGGACGTCTCGCTGCGCGGCGCGGTGTCGATCGCCCGCCGCCTGCAGGACCCGCTCGCCGAGCTCGTCAAGATCGACCCGAAGTCGATCGGAGTCGGCCAGTACCAGCACGACGTGTCGCAGGTGGCGCTGTCGCGCTCGCTCGACGCC
>JBQCCW010000027.1:0-2453 GCA_051961835.1 Marmoricola sp. | reverse complement strand
AGTCGGCGCATCTTGTACGCCTCAGGGGCTCGAGTCGGCGCATCTTGTACGCCGTCGGCCCGATGTCACCCCGTGGCGAGCGCGAGCTGGCGGTCGAGCTCGGCGGCGAGGTCGGCCCGGAGGTCGTCGTGCCGCGGCGCGAGCGCGTGCTCGGCGGCCACCCGGCCGGTCCAGTGGTGCAGGGCCGCCGGCCACCCGACTACCTCGGCGGGCTCCCAGTCGTAGCGCGGCGTCACGTGCGCGTGCAGGAAGGCGTCCGTGTTGCCCTGGATCTCGAGGTTGATCCGCCGGAACGCCGGGTCGCGCCGGGCGCACACCGCGGCGACGGCACGTCCGAGCACGGCCATGTCCTCCAGGAACACCAGCTGCCGGTCGGGCGGGAGGTCGGTCAGCTGGTCGGCGCCGGGGGTGTCCGTGATCAGCACGCTGTAGCCGGGCAGGTGCTGGACGTCGCCGATCACCGCGAACCCGGCGCGCAGGCGCCGCAGCACCGTCGGGTTCGTGCCGGCCAGCGCGGTGCCGACCCGGTCCTGGCGGAAGTCGGTCGGCGCGTCAGTGTTGTCGTCCAGGTCCACGAGCGAGCAACCTATCGCCCCTGACCAATCCGCCCGCGGGCCGGCGCCGAACCCCCGACGTGGAGGTGGACCCCGGCCTGGGCGACCGGTTCCAGAGGCGGGAGGAGGCCGCCCTGGAGGAGGTCGTCCGCCGTCTCGGCCCGGCGCTGCTGGCCTACCTGCGCCGCTACGTCGGCCGCGACGAGGCCGAGGACGTCCTGCAGCAGACCCTCGTCGACGCCTGGCGGTGGGCCGACCGCTACGACCCCGCCCAGCGCTTCACCGGCTGGCTGTTCACCATCGCGCACCGCCGCGCGGTGGACATCCTGCGCGCGCGGCGCCCGGCCGTCGTCGACATCGACGCGCTGCGCGACCTCGCCGGTGACGACGGGCGGGAGGCGGCCGAGCGGTACGCCGTCGCGGCCGAGGTGCGGGCGACACTGGACCGGTTGCCCGCGCACGAGCGGCGGGTGCTGGAGCTCGCGTACTGGGAGGACCTCACCCAGGCCGAGATCGCCGCCCGGCTCGCCGTGCCCCTCGGCACCGTGAAGGCCCGGGCCTCGCGGGGCACCCGCCGGCTCGGCGTCCTGCTGCGCAGGACGTACGCCTCCGAGCGCGGCGCCTGAGGGGCGGTCCGGCCCGCCGACGGTCTCCGACGCCGGTCAGGGCTCGATCGCGGCCTCGTCCGGGCGCGACAGGGTCAGCACGGCGTCCACGATCAGCTGCTCGCCCTCGAGCTCGTCCTCGATCCCCCGCAGCCGGACCGCCAGCGGCCCCTCCTCGTCGTCGCCGACCAGGTCGACCGCGGCGACGACGAAGAGCTTGCGGGGACCCACGAACTCCACGTGCAGGTAGGTCACCCTGTCGATCTCCGGGTGCTCCAGGATGCGGCGTACGACGCGCGAGCGGAGGTCGTCGGTGAGGCCCTCGCCGACGAGGTACTGCATTTTGCGCCGCATCAGGTAGACCGCCACGAACGCCAGCAGCACGCCGACCGCGATCGACCCGATCCCGTCCCAGATCGCGTTGCCGGTCAGCTGGTGGAGGCCGATGCCGGCGCCGGCCAGCAGGATGCCCGCGAGCGCTGCGGAGTCCTCGAAGAACACGGCGCGGAGCGTGGGGTTCGACGTCTGGTCGACGAACCGGAGCGGGTGCAGCCCGAACCGCTGCGACTCACCGTGCACCTGCCGCGACGCCTGGAAGAACGACGAGCCCTCCAGGGCCAGCGCGATGGCGAGCACGATGTAGTTGGTGAGGTACGACGGGTTGCCCTCCTCCCCCTTGAGCAGCTCGGTCACCCCGTGCCACATGGACACCACGGCGCCGGCGGAGAACAGGCCGAAGGCGGCCACCAGCGACCAGACGTAGGTCGCGCGCCCGTAGCCGCGCGGGTGGCTGGCGTCCCGCGGCTTGTTCCCCTTGCGCTCGGCGATCAGCAGGAACACCTCGTTGCCGGTGTCGGCCCACGAGTGGGCGGCCTCCGCGGCCATCGACGCCGAGCCGGAGATGAAGGCCGCGACCGTCTTGGCCGCCGCCAGCAGGCCGTTGGCGACCAGCGCCACCACGACGGTGACCATCGACTCCTGCTTCTCCGGCTCCTGGGGGAGTGTCGAGGACTCCGACCGCTGGGAGTCGTGCTCGGAGGTGGCGGGCTCGGACGACGGCATGGGGGACGGGTACCCCCGGCGGCGGCGCCTGAACCGGTCGACCAACCGCCCCGTACCGTCACCGGCATGGGCCGGTTCCGCCCTCCGGGGCTGCACGCGCCGCGCGCGCTGCCCGCGCCGCGCCCGCCGGGTTCGCCCCGCCCGCTCCTGGCGGCCGTCCTGCTCGCGGTCCTGCCGGTCGTCGCCGGATGCACCGGCGCCGGCGCGCCGGGCGGCACGGGCGGCGGCGCGG
>JBQCCW010000026.1:0-51144 GCA_051961835.1 Marmoricola sp. | reverse complement strand
CGACTTCGCGCCGACCGAGGTGATCACCACGATCGGGTTCCCGTCGGGAAGGGTGTTGGCCTCGGCGCCGTTGCTGGCCTCGAAGGCCGCCACCTGGTCGCGGACCCACTGCTGGCTGCTCGGGGCGTACTCGCCTGTGAGTGTCATGACCTCCAGAACAGCACGCGGACCGGCCGGATTCCAGCGACGTCTACGCTCCTGTCCCGTGAGTGCGATCGAGGGCGTCAGCGAGATCTTCGACTCCAGCGCGTGGGACCCGGTGCCCGGCTTCGAGGACCTGACCGACGTCACCTACCACCGGGCGCGGGCGCACGGCACGGTCCGGATCGCCTTCGACCGGCCCGACGTGCTCAACGCGTTCCGGCCGCACACCGTCGACGAGCTGCTGAGGGTGCTCGAGCACGCGCGGACCTCCGGCGACGTGGGCTGCGTGCTGCTCACCGGCAACGGTCCGAGCGCGAAGAACGGCAAGTGGGCCTTCTGCACGGGCGGCGACCAGCGGATCCGCGGCAAGGCGGGCTACCAGTACACGCGGCCGGAGGACGCAACCGGCAGAGCGGGAGAGACACCGGAATTCGTCGACAAGGCGAGGATCGCGCGACTGCACATCCTCGAGTGCCAGCGACTGATCCGGTTCATGCCCAAGGTGGTGATCTGCCTGGTCCCGGGTTGGGCGGCCGGCGGTGGCCACAGCCTCCACGTGGTCTGCGACCTCACCCTGGCCAGCGTCGAGCATGCCCGGTTCAAGCAGACCGATGCCGACGTGGGCTCCTTCGACGGCGGCTTCGGCTCGGCCTACCTGGCGCGCCAGGTAGGCCAGAAGGTCGCCCGGGAGATCTTCTTCCTCGGCCAGGAGTACTCCGCCGAGGAGGGCGTCCGGATGGGCACCGTCAACCGCGCCGTCCCGCACGCCGACCTCGAGCAGGTCGGTCTGGAGTGGGGCCGGATCGTCAACGGCAAGTCGCCGACCGCCCAGCGGATGCTGAAGTACGCGTTCAACCTGATCGACGACGGCCTGGTCGGCCAGCAGCTCTTCGCCGGCGAGACCACCCGGCTCGCCTACATGACCGACGAGGCCCAGGAGGGCCGCGACCAGTTCCTCGAGAAGCGCGACCCGGACTGGTCGCCGTACCCCTGGTACTACTGAACCGGCGCGTTTTCGCAGGTCAGAGGCCTAATGGGTCCCCATGCGTGGCAGATGCGTGGCAAGAATCGCGATCGATGCGTGGGCGCCCCCAGCTCGGAGACTTCCCTCGGCAGTACGTAGACTGGCGTCATGACGCTGAGCGCAAGGGAGCTCTACGAGGCGGGGCTGGCCCTGCCTCCTTCGGTGCGCAAGGACGTAGCCCTGCGGCTCCTGGAGTCTGTCGAGGTCGTCGATCAGGAGACGATCGACCAGGCGTGGACCGACGCGATCTCGACCCGAGTGGACGACATCGTCGGCGGCAAGGTCGAGACCATCTCCGGTGAGCAGGTCTTCGCCGAGTCGGCCGAGCGGCGAGCCGCTCGACAGGCCGCGCGCAACGCATGACCCTTGGCTTCGACTTCCACCCGGAAGCTCGGGCCGAGTTCCTTGCCGACGTCGACTGGTACGACGAGCGTGAGATGGGCGTCGGCGAGCGGTTCGAGGCGGCCGTGCGGGCAGCGATCGACGCAGCGGTCGATTCGCCGGAGTCCTGGGCGGTCTGGGCCGGCTGGGAGCGTGAGCCAGTCGTGCGGTCCAAGGGCGTCAGCGGTTTCCCCTACCGGGTCGTCTACTTCGTCCGCGATGATCTCCTGACGAGCGTGGCGGTGGCTCACGTGAAGCGTCGCCCTGGCTACTGGCGCGAGCGCGTGGCCTCGACCTGACCTGGCAGATGGGTGGCAAGGACTGCCGTCGCCATCTCGGAGGCCGCCGCGCGCGTCTTGTCCTCGGCGGTGGGCCAGAGGTGCGCGTAGGTGCTCAGCGTCGTGGTAGCGGAGGCGTGGCCCATGGCGCGCTGGACCGTGACGACGTCGCATCCGGCGGCGATGAGTCCGCTGGCGAAGTAGTGCCGCAGGTCGTGCAGCTTGTTCGTCAGGCCGGCGTCGGTCCGGGTCGAGCGCCAGCGGTAGTCGACGAGGTTGTCGTGCCAGGGCTTGCCGCCTTCGTGGAACAACCATCGAGATGGCTCCCCGGTGGGGGTGTGCTGTCGGATGTGCTCGGAGAGGATCGCGACCAGCTCGTCGGGCAGGTAGATGGTTCGCTCCGACTTGTACTTGGGCCGACGGACCACGACCGTGATCCCGCCTGCCGCCTTGACGAGATCCTTGCCTGCTTCGAGCTCGACGTCGCCGGCCTTGGTCGCCAGCAACTTCGAACGGGTGCCGTTGCGCTCGGTAAGCCGGTCCTCGGTCCGCTCATAGCGTTCGGCACCGATCACCCCAGCGGCTTCGAACTCGACAAGCTCCTGCAGCACGGTGCGGACCGACTCGCGGATCATGTCAACGCCGTCGCCGGTGCGGAACGCCTCGAGCAGCTCGGACAGGGCAGACTGAGACAAGGCCATCGGTGGTTCTCCTTCAGTGGGTGACTTGGTCGTTTCACACCGAAGATCCCGCCGATGGCCGCCTACTTCACGTCGCCTCGCCGGACCTCAAACCCCACCACTCCACGGGACTCTCCTCTGTGTCCGCGCTCAGGGGTGGAGCAATACTGCTGCGTTGTCGCATCCGAAGTCATCGCAGGGCCTGTACGTCACGGTGCGCGACAGGTCGTTCTTGATCGTCAGGGTGGCGTTCGGGGCGTCCGCCATGCAGGCCCCGGTGGTAAGCGCCGTCGCGAGCAGGAGGCTGACGCGGCAGAGGAGTCGGAGTCCACCCAGGTCCTGTGAACGCGGCGTCCTCACTACTGGAGTCTATGAGTTTGTCCGTTTGGCGCTGATGCCTTCGCTGGAAGGGCCGGGTGAGGGAAGGGAATGCGCTGTCATCGGCAGATTCGGTAATCGCGCCGCGCCGGTACGCGGCGGTGTGACGCAGCCTTCGACCACCGCGCCCCGGAAGATCTCATGCTCGTCTTGTACCTAGTAGTTGACACAAACGCAACGGCGAGCCACCCTGTCTTTGTCATAACCATATGACACAAGAGATTCGGGGGACCCATGTCACTAGTCGCTCTGCTCCTGCTCGTGGGCGGGCCGCTGCTGTTGACGGTCATTGCACTGACCGTGCTGTCGTTGACCCGCGGACGCGCCGACACGCGCCGGGAGTGGGCGTTGGTTCGGCTGACGTGGGTTACCTCCGCAGTAGGCGGTGCCGTGGTCGCGTGGTTGGTCAACGCCTTCCTCGACCTGGGTCGGGGCACGATGCTGGTTCCCGCGATTCTTGGTCTCTTCGTCGTTGCTGGGGTGGGCCTGGGCGAGGCTGTGGTGCGACCGCAGCGGCCGGGCGGCACGCGGACCGCTTCGCTTGCTCCTCGGCGGGTGGCCAACTACCTGCCGCGGGTGCTGACCACCGCCGTCGGGGGGATCACAGTGCTGCACCTTGCCACGCTGGCATTGACCACGGCGACCGCCACCCCGGATGACATGGGGCGTGCCGGACGGCGGATCGCCGCCAAGTGCGGCGACATGGGCAGCTCTGCCGGTCCCTATCCAGGCAGCTTCTACTCAGTGCCTCTGATCCTGCTGCTCCTGGTCATCGGCCTGGCCACCACGGCAGCATTGACGGCGGTGATACGCCGACCGCGCGGTTTCGCGCCCGAGGAGGTGGGGGACGAAGTCTTGCGTCAGTGGTCAACGACCCGGGTTGTCGCTGCGGCAGGTGCCGCTGTGGCTGCCAGCCACGTGGGCATCGCCTTCTTCGCCGGGACGGCACTGCTCAGGATGGATTGCCAACGCGCTTGGATGGACCCCGTCGGCTGGGTGCTCTTGGCGAGTGTGCCCGTAGCTCTGCTGCTGCTTGGCTGGTTCCTCGGCCGGATTGTCATCCCCGGAGCACTCACCGGCACCTCACTCCCATACCCCGCGGCGACACCGTGACCCTCGTCCTTGCCCTCGACCCCGAGGACCCGACTCCGCCGTACGAGCAACTGCGACGCCAGCTTGCCGACCTGATCACGGCGGGGCAGCTCAGCCCCGGCGACCGGCTCCCGCCGCTGCGCCAGCTCGCGGGTGACCTGGGCGTGGCTGTCGGCACGGTCGCGCGCACGTACCGCGAGCTCGAGCAAGAAGGACTGCTGACCTCCCGTCGCGGTGGTGGCACCCGCGTCGCCGCGGTCGGGCGAGCACCCAGGAGGGACCGGCGAGAACTGCTCGGCGATATAGCGGCTGACTTCGTGATGCGTGCGCGGCGTCTTGGGTTCACCGACGAGGAGATCGTCGTCGCCCTGAGTCGCCGACTGCCGCTGCAATGAGCGATACCGGGCACCTAGTCGTCGGACGGGGAGCGCTCAGACTGTGTCTTACTGGACGCGTTCCGCACGATGCTTTCCGCCCGACCAGCTTCAAGACTTCAAGAAGAGGCCGGCCAGTCGCACGTGACCTTGCGGGGGTCGGGCGAGTTCGCGACGACGTCCCGCCCCCATCGCTCCGTGGTCGATCAGTCGGCGGAAGAGCGCTTGGTCAACATCCTCGGCGTGTTCCACGATGGCCAGGACTGGGAGGGCTCTCTGCCCCCTGATTCGGACGGCCAGGGCGGAGCATGAGCCGGGTCCGTGCGTGGCAAATGCGTGGCAGGAGGATCGTCGGAGACCGTCGGTGATCGACGGTCGCCCACACGTTTTCGTCAGCGCCACAATGCCAACGATGGCCCACAACACCCGCTGAGCGTGCCGCGCTTCCCCTGGTACTACTGATCGGTCCAGGCTGGACGCATGCCGCTGCTCAGCATCGACCTCAACAGCGACCTCGGCGAGGGCTTTGGGCGCTGGCGCCTCGGTGACGACGAGGCGCTGCTGGAGTTGGTCACCAGCGCGAACGTCGCGTGTGGCTTCCATGCGGGTGACCCGGCCACGATGCGGCGGGTGTGCGAACGGGCGGCGGAGCGGGGCGTTTCGATCGGCGCCCAGGTGGGCTACCGGGACCTGCCCGGCTTCGGCCGCCGGTTCATCGACATGGACATCGCCGAACTCACCCAGGACGTGATCTACCAGATCGGCGCTCTGGACGGCTTCGCCCGCGTCGCCGGCGTTCGGGTCCGCTACGTCAAGCCGCACGGGGCCCTCTACAACGCGATCGTCCACCACGAGGAGCAGGCCGCCGCCGTTGTCCGGGCGGTGCTCGACTACGACGCCACGCTGTCCGTGCTCGGCCTGCCCGGCTCTGCGTGGTTGCGGCGTGCCGAGGAGGCCGGTCTGCGGATCGTGCGCGAGGCGTTCGCGGACCGCGCCTACACCGCCGAGGGCGCGCTGGTCGACCGGCGGCTACCCGGTGCGGTGCTCCACGACGCCGACGCGATCGTGCAACGGTGCCTGCGCATCGCGCGGCGCGAGCCGATCGAGGACGTCGGCGGCAACCCCCTGGTGATCGAGGCGGACTCGCTCTGCGTGCACGGCGACACCCACGGCGCCGTGGTGATCGCGCGGTCGCTCCGCGACGCGCTCACCGCTGCCGGGGTGGAGCTCGCTGCGTTCGCCGCCTCATGAGGATCCTGCCGAGCGGCACCACGGCGCTCCTCGCCGAGCTCGACACGCTCGACGACGTCCTCGGTCTGTACGCCGCGCTGCAGGCCGACCCGCCTCCCGGGCTGGTCGACCTCGTCCCGGCCGCCCGGACGGTGCTGGTCGTCGTCGACCCCGCGATCGCCACGCTGAAGGCGACGGCCGACGCCGTGCGGCGTACGCAGTGGCGAGTCGGGGAGACCGCGACGGGAGCATGGGTCGAGATCCCCGTGCACTACGACGGACCCGACCTCGGCGAGGCTGCCGGGCACCTCGGCTGCGCGGGAGCCGAGCTGGTGCGGCGGCACACCGCCGCGCAGTGGACGGTCGCGTTCTGCGGCTTCGTGCCCGGTTTCGGCTACCTCGTCTCGCCGCAGTGGGCCGACGAGCTGCCGCGGCGCCGCACTCCGCGCACCCGCGTGCCGGTCGGCGCGGTCGGCCTCGCCGGCCCGTTCAGCGGCGTCTATCCCCGGGAGTCGCCGGGTGGGTGGCAGCTGATCGGCCACACGGAGCACGTCATGTTCGACGCCGCGCGCGACCCGGCCGCGCTGTTGCGGCCGGGCACGCGGGTGCGGTTCGTGGAGGCCCGATGACGTCGGCGCTCACCGTCCTCGACCCGGGTCCGCTGACCACGGTTCAGGACGCAGGGCTCCCGGGCCTCGCTGCGCTCGGCGTGCCGCACTCGGGCGCCTGCGACCGGCGCTCCCACCGGCTGGCGAACCGGCTCGTCGGCAACGCCGAGGAGGCGGCCGTGCTCGAGGCGACCCTGGGCGGTCTGGTGGCACGCGCGGAGCGCGATCTCCTGGTCGTCACGACCGGTGCCCGTTGTGCGGGACCGTGGCCGCACAACGCCGCCACGGTGCTGCGCTCGGGGCAGGAGATCCGGCTCGGACCACCGGCATCGGGGCTGCGCACCTACCTCGCGGTGCGCGGCGGGCTCGCGATCGAGCCGGTGCTCGGCTCCCGCTCCACCGACCTGCTCTCCGGCATCGGCCCGGAGCCGTTGCGGCCCGGTGACACCCTCGCGGTCGGCATCCCGGCGGGCTCGGCGCCCGATGTCGACGTGGCGCCGGTGCCGGAGCCGGCGGCCGGTGAGGTCACCGTGGAGATCGGCGTCGGGCCCCGTCGGGACTGGTTCGACGACGCGGCCTGGCAACGGCTCACGACGCAGTCGTGGACGGTGAGCAACGACAGCAACCGCATCGGCCTCCGGCTGCAGGGCCGACCGTTGGATCGAGTGCGGACCGACGAGCTCCCCAGCGAGGGCCTGGTCCGCGGTGCGCTCCAGGTCCCGCCCTCAGGAGAGCCCGTGCTGTTCCTCGCCGACCATCCGGTCACCGGCGGCTACCCGGTGATCGGCTACGTCGCGGACGCCGACGTCGACGCCTGCGGACAGCTGCGCCCGGGCCAGCCGGTGCGGCTCCGTCCCCGCCCCGCCGCGCGCCAGTAGGCGCTCAGACGGTGCGGGCGCTCGCCGTGACCGCGCTCAGCAGGCCGGGATGGGTCGCCTCGACCTCGTCGGCGCGCAGGCGCTGGTGCGTGTGTCCCTCGACCACGAGGCGCTCGATGAGGCCCGCCTCGCGGAGCGTCTTGAAGTGGTGGCTGGCGGTCGACTTGCTCACGTTGTCGTAGAGCCGGCCACACGCCACCGGACCGTCGGCAGCGGCGAGACGGCGCACCATCTCCAGGCGCACGGGGTCCGCCAGCGCGGCGAGGACCGCCTCGAGCGAGGCGACCGGCTCGGTGTCCATCCGTTCCTCCGGGAATAAGTTCGACAGTCATCGAACTTGGCACTATCGTCGCGTTCGATCCACATCGAACTTACCACGAGGAGCCTTCGATGAGCGTGCTCAGCCGGACCCAGATCCGCACCCCCGCCCTGCCGGCGTACCCGCTGCTGATGGTGCTGCTCGCCGTCGCGCTCGGCGTCTCCGGCGTGCCGGCGCCGCTCTACGGGATCTACGCCAGCCGGTGGCACCTCGCCCCGTTGACCACCACGGTCGTCTTCGCGGCCTACGCCGTGGGCGCACTCGCGGCGGTCCTCGTCGCCGGCGTGGTGTCGGACCGGGTCGGGCGCAAGCCACCGCTGCTCGTGGCCCTGGTGGCGATGGCGGCCGGGCTGGTCGTCTTCATGACCGCCCACGGCGTGCTGGCCCTGGTCGCCGCGCGTACCCTCCACGGGCTCGCCGTCGGCACCGCCGTCGTCGTGGCGAGCGCCGCGCTGCTCGACCTGCGCCCCGAGCACGGCGCCCGCACCGGCCAGCTCACCGGCATCACCTTCAACCTCGGCATGGCCGTGACGATCCTCGGCGCAGCGCTGCTCGCGCAGTTCGCGCCGGACCCCCTGGTGGTGCCCTACGCCGTCGTCGGCGTCGCCGTGCTCCTGCTGCTCGTCGCGCTGCTGGGGCTGTGCGAGCCGCACACCCAGCGCTCCACCGTGCCCCTGCGGCTGGTGCGTCCCGCGGTGCCCGGCCACATCCGCCACGACTTCCGGTTCGCGGTGCTCGGCGTGATGGCGGCGTGGGCGGTGCTCGGCGTCTACCTCTCGCTGTTCCCCGCCTTCGCGGGCGCCCGCACCGGCATCCACAGCCTCGTGTTCGGCGGTGCGGTCGTCGCCGCGATGGCGGGAGCGGCCGCGGTCAGCCAGGCGTACGGCGGACGACTGGCCGCCAGGCGCGCGGCCGTCCTGGGCGACTTCGGTACCGCGGCGGCACTCCTCCTCGGGCTGGTGGCGCTGCGCACCGGCGCCGCCAGCGCGGTCCTGGCGGCGGCGGTCCTCATGGGTCTGATGTTCGGACTGGCCTTCGGGGGCTCGCTGCGTCACCTCGGCAGCGTCGTCCCGGCGGGCCGGCGAGGAGAGGTCATGTCGGCGTACTACCTGCTCGCCTACGGCGCGATGGCGGTGCCCACCGTGGTGGCCGGCGGGGCGGCGAGCGCGTGGGGGCTGGCTGCCGTCTACCCGTGGTTCACCGGTGCGGTCGCCCTGGCCTGCGTGAGCGCGGGCGTGCTGGGTCTGCGCGCCCCGCGGAGCTGAGGCCTGGGCGCTGTGAGGTGACGCACTAGCCTGCACTGCGTGGCAGCCAAGGTCGTCGTCCTCACCGGTGCGGGCATCTCCGCGGAGTCCGGCCTGGCCACCTTCCGTGGGCCCGACGGACTGTGGGAGGGCCACCGGCTCGAGGACGTCGCGACGCCCGAGGGCTTCCAGGCCGATCCCGAGCTTGTCCAACGCTTCTACGACGAGCGGCGTGCCTCCCTGGCCACCGTGGAGCCCAACGCCGCCCATCGCGCGCTCGCCGAGCTCGAGCACGCCGTCGGCGACGACTTCCTGCTGGTGACGCAGAACATCGACGACCTCCACGAGCGCGCCGGGTCCCGGCGGGTCCTGCACATGCACGGCCGGCTCAAGGCGGCCCGCTGCACCGAGTGCGGTCGCACGACACGGTGGGAGACCACGCTCGTCGACCAGCCGCCGTGCCCGTTCTGCTCGCGGCGAGCGCTGCGACCCGACGTCGTGTGGTTCGGCGAGGTCCCTCACGGCATGGACGAGATCGACCTGACGTTGCGCCGCGCAGGCACTTTCGTGTCGATCGGCACGTCCGGCAACGTCTACCCGGCGGCGGGCTTCGCGGCATTCGCCCGGGCGGTCGGCGCCCGCACCGTCGAGCTCAACCTCGAGCCCAGCGAGGGCGCCGACTCTTTCGTCGAACACCGCCACGGGCTCGCGACCGAGGTGGTGCCCGCGTGGGTGGAGGAGTTCCTGGCGGCGCGCTGAGCGCCGTACGGGAAGGCTGCCCTTCGTTGAATCGGTCCGTTGCGGCGGATTGGATGAGGCCATGGACGGCACCGAGTTGAGCCCTGGCGCGCCCATCAGCGCGCACGACGAGCCCCACGACGACGCGGGGATCGGCGCGCGGCTGAACTGGCTGCGCGCGGCCGTCCTCGGCGCGAACGACGGCATCGTGTCGGTGGCCGGCATCGTGATGGGTGTCGCCGGCGCCACCACCGACAATCACGCGATCCTCGTCGCCGGGCTCGCCGGTCTGGTCGCCGGCGCGCTCAGCATGGCGGCCGGGGAGTACGTCTCGGTGAGTACGCAGCGCGACACCGAGCAGGCCCTCTTGGCCAAGGAGCGCCGCGAGCTCGAGGAGGAGCCCGAGGAGGAGCTCGCCGAGCTCGCAGGTCTCTACCGCGACAAGGGTCTCGACGAGGACCTCGCCATGGAGGTCGCGGTCGCGCTCACCGCCCACGACGGTCTCCGCGCGCACGCCGAGGCCGAGCTCGGGATCGACCCCGACGACCTCACCAACCCGTGGCACGCCGCCTGGGCGTCGATGGCCTCGTTCACCGTCGGCGCGCTGCTTCCGCTCCTCGTCATCACCCTGCTGCCCTCGAGCATCAGGGTCGTGTGCACCGTGGTCGCTGTGGTGATCGCGCTGGTCCTCACCGGCTACCTCTCGGCCACGGCCGGCGACGCTCGGCTGCGTCCGGCGATCGTCCGCAACGTCGTCGGAGGGCTGCTCGCCATGGCGGTGACCTACGGCATCGGATCCCTTGTCGGGGCGGTCCACGGCTGACGCCTCGATGCCCGCCGTGGTGACCTCGGCCACCTCCTGATCGATCCAATCAGGCCGTTCCTCCCCGGCCGCCGAGCGCGCCGTCTCATTCGGTGGAGGGTGCTGCCGGGTGCACTAGGTTGCACCGGGTGAAGATCGCAGTCGTAAGGGAGACGCGTCCGGGGGAGACCCGCGTCGCAATGGTCCCCGACCTGGTCGGCAAGCTGACCGGCCTCGGATATCAGGTGACGGTGGAGCCCGGAGCCGGCGCCGAGGCGGGCTTCGACGACAGTGCGTACGCCGATGCCGGCGCGGGCGTCGCCACCGACGTGCTCGGTGACGCCGACGTCGTCGTCTCGGTGGGCCCGCTGGACGCCGATCGGGTCGAGCGGCTGCGCGAGGGCGCCGCGACGATCTCCTTCCTGCCCGTGGGGCAGTCTCACGAGCTGGTCGCCGTCCTGCGCGATCGCGGCGTCACCTCGTTCGCGATGGAGCTCGTCCCCCGGATCTCACGAGCCCAGTCGATGGACGCGCTGTCCTCGCAGTCCCTGGTGTCCGGCTACCGGTGCGCGGTCGTGGCCGCCGGGATGCTGCGCCGCTTCTTCCCACTCAACATGACCGCCGCCGGCACCGTGCAGCCTGCGCAGGTGGTCGTGCTGGGCGCGGGCGTGGCCGGCCTGCAGGCGATCGCCACCGCGAAGCGGCTGGGCGCCGTGGTCCAGGCCTACGACGTCCGGGCCGCCGCCGCGGAGGAGATCCGCTCGATGGGCGCCAAGGCGATCGAGCTCGACCTGGAGACGCTCGAGGGGTCCGGGGGATACGCCCGGGAGATGACCGAGGACCGGGCTGCCCGTCAGCGCGAGCTGCTGGCTCCGTTCATCGCCCAGGCGGACGCGCTCATCACGACCGCGGCCGTGCCCGGCCGGCAGGCGCCGCTGCTCGTGACCCGCGAGATGGTCGAGCAGATGAAGCCCGGCTCGGTCGTCGTCGACCTCGCCGCCGAGACCGGAGGCAACGTCGAGGGCTCCCAACCCGGCACGGTGGTGCGGATCGGCCACGCCCAGGTCTGGGGCGGGGAGAACGTGCCGGCGCAGATGCCGGAGCCGGCGTCACGCCTGTACGCCCAGAACGTCGTCAACCTGCTGACCCTCATGACGGTCGCCGGAGAGCGTGGCGACGACGGCACGGTGGGCGCGGCGTCGTTCGCGCCCGACTTCGACGACGAGATCGTCGCCGGGTCGGCGGTGACCCACCAGGGCCGGATCCTGCACGAGCAGGCGCGGGTGGCGATCCAGGGGCCGGACCCCGAGCCGGAACCCGCGCCTTCCGGCGGCGACGTGCCGCCTCCCTTCGCCGATGCCGTCGACAACGCCGACCACACCGGCGTCGAGGACGAGCCCGAGATCGCCGCGGCCGCCGTCGCGACCGCGGCCGGATCGCCGGCGAGCAGTGCGGTCGCCGATCCGGTCGGTCCGCGCTTCGACGATCCCGACACCGTCCCGCTCGAGCTCCAGGAGGACCCGCTGCTCGACATCGACGAGCCGGAGCCCGACCCCGAGCCGCGCTATCTCGAGCCGCGCGCCGCGGCGGCGGAGCCCCGCAGCGCCGGCGACCTCGAGCAGCTCGACTCGGTGCCCGAGCCGGTCGCGTCCTCGTTCGAAACGGTGAGCGACGAGGACGCCGGGGCGACGACCGCGGAGCCGGAGGACGACGTGCAGGTCGATGAGCGGCCGGTCACGGTCGCCCCGGCGCCCGCCGTACCCGAGCGTGACGAGGACCAGCCGGAGCTGTTCGACATGGGTGGCACCGAGGAGGAGGACAAGCGATGAACGACGCCGTCGTCTACCTGACGATCTTCGTGCTCAGCATCTTCGTGGGGATCGAGGTGATCTCGAAGGTCTCCTCCACGCTGCACACCCCGCTGATGTCGGGCGCGAACGCCATCCACGGCGTGATCCTGCTCGGTGCCATCCTCGTCACCGGCAGCACCGACAACACCGCGGCGCTCGTCGTCGGCGTCATCGCGATCGTGCTCGCCTCGGTGAACATGGTCGGCGGCTTCGTGGTCACCGACCGGATGCTGCAGATGTTCACCCAGAAGAAGAAGCCGGCCACCGGGGCCACCTCGGGCAAGGACGGTGCCGCGTGAGCACGATCCCCGTCTGGACGCAGGTCGTCTACCTCGCCTGTGCGGTCGCGTTCATCCTCGCCCTGAAGGGTCTCTCGGGTCCGAAGACGGCCCGCAACGGCAACCTGATCGGGGCGGTCGCCGCCGTCATCGCGGTGCTCATCCCGTTCGTGGTCAAGAACCCAGCGACCGGCGAGCACCTGCACCACGTCTGGCTGATCGTCGCCGCGATCGTGGTCGGCACCATCGGCGGCGTCTACGGCGCCCAGAAGGTGCAGATGACGCAGATGCCGCAGATGGTCGCGCTGTTCAACGGCGTCGGCGGCGGCGCCGCTGCCCTGGTCGCGCTGCTGGAGCTGCACGAGCACGTCGTCGCCCACGACGACCCGAACTGGTTCGTGCTCGTCGCGACGGCGTTCACGATCTTCGTCGGTGCGGTCTCGTTCGCCGGCTCGGTGATCACCTTCGCCAAGCTCCAGGAGCTGATGAGCTCCCGGCCGCTGGTCTTCCCGGGGCTGCCGATCCTCTTCGGCGGCTCCCTCATCGCCGCCGTCGTGCTCACCGTGATGCTCGCGCAGGACGAGCGGATGTGGATCGGCATCGTGCTCGGCGTCCTGGGTGTGCTGTTCGGGCTGCTGCTGGTGCTGCCTGTCGGCGGTGCCGACGTGCCGATCGTGATCTCGCTGCTCAACGCCTTCACGGGCCTGACCGTGGCCGCCGGCGGCTACGTGCTGTCCAACACGCTGCTGCTCGTGGCGGGCACGCTCGTCGGTGCGTCCGGCACGTTCCTGACGCTGCTGATGGCCAGGGCGATGGGGCGCTCGGTGAGCAACATCCTCTTCGGGGCGCTGAAGGGTGGCTCCACGCTCGGTGCCGGCGAGGCCTCGGACCGGCCGGTGAAGTCGCTGCAGCCCACGGACGCCGCGATCATGCTGGGGTACGCCGATCGGGTGATCATCGTCCCCGGCTACGGGTTGGCCGTGGCGCAGGCGCAGCACACGCTGCGCGAGCTGGTGGACGTGCTGGGCGAGCGGGGGACCGAGGTCGACTACGCGATCCACCCGGTGGCGGGCCGGATGCCCGGCCACATGAACGTGCTGCTCGCCGAGGCGCAGGTCCCCTACGAGCAGCTCAAGGAGATGGACGAGATCAACGGCGACTTCAAGGACGCCGACGTCGTCCTCGTGGTCGGCGCCAACGACGTGGTGAACCCGGCCGCCAAGACCACCCCCGGTGCGCCCATCTACGGCATGCCGATCCTCAACGCCGACCAGGCCAAGAGCGTCATCTTCATGAAGCGCTCCATGCGCCCGGGCTTCGCCGGCATCGAGAACGAGCTGCTCTTCGAGGACCGCACCCAGCTCCTCTTCGGCGACGCCAAGGAGACGATGGGCAAGCTGCTCAACGCCGTCAAGGCTCTCTGACGTTTCCGCACTCGACCCTCGGGCTGTGGACGGTCGCCGCGGCGGCGGCGCTTCTCGGCCCACACTCGGGCAGCATGTGGGAAGACCTCGCTGCGCGGCAGGAGGGCATGCTGTCCCATCGGCAGCTGCGTGACCTGGGGGTGGGCAGGGGGATCATCCGCTCCCGCCTGGACGCCGGCAACTGGTGTCGACGCACGGAGGAGGTCCTGAGCACCACGACCGGGCCGCTCTCGTGGGAACAACGCCTCTGGCTCGGCGTCCTGCACGCGGGGCCGGAAGCGTTGGTCGGCGGGCTCACCGCAACCGCGCTGCACGGTATGCGGGGCTGGGAGCGCCCTGAGATCACCGTGCTGGTCCGCAACCCGCATTCCTTCGAACCGGTCCCCGGCATCCGCTTCTTCCGCACCCGCCGCCCTCTGCCCCTCCTCGCCGGCCGTGGAGAGCTGCCGGTCTGCCGACTGGAGCCGGCGGTTCTTCTCTTCGCCGCCCACGAGCCGAACATCCGCACCGCCCAAGGCGCGCTCGCTGCGGTCATCCAGCAGCACCTGGCGACGGTCGAGGCGCTGGCCACCTGGATCGACGGGCTGCGGCCGCTCCGACGTGGGAAGGCGTTCAGAAGCCTGCTGGGTGACGTCGCCGACGGAGCCCAGTCGCTCGCCGAGGTCGACATCCGCCGTGCCTGCCGTGCGTACGGCGTCGCGCCGCCACGGAGCCAGACCCCGCGTCGCGACAGGCGAGGACGGCGCCGCTACACCGACTGCGAGTGGACTCTCCTCGACGGGAGGACGCTGATCCTCGAGGTGGACGGCGGGTTCCACGACGAGGTGCTGCAGGCCGTCGCCGATAGAGCCCGCAACCGTCGGCTCGCGGCGCTCGACCGGATCGTGATCCAGTGCTCCGCCTACGAGCTGCGTCACGACCCCGCCGGCGTCATCGAGGACCTGATCGCCCTCGGCGTTCCCCGGATCAGAGCCGGTTGAGTGCGCGCGCGGTAGCCATGGCTACCACTTCCGCACTCGACCGTCAGTGCGCGAGGCCGTAGAGGCGGTCGCCGGCGTCACCGAGGCCTGGGACGATGTAGCCGAGCTCGTTGAGCTTCTCGTCGAGCGAGGCGGTCACCACGGCCACCGGCACCTGCAGGTGCTCGAGCTCCTGCTCCACCCGGGCGACCCCCTCGGGGGCGGCGAGCAGGCAGATCGCGGTGATGTGGTCCGCGCCCCGGTCGGTGAGGAACCGGATGGCCGCGGCCAGCGTGCCGCCGGTCGCCAGCATCGGGTCGAGGACGTAGCACTGGCGGCCGGAGAGGTCGACGGGCAGGCGCTCGGCGTACGTCGAGGCCTCGAGCGTCTCCTCGTTGCGCACCATGCCGAGGAAGCCCACCTCTGCGGTGGGGAGCAGCCGCATCATCCCCTCGAGCATCCCCAGTCCCGCGCGGAGGATCGGCACGACCAGCGGGCGCGGGCGCGACAGTGTCACCCCCTCGGTGACCGCGACCGGCGTCTCCACAGTGGTCGCCTCGGTGCGCACGTCGCGGGTCGCCTCGTAGGCGAGCAGCGTCACGAGCTCGTCGGCGAGGCGGCGGAACTCCGGCGACGCCGTCGTCCGGTCGCGCAGCGCGGTGAGCTTGTGGGCGACCAGAGGGTGCTCGACGACGTGGAGGCGCATGGGGCCACGGTAGTGCCGTCGCGAGGACCGCTCTGACACGATCGGGGCGACGAGGAGGAGAGGCGATGCAGCACGCGCGCTGGGAGCCGGCGATGCGCTACGCGCTCCACGAGGCGGCGCTCGCGCCTGCAGCTGGGGACGTGCCGATCGGCGCGGTCGTCGTCGATGCCGCCGGTGAAGTCGTGGGCGCCGGCCACAACGTCCGCGAGGCCCTGGGCGACCCGACCGGCCACGCCGAGGTGGTGGCGCTGCGGGCCGCGGCCGGCGCCGTCGGGGAGTGGCGGCTCACCGGTTGCACGCTGGTGGTCACCTTGGAGCCGTGCACGATGTGTGCGGGTGCGGCGGTGCTCGCGCGGGTCGACCGCGTCGTCTTCGGCGCGTACGACGAGCGAGCCGGTGCGGCCGGGAGCCTCTGGGACGTGATCCGCGACCGTCGCCTCAACCACCGTCCGCAGGTGCTGGGCGGGGTCCTGGCACAGCAGTCGGCAGCACTCCTCGACGCGTTCTTCGCCGAGCACCGGGAGGTCGGCCGATGATCGTCGCCAGCGCGAACGTGCAACAGGACCTGCCCATCCCGGTGGCCCGGGCCTGCCTCCAGGCGGTCCTCGACGAGGAGCCGGATCTCGTGGGGTTGCAGGAGTGGCGGCCGGACCGGTTCGCGCTGCTGCGCACGTGGGGCGCCGTCGGGCTGGCGCCGGGACTGCCGAGGGTGCCCGGTGCCGGAGCGTCGTACGACTGGGTGACGACGCCGTTCGGATGCGTCGTCGGCGCGCGCACCGACCGGTTCACGCTGCTCTCGTCTCGATGGGGGCTGCTCAACGGCGTCGTCGCGGCGCGGAGTCCCTACCGGCCGCTCGGCCTGGAGCCGCCGCGAATGCTGGCGATCGGGCGCTACCGCGACCTGCTGACCGGCGGGACCACCACGATGATCTGCTACCACCTCGTGCCTGGTGTCCAGGAGCGCGGCGGCCGGTATCGACCCGATCAGCCGCAGCTCGTGGCGCTGCACCGCCAGGAGCACACCCGGCTGCAGCGCGCGGTCGACGACGCCCTCGAGCGCGGCGACGCCGTCCACGCTGTCGGCGACGCCAACTTCGACGGGTTCTTCCTGGAGGGCGTCACCTCCTGCTGGGTCGGCCACGACGGCCTGCCGGGCACCTTCGGCAACCGCGGGCTCCACATCGACGACGCCTTCGGCCCGGGCCGCGCCGACGACGTGCGGCTGCTCGCGACGGCCTCGGATCACCGGGCACTGCTCGTGACCCGTCCTGATTTCAGCGGCCCGGGTGACCTCCGGTAACCTCTCCCGCGGTGACGTGTCCGAGCGGCCTAAGGAGAACGCCTCGAAAGCGTTTGTGGGTGCAAGCCCACCGAGGGTTCAAATCCCTCCGTCACCGCGTGGTGGTGTCGTGAGGCATCACGAGGACCCGGGCCCGCCGTCGCGGGCCCGGGTCCTTCCGCATCTCGCTCAGGCGCGGCCGTGCGGGCTCGTCCGCCGGGACAGGGGCGGGACGCTGGCGAGGCCGAGCGGGCTCCCGGGGATGGCCGCGGACGGCTGGCGGTAGAACTGGTGGGGACAGGAGCTGCCTCGACAGTGGCGGTAGTGGCCGCTGAGTCGGCGTAGCTGGACGAGCTGGCGGTGGAAGGCCGGCACCCGGGCGAGGTTCGTGACCTCCCACGGGTCGATCGACCGGTCGTACATCTCCTCGCCGCCCTTGCCGTAGCGCACGTAGGTCCACGTCCCGACCCGAACGCCGGTGTACAGCGGCTTCGCGCCGCCGTCGTCGACCGGCCACGCGACGATCGGCACCACCCGCACCAGGTGGTCGTCGCTCAGCCAGGGGTAGATGTCCACGCCGTCCAGCCGGCGACCGGGCGTGGCGTGCGCGAGCGCCGTGATGGTGGCGGCGATGTCGGGGTTCGACACCGGCGTCGTGGACACCACGCCGCGGGGGATGCCAGGGCCGCGCAGCACCATCGGGATGCGGACGATGTCGTCGTACTCCCACAGCTTGCCGTTGAGGTTGTGCTGGCCGGTCACGTAGCCGTTGTCGGAGCCGAAGATGAACACCGTCCGGTCGAGCTGGCCCATCGCGCGGATCTTGGCGATCGTCGCCCCCACGCTCCGATCCACGTCCTGCAGCGCCTCGATGCGCTTCACGTTCTCGATCCGCAACAGCTGCCGCGTGCGCGGATCGATGATCCGGTGGGTCGGCGAGGCGGCCGGCTTGTCGCTCGTGTCGGCCTCGAACATCGAGGGGTTGTGCGGCAGCGGCAAGGTCCGGAAGCTGCCGCGGTCCCGAGGCGCGGGCACGGTGTCCCGGACCGGGCTGCGGCTCTCTCCGGGCTCGGCCGAGCCGGCCGTGTGGGGCGCGACATAGGAGATCCACTGGAAGAACGGCTTCGTGGAGTGCTGCTGCAACCTCATCTGCGCCATCGCCTGGGAGCGCACCAGGTCGGTGGAGTAGGTGCCGGGGTAGCGACGCAGCGCACCGTCGTGGTTCACGACGGTGTCGAAGAAGTTGTACGTCGTCCAGTCCACCGTCCCCCGCCAGTCGGTCCACCCCGGGGGGACGTAGTGCGGGTCCTGGACGCCGTAGCCGTTGAGGTACTTGCCGGTGAAGTAGGTGTTGTAGCCCGCGGCGTGCAGCCACACCGGCAGCGTGTCGGACTCGGGCAACGAGTCGAAGCCGCCGTGCGGACCGCTGATCGAGTGGTCGCCGTGGTTGGTGGCGTACTGGCCGGTGAGGAGCGAGGCGCGCGCCGGGACGCACAGCGACGTGGGGGCGATCGCGTCGCGCATCACCGTCCCCTGCTTCATCAGCAGCGCCCGCACGTGCGGCATGTACGGCAGGTCGACGACGCTCATGTCGTCGGAGGTGATCATGACGATGTTCGGCCGGTAGGGCACCGCGGTCGTGGCGCCCGCCGTAGCCGGAGAGGCGACCGGAGACCCGAGGACGCTGCCGTTCCGACCGATCGCCGCGTGGACGGCCGCCACGTGCGGAACGCGCTCAGGCACGACGTGCCGGATCCCGAGCCCGTGGTGCACCGGCGTGGCGTCCTCCGGACCGGCGTTCGCCCGAGCCGTGAGGGCCGCGAGGCCGACGACCAGGGTGAGGGCCACAGCGCCGCCGACGACGCGCGTCCGGGTCCTCGCGATACCGCCCATGCCTGTCATCCCTGCCCTCCCAGCCGGGTGCGGCTCCCTGCTCCGGCGTCGGAGCTACGGTCCGCTCGAGCCCAGCGTGCTCGCGTCGTCTGTCCGGCGTGTGAAGAGCGATCGCCGTCCTGGTTAGTGTCGTGGACGTGGCCGACAGCCGACCGTGGCTCACCCGCAACCTCAAGATCGTCTCGGGCGTCTCCTTCCTCCAGGACGCCGCGAGCGAGCTGCTCTACCCGCTGCTGCCGATCCTGCTCACCACGGTCCTCGGCGCGCCGGCCGCCGTGGTCGGCATCGTCGAGGGCGTCGCGGAAGGCGTCGCGGCGGTCACCAAGCTCGTCGCCGGGCGCCTGGCCGACCGGTTCCCCAAGGTCCCTCTCGTGGGCGCCGGCTACGGCCTGGCCGCCGTGGGGAAGGTCCTCGTCGCGCTCGCCGGCGCCTGGCCGGTCGTGCTCGCCGGACGCGCGGTCGACCGACTCGGCAAGGGCATCCGCGGGGCGCCTCGAGACGCCCTCCTCGTGGTCGGCATCCCGCCGGAGGCTCGCGGCCGGGCGTTCGGGTTCCACCGTGCCGCCGACACCGCCGGCGCCGTCGTCGGCCCCCTCCTCGCCCTGGGCGGCTATGAGCTGCTCGATCACCGGATCGAGCCGCTGCTCTGGATCGCGGTGGTCCCCGCGGTGCTGTCGGTGCTGCTCGTGCTGCTGCTCAAGGAGCCTCCCACGGCACCGGCTCCCCGCCGCGTCCCCCGGCTGGAGCAACGGCAGGTCGAGCGTCTGCCTTCGTCGTACTGGCGCACGGTGGCGGTGCTCACCGTCTTCGCGCTCGTCAACTTCCCCGACGCCCTGCTCCTGCTGCGCCTGCACGACATCGGGTTCGGCGTGGTGGCGGTGATCCTCGCCTACGTCCTCTACAACGTCGTCTACACCGTGCTCAGCTATCCCGCCGGCGTGGTGGCGGACCGCCTCGGGGCGCAGAAGGTCTTCGGTGTCGGCCTCGTCGTCTTCGCCATCGTGTACGCCGGGCTGGGGCTGACCACCGACCACCTCGCTGCCTGGCTGCTGCTCGCGGGGTACGGCGGCTTCACGGCGCTGACCGACGGCGTGGGGAAGGCGTGGATCTCCGGGCTCGTCCCCGGCGTCCTGCAGGGCACCGGCCAGGGAGTCTTCCAGGGCCTGACGGGTGGGGGCGTCCTGGTCGCAGGGCTGTGGTCGGGCCTCGCCTGGGGCGCCGACGGGCACCTGCCGCTGGTGGCCTCCGGGGCGGGCGCCGCCCTCGTCGCGGTGTTCCTGCTCGCCGGCCCTCGCCGGCGGGCTGACACACTCGCCGCATGAGCTGGTTCGACTCCCCCCAGGACACCGCGAAGCGGCTCGAGGCGGTGGGCTACCTCGCCGACGCGGCCACCGCGACGACGACGTACCTCGCCGGCGCGCTGGAGAAGCCGCTGCTCGTCGAGGGCCCTGCCGGCGTCGGCAAGACGGAGCTCGCCAAGGCGGTCGCGCGCGCCACCGGGGCCGACCTCATCCGGTTGCAGTGCTACGAGGGCCTCGACGAGGCGCGCGCGCTGTACGAGTGGGACTACAAGAAGCAGTTGCTCTATATCCAAGCGAGCGGCGAGGAGGGGTGGGAGGCCACCCACGACTCCATCTTCGGGGAGGAGTTCCTGCTCACCCGGCCGCTGCTCGCAGCGATCCGGCGCGACGCCCCGACGGTGCTGCTCATCGACGAGATCGACAAGACCGACGTCGAGGTCGAGGCGTTGCTGCTGGAGGTGCTCAGCGACTTCCAGGTGACGATCCCCGAGCTCGGCACGATCGAGGCGATCCGGCGACCGCTGGTGGTGCTCACCTCGAACGCCACCCGGGAGCTCTCCGAGGCGGTCAAGCGACGCTGCCTCTACCTCTACGTCGACCACCCCGACGTCGAGCGCGAGCGGCAGATCGTCCTCGGGCACGTGCCGGATCTCGAGGACGCGCTGGCGGTGCAGATCGTGGAGACGGTGCACCGGCTCCGGGGCATGGAGCTGAAGAAGGCGCCGTCGATCGCGGAGTCGGTCGACTGGGCACGCACGCTGCTCGCGCTCGAGGTCGGCACCCTCGACGCGGCCACGATCGACCGCACGCTGGGCGTGGTGCTCAAGCATGCGAGCGATCAGGACAAGGCCGTCCGCGAGCTGCGGCTGCGGGCCTGAGCCATGGCCCTCCTCGACCGGCACCTCGCGTTCCTCGAGGCCCTGCGCGATGCGGGGCTCCCCGCCTCCGCTGCCGAAGGGCTCGATGCGGTGCGTGCGGTGGACACGCTCGGTCTGGGCGACCGCGAGGGCCTTCGTGTCGCCTACGCCGCCACGCTGGTCAAGCGGCACGCGCACCGGCCCGCCTTCGACCGGGTCTTCGACCTGTTCTTCCCGGCGCTGGTGGGAGAGGGGGTCTCGACTGCGCTCGACCGGCCGGGAGGGCTCGACCAGCGGGGAGGGCTCGACCGGCCGGCCGGGGCGGGCGAGCTCGGCGACGGCCCGGCGGACCTGGCGACCTACCGCGAGCAGCTGACCGAGGCCCTGGCGCTCGGTGATCCCGACCTGCTCGCGGCGATGGCGCGGGAGGGCGTGCAACGGTTCGGCGCGATCCGCGGGCGAGGGCCCGGCGACCAGCGCTGGTCGTCGTACAACGTGATGAACCGGGTCTCCCCCGGCGAGCTGGTCGACAGGGTCCTCGAGGGACTCGGTCTCGACCTCGACGACGACGCGACCGACGACCTGCGCAGGGACGTCGAGAGCCAGGTGTCGGCCTACGAGCAGCTCGTCCAGGCCGACGTGGCGCGCCGCGCCGCCGAGGTCAGGGGCGCCGAGTACGTCGCCCGGCACACGGTCCGCCCCAGCATCGACCAGCTCGACTTCACCGCGGCGCGCACGGCCGATCTCGCCGAGATGCGACGCGAGATCTATCCCCTCGCCCTGCGCCTCGCGACCCGCGTCGGACGGCGGCACCACCACCGCCGCGGCGACGCGCTCGACTTCCGGCGCACGGTCCGCGCGAGCATGTCGACCGGTGGCGTCCCGATGACGACCCATCACCGTCCGCGACGGCCGAGCCGTACGGACCTCGTGGTGCTCTGTGACGTGTCGGGCTCCGTGGCGAGCTTCGCCAGCTTCACCCTCATGCTGGTCTACGCGCTGCGCGAGCAGTTCTCCCGGGTGCGCGCGTTCACCTTCGTCGACGAGATCCACGAGGTCACCGACCGGTTCTCGGTCGCCGCCGACCCCGCCGAGACCCTCACCGAGCTCGCCGCGAGCGCCCAGTACGCCAGCCTGTGGGGGCGCACGTCGTACGGCAGGGCGTTCACCCGCTTCGAGGAGCGGTACGCCGACGCGCTCACTCCTCGCACGAACCTGCTCATCCTGGGCGACGCGCGCAGCAACTACTCCGACCTCGCGCTGCCGGTGCTGCGGCGGATGACCTACGACGCCCGGCACAGCTGGTGGCTCAACCCCGAGCACCGGCGGCACTGGGGGACCGGCGACTCCGCTGCCCGGGAGTACGGCGCGCTGGTGCCCATGGTGGAGTGCCGCAACCTCACCCAGCTCGGCGAGTTCGTCGAGTCGTTGGCCTGAGGCCGCTCTACCCCGTCAGCGCCGGCAGATCGGTCGAGGCGTGCCGGTGCAGCGCGATGTCGCGGTCCGGGCGCGGTCGTCTGCCTCGAGCCTCGCGCAGCTGCCGCAGGCTGCGGGACCGCGCGCGGTCGATCAGCTCGCGGGAGCGGTGGAAGTCGAGGGGAGGCACCGACAGCGGGCACGGGGGCACCAGCACCGTGAGGTCGATCTGGTCCCGGTAGCGCACCACATCGGCGACAAGGCGCTGGTGGGTGAGCAGGCTGAGCGCGTGGCACAGCGGGCCGATCAGCCCGGTCGGCGCGGCGGGGAGGGCGCAGGCGTACCCCGCGGGCAGCACGAACACCTCGTCGGCACCGGCCGCGACGGCGACCGAGATCGCCGCGTTGTCGGCGAGCCCGCCGTCGACGAGCGAGCGCCCCTCCCAGCTGACCGCCGGGAAGATCCCCGGGATGGCGCAGCTCGCCAGCACCGCCTCCGTGGCCGGGCCGTGGTCGAGATCCACCTCCTCACCGGACAGGAAGTCCGTGGCGACGACGTGGACCGGGATCCGTGCGTCCTCGAGGAGAGCGAGTCCCAGATGCCGCCCGAGCAGGCTCCGCAAGCCGTCGCTCGAGCACACCGGTCCGTGCAGGACCGCTCCACGGCGTACCCGGAAGAGCGACCGGCCCCGCACCCGCGCCCACACCTCTGCCAGCGCGTCCACCGCCTCGCCCTCGCAGCCGTGCTCGGCGAGGTGGACGGCGTTCAGCGCGCCGGCGGACGTTCCCACCACCACGTCCGCACCGATCCCGACCTCGGCCAACGCCTGGAGCATGCCGACCTGGACGGCCCCGAGATTGCCGCCGCCGGAGAGGACGAACGCCGTGGTCATGGCCGCGCTCCACGCACCTGCGGAGGGTCTCAGCGCCGATGCAGGAGCGTGTCCGGGTAGGCCCAGGCCAGCCGGGTGAGCACGAGTGCGGCCAGCATCAGGCCGACGTCGCGCAACGCGACGTCGCCGTAGCCGCCCAGCACGAGCAGGTTGACGATGATGCCGGCGAGCCACGCCGCTACCAGCGGGCCGCCGAACCGGGGAGCGACCAGCACGACGAGGCCGGCCACGATCTCGATCACGCCGACGATGTGCATGTCGAGTGCAGCCGAGCCGGGGATGAGGTCGTTGAACTGCGGTGCGAGGTACTTCGTCCAGTGATCGGTGAGCACTCCGGCGAACTTGTCGATCCCGAAGAGCACTGGCAGCAGCGCGAACCCGACCCGGAGGGCGAGGTAGGCCTGGTGGCCGGGATCGTCGGGCACGGAGAGGGAGGAGACCCCACGGGGGGCGGCGAGAGGAGCGGTCATGGTCTTGACCCCTTTCTAAAGGTGACTAATAGCGACGTTAGAGAGCCCGACCTCTTTCGTCAATAGTTCTCTTCTTTAGAAGTCCGGCCGCGTGCCACCGGCCATCGGCGCGAACGGCTCCGGCTCCGGACAGGTGGTTGATAGCGTTGTCCGTTGCCCTGATCCCCTTCCGTGCAAGGACCCTTCGTGACCGACCCCGCCACTCCGGCCACCTCCCGCACCGCTGAGGGGGAGGACGTCGCTGCCCGTGAGATCGCCGCGGAGCAGCGGTTCGTCGACGGCGTCTACCGCCAGCTCACCGCCTCCACGCAGGCCGCGGCGGCGCTCGCCGAGGAAGGCCGTGAGCGGGGCATGCTCGGCCACGAAGGAGGGCTGGTCGAGCGCGACGCGATGATGTTCCAGGCCGCGCGTCGGCAGGCCAGTCTCGACGCAGCCCACGAGGGTCTCGTCTTCGGGCGCCTCGACATGGGCGCCGCGGTCGACAGCGAGCCGCGCTACGTCGGGCGGATCGGTCTGCGCGACGACAACCACGACGTGCTGCTCATCGACTGGCGTGCCCCGGCCGCCGCGGTGTTCTACCAGGCGACCCAGGCCGAGCCGCACGGCGTCGTGCGTCGCCGCATCCTCCGCAGCGACCACGAGACCGTGGTCGGGGTGGAGGACGACCTGCTGGATCCGGAGGATCCGCGCGCCGACACGCTCCCGATCGTCGGCGAGGGTGCGCTCATGGCGCAGCTCCAGCGGGCCCGCGACCGGTCGATGCACTCCATCGTCGCCACCATCCAGGCCGAGCAGGACCGTGCGATCCGGGCGCCCCAGAAGGGCGTCGTGGCGATCAGCGGTGGTCCCGGCACAGGCAAGACCGTGGTCGCGCTGCACCGCGCCGCGTTCCTGCTCTACGCCGACCGCCGCCGCTATGAGCGCGGCGGCGTGCTGGTGGTCGGGCCCTCGGGCGTCTTCATGCGCTACATCGAGCGCGTGCTGCCCTCCCTCGGCGAGACCGCGGTCGCTCTCCGGTCGCTGGGCGAGGTCGTCGACGGCGTCCGCGCCACCCGCCGCGACGATCCC
Organism: Marmoricola sp.; assembly: GCA_051961835.1. Classification (GTDB taxonomy): domain Bacteria; phylum Actinomycetota; class Actinomycetes; order Propionibacteriales; family Nocardioidaceae; genus Marmoricola. The sequence goes on along the minus strand of JBQCCW010000026.1, from coordinate 26,581 downwards.
GCCGCCGCCGAGATCAAGGGCTCGTCGGCGATGGTCGAGGTGCTGCGGCGTACCGCGCGCCAGGCGGTGCCGGGGGCGCCCCGCGAGTTCTCCGTCTTCTACCGCGACGACAGGATCGTGCTCGGTCCGCGCGAGCTCGGCGCGATCCGCCGTCAGCTGCTGTCGATGGGTCGCCGCAACCGATCGACGACGAAGGTCGCCTCGACGCTGATCGACGCGATGTGGCGCCAGGTCCGCTCGGAGAGGGGCCGAGAGCGCACCAAGGAGGAGTTCGCCGACGAGCTGCGCACCGACGACCGGTTCCTCGAGTTCGCCGCGGCGTGGTGGCCGGTGCTCGACGCCAGCACCGTGCTGGGGTGGCTGCGCGACCCCGAGCTGCTGGCGCGCGTCGCCGACGGCGTGCTCACCGACGAGCAGGTCCGGCTGCTGTCGAAGTCGTGGGGAGAGACGCTCTCGGTCGACGACGTGCCGCTCCTCGACGAGCTGCGCTACCTCCTCGGCGATCCGCCGAAGGTCGGCTCGGAGGAGGAGGACCCGTTGGGGCTGGCCGACGCGAGCCTGCAGGAGGTCACCACGGCCGCCGACCGGGAGTACGCCGGACCCCGGGGATGGGCGCCCCCGACGCACCGCATCGAGGACGACGGCTACGCCCACGTCCTCATCGACGAGGCGCAGGACCTCACCCCGATGCAGTGGCGCATGGTCGGCCGCCGCGGCCGCGCCGCCACCTGGACGATCGTCGGCGACCCGGCGCAGTCGTCGTGGCCGATCCGCGAGGAGGCCGAGGCGGCGCGCCGCGAGGCTCTGCGGACCCCCGGTGGCGGAGAGAAGCCCGTGCACGCCTTCCACCTCTCGAAGAACTACCGGAACTCCTCCGAGATCTACGACTTCGCCGCCGCCTACGCCCAGCGGGTGGCGCTCGACGCCGACCTCCCCGAGGCGGTCCGGTCGACGGGGATCGCGCCGCAGGAGCGTCGGGTGGACGACCTCGAGGGCGGCCTCGTCGCCGCCGTCGGCGCCCTGGTGGGCGAGCTCCCCGGCACGATCGGTGTCGTGGTCCCGGTGGCGCGGCGCAGCGAGGTGACCCATTGGCTGCAGGCCGCGCCGTACGCCGAGCTGCTCGAGGGCGACGACGCCCGCGTCGCCGTGCTCGCCGGTCTCGACACCAAGGGCCTGGAGTTCGACGGCATCGTCGTCGTGGAGCCCCAGGAGATCGAGGACGAGTCCACCACGGGCCGTGCCACCCTCTACGTCGTGCTCACCCGCGCTACCCAACGCCTCGTCACGCTGACCGCCCGCTGAGCCGCCGCGGCCCCCGCGGGGCCGTAACGTTTCGGCATCGGCCACACCGCCACCCCTGGGCGGGCGCCCGAACGCGTCGCTAGGGTGACGAAACCAGGCACCGAGCGACACGAGCGGCACGCGGGGGAGGCGCCATGGCGAGGATCGAGTTGCGCCACGTGGGCAAGGTCTATCCCGACGGCACTCGCGCGGTCACCGATCTCGATCTCACCGTCGAGGACGGGGAGTTCCTCGTCTTCGTCGGGCCCTCGGGCTGCGGCAAGACCACGGCGCTGCGGATGGTGGCCGGCCTGGAGACGATCAGCGAGGGCGAGGTCCGCATCGGTGACCGCGTCGTCAACACGGTGCCGCCGCGCGATCGGGACGTCGCGATGGTCTTCCAGTCCTACGCGCTCTACCCCCACCTCAGCGTCCGCGACAACATCGGCTTCGGGCTCAAGCTGCGCAAGGTTCCCAAGGAGGACCTCCGCCGGCGGGTCGAGGACGCGGCGAGGACGCTCGGACTCACCGAGTACCTCGACCGCAAGCCGCGCAACCTCTCCGGCGGCCAGCGGCAACGGGTCGCCATGGGGCGTGCGATCGTCCGCCAGCCGCAGGCGTTCCTCATGGACGAGCCGCTGAGCAACCTCGACGCGAAGCTGCGCGTGCAGATGCGCGCCGAGATCGCCTCGCTCCAGCAGGACCTCGCCGTCACCACCATCTACGTCACGCACGACCAGACCGAGGCGATGACGCTCGGTCACCGTGTCGCGGTGATGAAGAAGGGCGTCCTCCAGCAGATCGCGCCGCCGCAGGTTCTCTACGACCACCCGGCGAACCTCTTCGTCGCCGGCTTCATCGGCTCGCCGGCGATGAACTTCATGACCGGAGCCCTCGAGACGGCCGAGGACGGCATCGGCGTCCGCGTCGGCTCCGCGCTGCTCAGGGTGCCCGCCGAGGTGGCCGCCCAGGCGGCGCTCGCCGGCCACGTCGGTCGCGAGGTGGCCGTGGGCATCCGGCCGGAGAACATCGAGGACGCGGCGCTCGCCGACCCGGCCGGGCACGACGAGATGACGATCACCGGGAGGGTCGAGCTGCTCGAGCCGCTCGGGTCCGACCTCATGGTCCACGTCTCCACCGACGCCGCGCCGGTGCGTGGCTCCGACGACCTCGCCGCGCTCGGCGCCGAGGCCGAGCCGGGCGGGCCGCTGGCGCACCGCACCCTGCTGATCGGTCGGTTCAGCCCACGCAGTCGCGTCCAGGTCGGCGACGACGTCACGATGGTGCTCGACACCGCGCGGCTGCACTTCTTCGACCTCGAGACCGGCGCGGCGATCGACGGTCTGCCGGACCGCGCCGACGACGACCCCACGAACAGCACACCACAGCAGGCGACGTCCTCGGGGACGAGCGTTCCACATCCCTGAGCCCGTGCGCCCAACCGAGAGGAGAACCCAGGTGGGAACCAAGCGCAGGTACGCCGGCGTCGCGGCCGTGGCCGCAGCGTCGCTGATCGCGGTGGCGGGGTGCGGCAGCTCCGGATCGTCTGGCAACAACAGCAGCAGTGGCGGCAGCAGCCCGAGCAGCAGTGCCGGCGGCAGCCTGAAGGGCCAGAGCTTCACCATCCTCGGGCAGTGGACCGGAGGTGAGCAGGCCGCCTTCGAAGCCGTGATCAAGGACTTCGAGAAGAAGACCGGAGCGACCGGTCACTACACCCCGGCCGCCGGGGGCAACGAGGCCGGCGTGCTCGGCACCAAGGTGGCCGGCGGCACGCCGCCCGACATCGCGATCCTCTCGCTGCCTGGCGCCATCGCCCAGTACGCCTCGTCGAACAAGGTCTTCCCGGTCAGCGCCGAGACCCAGCAGGTGGTCCAGCAGAACTTCGCGTCCAAGTGGGGCGACCTCGGCTCCTACCAGGGCAAGATGTACTGCGTCCCGGTGGACGCCTCGAACAAGTCGACGGTCTGGTACAACACCAACCTGTTCGACACCGCCGGCATCAGCAGCCCCCCGAGCAGCTGGGACGACTTCATCAAGGCCGGGAAGACCTTGTCCGCCTCGGGCGTCTCGGTGCCGATCTCCGTCGGCGGGGGTGACGGCTGGACGCTCACCGACTGGTTCGAGAACGTCTACCTGCGCACCGCGGGCATCGCGAAGTACCAGGCGCTCGCCGCCCACAAGATCAAGTGGACCGACCCCTCGGTCGCCACCGCGCTGAACGCCCTCAAGCAGGTCTGGGGCGACTCGCAGCTGATCGGCTCCCCCAAGCAGGCGGTTAAGGTGCCCTTCACCGCCTCGGTCGACAACGTCTTCAAGAAGAACCCGAGCTCGGCGATGGTCTACGAGGCGAGCTTCGTGGCCACGACCATCACCGGTGACAAGAACCCCGCCAAGGTCGGTGTGGACGCGAAGGTCTTCCCCTTCCCGTCGGTCAACGGCTCGAAGCCCGTCGTGGAGGCGGCCGGTGACTTCGGCTGCGCGTTCACCAAGAACAAGGCCGCCGCGCAGTTCCTCGCCTACCTGGCCGGCCCCGAGGCCGCGACGACGCTGGTGTCCACCGACGGCAGCGGGTTCTTGTCGGTGAACAAGAACGTCGACCCCTCCTCCTACAACGACTCCACGTCGGCGCAGCTCGCGCAGGACATGGTGAAGGTCGGCGACAACTTCGTCTTCGACCTCTCCGACCTGGCCCCGGCCGCGTTCGGAGGCACGCCCAACAAGGGCATGTGGGGCGACATGCAGAGCTTCCTGGTCAACGGGAACGTGAAGCAGGCTCAGCAGCAGCTCGAGAAGGACGCCGCGGCGGCGTACAAGTAGCGGGCGCGAGCAGGAGCGCAGGATGAGCAGCGACACCGAGCGTCCCCTGGCGGCAGCGATGCCGTCGGGGGACGCCCTCCCGCCCGGGCGGGCGAGCCGACGCAGCCGGCGGCGCACAGCCCAGCGGCTGCCGGGGGAGTCCCGGGTGATCGCGGGCCTCTTCGTGCTCCCGGCGGCGATCTGGCTGGTGGCCATCGTCGTCTATCCGCTGCTCTACACGCTCGTGCGCAGCTTCCTGGGCGACGGTCCCTCGGGTGACCCCAACGGGTTCGTCGGTCTCGCGCACTACCGCGACATCTTCACCCAGTCCGACTCCCTCGAGGCCTTCCGCAACAACGTGATCTGGGTCGTCGTCGTGCCCGCGCTCGTCACCGTGATCGGCCTCATCTTCGCGGTGCTCACCGAGCGCGTCCGGTGGGCCTCGGCCTTCAAGATCGTGGTGTTCACCCCGATGGCCATCTCGTTCCTGGCCGCGGGCATCACCTGGTCGCTGATCTACGTCGACCAACCCAGCGAGGGACTCGGCAACGCCGTGCTCACCGGCATCCACGACACCTTCGCGCCAGGCTCGTCGTACCCCAACCTGCAGGCCAGCGCGCAGACGCACACCATGACGGGCTCGCAGAAGGCGGGGTTCACCACCAAGAGCGAGGCGACGCCGGGCGTCCCGGTCCTGATCGCCGTCACCGGTCTCGACCTGGCGAACCCGCCGGCCGACGCGGCTCAGGCCGCGGCGCCGAGAGGCGCCACGGGGGTGAGCGGCCTGATCTGGAACGACTTCCGCAAGGGTGGCGGCGGCACGACCGGCAAGGTCGACCAGGGCGAGTTCGGCGTCCCGGGCCTGACAGTGCAGGCAGTGCGGGGCGGCAAGGTCGTCGCGACCACGACGACGGCAGCTAACGGCACCTTCGGCTTCCCCGACCTCACCTCGGGCAGCTACCGGCTGACCCTCCCGCACTCCGACTTCGCCGCGCCGTACAACGGCGTCTCGTGGCTCGGACCCACCCTGATCACCCCGGCGATCATCGTCGCCTACCTGTGGATCTACGCCGGCTTCGCCATGGTGCTGCTCGCCGCCGGGATGTCCGCGCTCCCGCGCGAGACGATGGAGGCGGCGCGCATCGACGGGGCCACCGAGTGGCAGGTGTTCCGGCGCGTCACGATGCCGCTGCTCTCGCCCGTGCTCCTCGTCGTGTTCGTGACGATGGTCATCAACGTCTTGAAGATCTTCGACATCGTCTTCGTGCTGCAACAGCCGGCCGGCGGCAACGCCCGCTACGCGAACGTCCTGGCGGTGCAGCTCTACAACGAGTACGGCAACCAGCAGTACGGCGCCGCCAGCGCGGTCGGGATCCTGCTCGTGGTGCTCGTGGTGCCCGCGATGATCTTCCAGATCCGTAACTTCAAGAGGGAGCAGGCCTGATGACCACCCCACGAAAACGCGCTTCGCTTGCCAGAACGCGCCGACGAAGTCGCTGCGGGGGCGTTTCGCGGGGATCCTGGTGATGGCGACCACGGCCGACGCCGACCTCGTCACCGGAGCCATCAACCGGGGGCCCCTGGCCCGCGTGGTCGCGCGCACCGGTGGTGGGGCGCTGCGGATCTTCCTCGTGGTCGTCGCGCTGTTGTGGCTGCTGCCCACCTTCGGTCTGCTGGTGGAGTCCTTCCGGGATCCCGCTCAGTACGCGAACGGCGGCTGGTGGCAGGCGCTGGTGCATCCGGCCCAGCTCACCGCGGCGAACTACGTGAAGCTGCTGCACGACAGCACGATGGTGTCCAGCTTCATCAACACCGTCGAGATCACCGTGCCGGCGACGATCCTCGTGGTGCTCATCGGCTCGGCCGCCGGGTACGCGTTCGCCTGGATGGAGTTCCCCGGTCGCGACGCGATCTTCCTCGTCGTCGTGGGCCTGCTGGTGATCCCGATCCAGATCGCGTTGATCCCGGTCATCAAGCTCTACAGCGTCCTCGGGATCTCCGGATCGCTGCTGTCGGTGATCTGCTTCCACGTCGGCTTCGGGCTGCCGTTCGCCGTCTTCCTGCTGCGCAACTACTTCGCCGGCATCCCGCGCGACCTGATGGAGGCCGCCCGGATGGACGGCGCCAGCGAGGTGCGCATCTTCTTCCAGGTCATCCTGCCCCTCGGCATGCCGGCGATCGCCTCGCTCGGGATCTTCCAGTTCCTCTGGGTGTGGAACGACCTGCTCGTCGCGCTCGTCTTCTCCGACGCCTCGAGCCAGCCCCTGACCGTGGCGCTGGCCAGCCAGACGCGGCAGTTCGGCAGCAGCATCGACATCCTCGCGCCCGGCGCGTTCGTCTCGCTGATCGTCCCCCTGGCCGTCTTCCTCGCCTTCCAGCGCTACTTCGTCCAGGGCGTGATGGCCGGGTCGGTCAAGTAGTCGGCGGCTCAGCCGATCGTCCAGCAGGCCGCCTCCGGCGGGAACGCCGGGCTCCCGCGGAGGTCGGGTGCAGGCTGCGGTGCGCCGTACGCCGTGAGGATCGGCAGGACGCCCGCCCAGACCGGTGCGTCCAGATCGCTCTCGGGATCCTCTGGTGGACCCTCGCTCACCTTGACCGACCACTGGTCGAGCCGCAGGGCGAGCACCATCGTGGCCGCGAGCTCGCGGGTGGTCGGCGGCCGCAACGTGTCCCACCGCCCGGGCAGCCATGCCTCTGACATCGCCCGAAGGGCGCTCACCTTGTCCTCGTCGTCGGCGACCGGTATGACGTGCCCGAACACCACCGCGCTGCGGTAGTGCATCGAGGACTCGAAGGCCGACCGCGCGAGCACCATCGCGTCCAGGAGCGTCACGGTCACGCAGCACTCCGCCCCGGAGGCGAGCCGCCGGAACATCCGGCTGCCGGTCGACCCGTGCAACAGCAGCCTGTCCCCGTCGCGGGCCATCGCGGTGGGGATGACGACCGGCCGCCCTGCTTCATCGAGGAAGCCGACGTGAGCGACCCGGGCGGCGTCGAGCAACGCGTCGAGCTTCGCTCGGTCGGCGACGGCCTTCTCGGGCAGGCGGCGGACCCGGGTTCGTTCGGTCATGGGACCCAGTGTCGTGGTCGCGGGCCTCGGGCGCTCGCACCTCGACCACCGCCGAAGGCCGTCTCGCTCCCGAAATCACGCGGAGGCGACGCGGATGTGCGTTGGTAGCGTGCCGCCATGCCCGAGGCCACCGCGTCCGTCCGTGCTGCCCTCGAGGAGCTGCAGCAGCACGAGGCGTGGGCGGTCGTGCGACTCCGGGACAGCGACACGGTGACCCTGGTCGGCGGCCGCCGCAGCGTCGTCGACCGGCTGGCGGACATCCCCCTGCGGGAGGGGCGTCCTGCAGCGGGACGTCGCTTCGACAGTCTCGTGGCGGTGCCGTTCCGGCAGGTGACCGAGCGCGGGTTCGACGCTCACGACGACGGCACGCCGCTCGTGGTGGTCGACCTTCAGACCGAGCGGGAGGTGCCGCTCGGCGCGTTGCTCGCCGCCCTCCCTCAGGTGGAGGTCGAGGCCGAAAGTGAGGGGTTCGAGACCTCCGATGAGGAGTACGCCGGCATCGTCGGGCAGATCATCCGCGACGAGATCGGCAACGGCGAGGGCGCCAACCTCGTCATCGGGCGGAAGTACCGCGCGCGGCTGCGGGACTGGAGCGCCGAGCGGGCGCTCGGAGTGCTGCGCCGGCTGCTGGAGAACGAGCGCGGGGCGTACTGGACCTACTGCTTCTGGACCGGCGACCGCTTCCTGATCGGGGCGAGCCCCGAGCGGCACGTCTCCGTCCACGGCGGCGCCGCGGGAGCCGAGGTCCGGATGAACCCGATCTCGGGCACCTTCCGGCTGCGGGGTCTGGCCGAGGTGCCTGCCGAGCAGCGCAAGCAGCGCCTGCTGGAGTTCCTCGCCGACGAGAAGGAGATCTACGAGCTCTTCATGGTCGTCGACGAGGAGCTCAAGATGATGTGCGACATCTGCCATGAGGGTGGCCAGGTGCTCGGGCCGTTCCTGAAGCCGATGACGCATCTCGTGCACACCGAGTACCTGCTCGCCGGGCGTACCCACGCGGACGTGCGCGACGTGCTGCGCGACACCATGTTCGCGGCGACCGTCACCGGCGCACCGGTGGAGAACGCCTGTCGGCTCATCGCCGCCTACGAGCCCGAGGGCCGCGGCTACTACGCCGGAGCGCTCGCGCTGATCGGCCGCGACGCCGACGGCGCGCCGACCGCCGACAGCCCGATCGTCATCCGGACCGCCGACGTGAGCGCCGCCGGCGACCTCACCGTCACCGCCGGAGCGACGCTCGTGCGCGACTCCGATCCGGCGTACGAGGTGGCAGAGACCCACGCCAAGGCCAGCGGCGTGCTCAGCGCGTTCGGGCTGGTGGAGCCGGCGCGGGGGACCGCGGCCGACCTCGCCGCCCTGATGAGCGACGAGGACGTGCTCCTCGCACTCGCCGCGCGCAACCAGCGGCTGGCCCGCTTCTGGCTGACCGACCAGTCCGGCGCGACGGCGGCTCCCGAGCTCACCGGCCGCTCGGTGGCGGTGCTCCACGGCGAGGACGACTTCGTCAACATGCTGCGGCACGTATTCGCCGTGCTCGGGATGAAGACCACGGTCGTGCGCCACGAGGACTACCGCTCCGGCGCGTTCGAGGGGTACGACGCCGTCGTGGTCGGTCCCGGACCGGGCGACCCCCGCGACGGCACGAGCCCGAAGATCGCGACGTTCCGCCGGGCCGTGGAGGACCTGCTCGCCTCCGGCCAGCCGTTCCTCGCGGTGTGCCTGGGCCACCAGGTGCTCTGCGAGCGGCTGGGCCTGGCGCTGGCCTACAAGGACATCGTCTTCCAGGGCACCCAGGCCGGCATCGACCTCGACGGTCGGCCCGAGACGGTCGGCTTCTACAACACCTTCGTGGCCCGTGTCGCCGAGGGCGATCCGCTTCCCGCCGGGGTCCGGGTGGAGCGCGACACCCCCGGCGCCGTCCACGCCGTGGCGGGCCCGCGCTTCCGCGGCGTGCAGTTCCACCCCGAGTCGATCCTCACCGAGAACGGCGTCGCGATCCTGCGCCGGCTGCTGCTCCAGCTGCTCGCCGACCCCGACCGAGACTGAGCGGGACGGCCGGCGCCCTCCCGGCGACGGTGGAGGAGAGCGACGCCGTCGTCGGGAGGGCGGGTGACCCGGTTGCGGCCGGGTGCGGCCCGGGGGGAGCGGGCCGGCTCGGGGGTGCTCAGCTGGCCTGCGTGGTGGCGTCGCTGCCGAGCTTGACCGTGGCGGTCTGGGTCTTGCCGCCGCGGACGAAGGTGAGCTTCACGCTGTCGCCGGGCCGGTGACCGCGGATGGTGGCGACCAGGGAGTCGGCGCCGTCGATGATCTGGTCGTCGACCTGGGTGATCACGTCGCCGGACTTCAGCACGCCGGCGGCGACGCCTCGCGGATCCACGGCGTGCACCTTGGCGCCCTGCTGCAGTGCGCTGAGCCGGACGCTCGACACGGTCACGCCGAGCCGGGCGTGCGTCGGCTTCTCGCCGTTGCGGATCTGGTCGATGATCGGCAGCACCTCGTCGATCGGGATGGAGAAGCCCAGCCCGATCGAGCCGCCCTCCGCGCCGCCGGCGGTCCGGATCGAGGAGTTGATGCCGACCACGCGTGCGTCCATGTCCACGAGCGGTCCACCGGAGTTGCCGGGGTTGATCGCGGCGTCGGTCTGGATCGCGGGGTAGGTGGTGCTGAGGTCCGGCCCCTGCGACTGCGCCTGGTTGCCGAACGGGTTCTGGGGGGTCTGCTGCTCGCTCGTGTCCACCGACACCGGCCGGTGCAGCGCGCTCACGATGCCGGAGGTCACCGTCGCGTTGAGGCCGTACGGCGATCCGACCGCGACGACCTTCTGGCCGACCTTGAGGTTGCTGGAGTTGCCGATGGTGGCCGGCTTCAGGCCGCTGACGCCCTTGGCATGGATCACCGCGATGTCGGTGACCGGGTCGGTGCCGACGATCGAGGCCCGCACCGTGCGTCCGTCGTTGAAGTTGACGGTGATGAGGCCGCTCTTGCCGGCCACGGCGACGACGTGGTTGTTGGTGAGGATGTCGCCGTCCTTGCTCAAGATGATGCCCGAGCCGGAACCGGCTTCGTTCTGCCCCACCACGTTGATCTTCACGACCGAGGGGAGCACGGCAGCTGCGACGTTCTCCACGCCCTGGTCGTCCACGGCGGTGCTCGCCGACGTACCGCTGCCGCCGTCGCTGCTCGGGCTCGGCGTGGTGGCGGCGGCCGTGCTCGACCCGCCGCCCTCCCACGCGTCGTACCAGGCAGCGCCACCGACCCCGGCCGCTCCTCCCACCAGAAGGGCACTGACCAGGACGCCGGCTGTCACCACGCCTCGGCGCGCGGGTGCGGACGCGCGCTCGGAAGGCGGCTGTTGATAGGGCGGCAGCGGGCGGGTCGGTTCAGTGTTGTCGGCCGGGGTCGGCGCTGTGGACGTCCACCTCTGCTCCGACCGCTCGGGTGCGGGGACACTGTCTCCGGCCGGCTCGTGAGGTCGTTCGTCCATGACGTCCACTGTGCCCAGGGAGGCTGAGAGGACTCTGGGAGGGTGCTGCGCCCTGACCAAGAGCTCGAGACCGCCCGCCGGGAGGCGACCCGCTCAGGCGGACAGCGGCGTGGGCTGCCCGGGCAGCGACAGCCAGAACGCCGCGCCGCCCTCCGGGCTGCTCCCGGCGCGGACCGTGCCGCCGTGGCGCTGGGTGACCGCCCAGACGATCGACAGGCCCAGGCCCGAGCCCGGCATGCTCCGCGAGTCCGCGGAGCGGTAGAAGCGGTCGAAGACCCGCGGCAGGTCCTCCGCGGCGATGCCCGGTCCGGCGTCCGAGACCAGCAGGGTGCCGGCTTCCAGGTGGACGCGCACGGTGCCGCCCTCGGGGCTCCACTTGGCGGCGTTGTCGAGCAGGTTGGTGACCGCCCGCTCCAGGCTGGCCGCCTCGCCCAGCAGCCACCAGGGCTCCGTGCGGACGTCGAACTCCAGGGACTGGCCGCGCCGGCGCACCCGCGTCACCGCCTGGTCCACGACCGAGGCGAAGTCGACGGCTTCCACCGACGGCGTCGACGGGTCCTCGCGAGCCAGCTCCACGAGGTCGCCGATGAGCGTGGTCATCTCGCCGATCTGTCCGCGCACGTCGTCGAGCAGCTCCCGTCGCTGCTCAGGGGGGAGCGTGCCCTCGGACTGCACGAGCAGGTCGAGGTTGGTGCGCAGGCTGGTGAGCGGCGTGCGCAGCTCGTGACCGGCGTCGGCGACGAGCTCGCGTTGTCGGGTGCGGGAGGCGGAGAGGGAGGCCAGCATGCCGTTGAAGGCATGGGACAGCCGGGCGATCTCGTCGCTGCCCTCGACCGGGATCGGGTCGAGGCGCTCGGTGCGCGCGATCTCCTCGACCTGCTGGGTCAGCCGCCGGACCGGCCGCAGGCCGTTGGTGGCGACCGCCCAGCCGGAGAGGCCGGCGGTGATGACGCCGGCGAGCCCGAACGCCAGCAGCACCAGGCCGAGGCGGTCGAGCATCCGTTGGGTGGGGAGCATCGACTGGGCCAGCACCAGCGCCTGGGCCGGGCCGGCGTGCACGGCCACCATGCGATAGGGCACGCCGTCGGCGAGGGTCGTGCGCGCCGACCAGCTCGCGCGGCCCAGCGCGACCGCCCGCTCGGTGCTGCTGATCCGCAGCGTCGTGGCGGCGTCCGCGCTCTGGTAGGGCCGCAGGTCGGTGAGGTTGACGAAGATGATCTTCACGTCGGCGGCGCCGAGGGCCCACGACGGCACGGCGTCGCTGGCGAGCGCGTCGAGGGTGTCGCTGCGCGCCGCGTGCTCGGCCCGGTCGCGCAGCGAGTCGGTGAGCGTGGTCATCGTCTGGTGCCTCACGGTGAGGTACGCCGCGATCGCGACGACCGTCACCGCAAGACCCACCGCCATCGTGGTCAGCAGGGTGACCCGACTGGCGAGCGAGGGCCGGTACAGCGGCGAGGCCGACGGGTGGTGCGCCATCGATGCCCCCGAGGCGGTCACGGACGTGGGCGCGCCGGCCTCACGGCGCCTCCCGGAGCACGTATCCGACGCCGCGCACCGTGTGCAGCAGCCGCGGCTCGCCCTCTGCCTCGGTCTTGCGCCGCAGGTAGCCGACGTACACCTCGAGGCTGTTGGCCGTGGTGGGGAAGTCGAAGCCCCACACCTCCTCGAGGATGAAGGACCGCTCGAGGACGCGGCGGGGGCGGCGCAGGAACAGCTCGAGCAGGTTGAACTCGGTCCGAGTGAGCTCGATCAGGCGGCCGTCGCGCTGCACCTCGCGGCTCGCGAGGTCCATGCTCAGCCCGGCGTACTCCAGGCGCTCGTCGAGCTCTTCGCCGTCGGCGGACCCGGTCCGGCGCAGCAGCGCCCGCAACCGGGCGAGCAGCTCCTCCAGGGCGAACGGCTTGGTGAGGTAGTCGTCGGCGCCGGCATCGAGGCCCTCGACCCGGTCGCCGACGGCGTCGCGGGCGGTGAGGACGAGGATCGGCACCGTGTTGCCGACCGAGCGCAACGCCCGCGTCGTCTCGATGCCGTCCAGGCGCGGCATCATCACGTCCATCACGATCACGTCGGGGCGCAGCTGCGCGATGCCGGCGAGCGCCTCCGCCCCGTCGTGGGCGAGCTCCACGTCGTAGCCGTTGAACTGGAGCGAACGGCGCAGGGACTCACGGACAGCCCGGTCGTCCTCGACCACGAGCACCCGCGGGCGGGCCTCCGCACCGGCGTTGACGGCGTTCATGCTGGTCAGGGTGCCACGGAGGGCTGAGACGGTGCTGAGCACCCGGCGCGTGTCACCGGCCGTCGGGAAGGATCGCCTCGATGACCATGCCGGCCAGCGAGACGACGATCGCGCCGAGGACCGCCGTGCCGAAGCCGTCGACGTGGAAGGCGATGCCGAGCGCGTCGGCGATGTGGCTGGTGAGCAGCAGCATCAGCGCGTTGATGACGAGCAGCACCAGGCCCAGGGTCAGGATGATGAACGGCAGCGACACGAGCTTGAGCACCGGCTTGACCAGGAAGTTGACCACGCCGAAGACCCCGCCGACGACGACGAGCTGCACGACCTGGTCGGTCCGGGTGGCGGCGTGCAGGGTGATGCCGGGGAAGAGCCAGATTGCGACGAGCAGGGCCAGCGCATTGACGAGCAACCAGACGACGAGACGCACGCCGGCAGGCTAGTGGCCCTCGGGCCCCGGGTCGGGGAGCGACGCGTTCGCGACGGTGGCGAGCATGGAGGTGCGCGCGCCGGCGAGGTGCTCGTCGAGCTCGGCGAGGGTCGCCTCGGTGTCGCCCGACTCGAGCAGCTCGACGAGGGCGGTGTGGCTGCACACCTGCTCCTCGGCGTTGCGCCGGATGCGGTCCACGTTCGCCAGCGCCAGCCGGATCTCGGCATAGAGACTGTCGGCCGCGGCGAGCAGGCGGGGGGAGCCGGTCAGCGCGACCAGGGCGCGGTGGATGGCGAGGTGGCGGGCGGTGAGCTCGGGGATGCCCGGAGCGCTGCGCGGCGCGGTGGGGTCCTCGGGCCCGCGCACCAGCGCGGCGAAGGCTTCCAGAGCGGCGCGGACGGCGCTCCGCGCGTCCTCGGCCGCCTCCGGCCACGCCCGGACGCCGGCCGACTCCAGCGCCAGCCGCGCCCGACAGACGTCGCTGCTGGCGTCCGCGTCGAGGGCGCGCACGACGGTTCCCTTGTGGGGGACACGGTCGACGAGGCCCTCGGCGACCAGGCCGGCGAGCGCCTCGCGGACCGTGGAGCGGGAGACCTGGAGCGACTCCGCGAGCGCCACCTCACGCAGCGGTGTGCCGGGGTCCAGCTCGCCCGCGAACATCGCGCGCCGGAGCTCCTCGGTGACCCGGTCGGTAGTGGTCGCCGGCTCGAGACTCAACGTGTCGAAGGGCATCGCCCTCGATTGTCCGACAACGCGCTTGCTGGCGGCGAGCGCGGTGCCGCATACTGGGATCGTCCGATTGTCGGACAATAAGACGGTGCGAGCGGGAGGCGACGATGACGGAAACGCGCCAGCGGGACTGCGAACGGCCGGAGGAGGCCGCCACGCTCGGCTGGGGCCGGCGCTACCTGATGGTGTCGCCGGACCACTTCCGGGTGGCCTACGCGATCAACCCGTTCATGGACCCCGCCGACCAGCCCGATCCCGCCGCGACCGCGCGGCAGTTCGAGGCCATCCGCGCCGCGATCGAGGCCGCCGGCGGCCAGGTCGACGTCCTCGACCAGCGCCAGGACTCCCCGGACATGGTCTACGCGATGAACCTCGGCCTGTTCCTCGCCGATCCAGACGTCGCGAGCGGACAGGTCGTCCTCTCCCACATGCGGTACGCCGAGCGGCGGCGCGAGACCCTCTCGGCCGACGCCTGGGCCGCCGAGCGCGGGCTCCGCCGCCGGAGGATCGGCCGGGACGGCGTCGGCGCGCACTTCGAGGCGGGCGACGCATTCGCCTGGCGGGGCGATCTGCTCGTCGGCTTCGGCCCGCGCACCGACGAGCTCGCCCTCAAGCACCTGGCGACCGAGCTCGACGTCACGGTCCGTGGCCTCAGGATCGTGCACGCCGGGATGTACCACATGGACCTGTCCTTCCTTCCCCTCGACGACCGGCGTGCGATGGTGTGCCCCGCGGCGTACGACGCGGCCTCCGCGGACGCGCTGCTCGCCCTGGTGCCCGAGCCGCTGGTGCTCACCGAGGAGGAGGCGCTGACCTTCTGCGCGAACTCGATCGTCGTCGGCCGCACCGTGATCATGCCGGCGTGCCCGGGCCGGGTGCGGGCCCAGCTGGAGGCGTGGGGCTTCCAGGTCGTGGTCGTCGACTGCGGGGAGTACCTCAAGGGCGGCGGCGCCGTGCGCTGCCTCACCAATCCCCTCGACATCACGCTGGGCCGCGACCTCGCGGCCGTGCCGGGCGGCCGGGTGCTGCTGCCCTGACCCCGGCCGGGCGGCGCCGGCGGCCGTCCTAGGGTGGCGGCCATGACCACCGACGCGCCCCGGCCCCGGTCCGTGATCGCGGAGCTGCCGGCGTACGTCCCCGGAAAGCCGCCCACCCCGCGGTCCGACCGGCCGACGTACAAGCTCAGCTCCAACGAGAACCCGTACCCGCCGCTGCCGGCCGTCCTCGCCGCCGCCACGCAGGCGGCGGAGGTGCTCAACCGGTACCCGGACATGGGGTGCGCGGCGCTCTACGCCGCCCTCGCAGGGCGACTGCACCGTCCGGTGGAGCAGCTCGCCGCCGGCGCCGGCTCCGTCGCGGTGCTCTACCACCTCCTCCAGGCCTACTGCGAGCCCGGCGACGAGGTCGTCCACGCCTGGCGGTCCTTCGAGGCCTACCCGATCGCGATCGCGGTGACCGGGGCGACGGCGGTGCCGGTGCCGGTGACGGCGGACGGCCGGCACGACCTCGACGCCATGGCCGCGGCGATCACCGACCGCACCCGCGTCGTGATCCTCTGCACGCCGAACAACCCCACGGGCCCGGCTCTCGGTCACGCCGACCTCACCGCCTTCGTCGCGCGGGTCCCCTCGCACGTCGTCGTCGTGGTCGACGAGGCGTACCGGGAGTTCGTTCGCGGCGACGACGCGGCGGATGCCCTGGCCCTGCAGCAGGCGCACCCCAACGTCGTGGTGATGCGCACCTTCGCCAAGGCCTACGGGCTGGCCGGTCTCCGCGTCGGCTACCTCGTGGCCGCGCCCGAGGTCGCGGCGGCCGTGCGGGCGTGCGCCCTGCCCTTCGGCGTCTCCGCCATCGCCCAGGCCACCGCCATCGCCGCGCTCGAGCACGAGGACGAGATCGCCGAGCACGTCGACGCGATCGTCGCCGAGCGCGAGCGGGTGACCCGCACTCTCGCGCGCCAGGGCTGGGACCTGCCCGACGCCCAGGGCAACTTCGTGTGGTTCCCCCTCGGCGACCGCACCGACGCCTTCGTGGCGGCGGCCGAGGAGGCCGGCATCGTGGTCCGCCCCTTCGCCGGCGAGGGCGTCCGGGTGAGCATCGGGGAGCCGGCCGCGAACGACGTCCTCCTCGAGGTCGCTGCCGCCTTCCGCGACTGACCGACCGGTTCCGACACGGACCGCCATGCCGCCAGCGGGATGGTGGCGGCCGACCTCCACCACCGTCGCCCCGGGGCGGCCGGAGGTGGCAGGTCGACCCCCAGGACGCGACGGCGCGAGCGGAGGCACCGCGCGGGCCGGAGCGCCCGGCGTCTTGGCCGCCTCCGGACGGGGTAAGCCGTCGACATGGCAGGCTTCGTCGGGATCGGCATCTCCGGGTGGCGGTACGCCGGCTGGCGCGGCGACTTCTACCCGGCTGGGCTGCTGCAACGGCGCGAGCTGGCCTACGCGGCGGGGCGCCTCACCTCGATCGAGGTCAACGGCTCCTTCTACTCGCTCCAGCGCCCCTCGTCCTATCGGACGTGGCGCGAGCAGACACCCGAGGGCTTCGTCTTCGCGGTGAAGGGCGGGCGCTTCATCACCCACTACAAGAAGCTCGTCGACGTCGAGGCGGCGCTCGGGAACTTCTTCGCCTCCGGAGTCCTCGCCCTCGGACCCAAGCTCGGGCCCGTGCTGTGGCAGCTGCCCGAACGCCACCAGTTCGATCCCGACGTGCTCGCGCGGTTCTTCGCGTTGCTCCCGCGCACGACGCGGGAGGCCGCCGCGGTCGGCGCGCGTCACGATGCCAAGCTGGCCGGAGACCGGGTGTTCCTGGAGGTCGAGGACGAGCGGCCCGTCCGCCACGCGCTGGAGTTCCGGCACTCGTCCTTCGCCACCGACGAGGCGCTCGCCGTGCTGCGTGAGCACGACGTGGCCTGCGTCCTGGCCGACACCGCCGGGCGGTGGCCCAAGGTGGAGGCCGACACCGCCGGCTTCCGCTACGTGCGCCTTCACGGCGACGCCGAGCTCTACGTCAGCGGCTACTCCCCGGATGCGCTCGACGCCTGGGCGGACCGGTGCGCCACCTGGGCGGAGGCCGGACAGGACGTGTTCGTCTACTTCGACAACGACGTCAAGGGCTTCGCGCCGCACGACGCCGAGGGCCTGCTCGTCCGCGTCCGGGTCCGGCTGGGTGCGCTCAGCCGTCCGCCGGTCAGCTGATCGCCGGCTGCTCGTCGACGCCGACCTTGCGGGGCCGCTCCACGGTGATCACGGTCGCGACACCGAGCACGATCAGGGCGCTCCCGATCAGGACCGCGGAGGTGACCGGCTCGTGGAGCAGCAGCGCGCCGAGCGCGACCGCCACCACGGGGTTGACGTAGGCGTAGGTCGCCACCAGGGAGATGGGGGCGTTGCTCAGCAGCCACACGTAGGCCGTGAACGCCACCATCGACCCGAGCACCACGAGGTAGGACCACGCCAGCCAGGTGTGCGCGTCGTACGCCGCCGGGTGCAGTCGCTCCCCGCGCACCCACCCGAGCACGAGGAGCATGACGCCGCCGGTCCACATCTCGTGCACCGTCATCACGAAGGCTTCGCGGGGCAGGGTGAGCCGCGGCTGCCACCAGGATCCGAACGCCCAGCAGGTGGAGGCGATCAGCACGGTGACGCTCGGCAGCAGCGGCACGTCGCCCTGGCTGTGCCCGGCGAGCACCAGCCACGCCACGCCCGCCAGGCCGACGAGGATTCCGGCCGCGGACCAGGCGCGGGGCCGGTCGCCGGTGCTCGCGCGGAAGAGCGCGATCATCAACGGCGACAGCGCGACCAGCACGGCGGCCACCCCCGACGGCGTCCCACGGCTCTCGCCGAGGGCCACGAGGCCGTTGCCGAGCACCGGGAGCATCAATCCCATGAACGCGCAGCCGGCCAGCTCCCGACGGGTCACCCGCAGCCGGCGCAGTCCGCCGCGGAACGTCAGCAGCAGGCCCAGCAACAGTCCCGCGGCGACGTACCGGGCGCCCATGCCCAGCTGCGGTGGCGCCTGCTCGACGGTCACCCGGATCGCCAGGTACGTCGACCCCCAGACGACGTAGACGACGAGCAGGGCTGTGACCACGAGGGCGGGCGCGGCGGCGGGCCGGGACGGAGCGACGTGCACGGCGCCATTCTCGCCGGTGTCGAGCCGGCGCGACGACCGGTTGACGACGCGTCACCCCTGCACCCCTAGCCTTCCCCGGTGCACGACCCGTCCACCCTCACGCTGGTCCTGCTCGCCCTCGCCGGGCTCGTCGCCGGTTTCGTGGACGCCGTGGTCGGTGGCGGTGGCCTGATCCAGCTGCCGGCACTCGTGCTCGGCCTCCCCGGCTTCGCGCCTGTGCACCTCCTCGCGACCAACAAGCTCGCGTCGATCTGCGGCACCAGCGTCAGCTCGGCGACCTACTACCGCCGTATCCGCCCGGACCCGCGCACCTTCCTGCCGCTGATGGGGTGCGCCTTCGTCGGGTCGGTCGGGGGTGCACTCATCGCGACGCATCTGTCCTCGGCGGTCTTCCAGCCGGTGATCCTCGTCGTCCTCGTCGTGGTGGGCGCCTACGTCGTGCTGCGCCCGGAGATCGGCGGCCTCACCGAGCTCCGCTTCTCCGGCCACCGCCATCGCCTCGCGGCGATGCTGACCGGACTCGTGATCGGCTGCTACGACGGCGCTCTCGGTCCGGGCACCGGATCGTTCTTCGTGTTCACCCTGGTGGGCCTGCTCGGCTACAGCTTCCTCGAGGCCTCGGCCAAGGCGCGGCTGGCGAACTGGGCGACGAACCTCGCGGCGTTGGCCGTGTTCGTCCCGCAGGGTGCCGTGCTGTGGCGGCTGGGACTGCTGATGGGCGCGGCCAACCTGCTCGGCGGATACCTGGGTGCGCGCACCGCGGTGGCCCGTGGAGCGACGTTCGTCCGGATCTTCTTCCTGCTCGTGGTCTCGGCCTTCGTCGTCCGGATCGGCGGCGAGCTCGCCGGCTGGTGGGCGTGAGGCATGCTGGCCGAATGAGTCCGAGCTACGTCGAGCAGGGCAAGGCCTTCGAGCGCGACATGACCTACATCCCCGACCGGATCACCGCGGAGCCGGGCCGGTCGCGCGACCCCTACGGGCCTCAGGTGCTCGACGTGCCGACGTGGCCGGCGGAGCCCGGGCGCTACCGGCTGGTCGCCGCGCGGGCCTGTCCCTGGGCCAACCGGGCCATCATCGTCCGCGAGCTGCTCGGCCTGCAGGACGTGATCTCGATGGGCCTGGCCGGCCCCACGCACGACGAGCGGTCATGGACCTTCGACCTGGACCCGGGCAGCGTGGATCCCGTCCTCGGCTACGAACGGCTCCAGCAGGCCTACTTCGCCCGCTACCCCGACTATCCGCGCGGCATCACCGTGCCGGCGGTCGTTGACGTGCCGACGAAGTCCGTCGTCACCAACGACTTCCCCTCGATCACCCACGACCTCTTCTTCGAGTGGCGCGACCACCACCGGCCCGACGCTCCCGACCTGTGGCCGGCGGACTGCCGCGAGGAGATGGAGGGGGTGATGCAGCGGATCTTCACCGAGGTCAACAACGGCGTGTACCGCTGTGGCTTCGCCGGCTCCCAGGAGGCGTACGACGCGGCCTACGACCGGCTGTTCACGGCGCTGGACTGGCTTGAGGAGCGGTTGACCGACCGTCGCTACCTGATGGGCGACACGATCACCGAGGCCGACGTACGCCTCTTCACGACGCTGGTCCGCTTCGACCCCGTCTACCACGGCCACTTCAAGTGCAACCGCAACAAGCTCACCGAGATGCCCGCGCTCTGGGGCTACGCGCGCGACCTCTTCCAGACCCCCGGCTTCGGCGACACGATCGACTTCGACCAGATCAAGGCGCACTACTACTGCGTGCACTCCGACATCAACCCCTCCGGCATCGTCCCCAAGGGCCCCGACCTCTCCGGCTGGACCACCCCGCCCGACCGCGACCACCTCCGCTGACCCCGCGAGTTGCGGGTTCTGGCCCCGCGAGTTGCCAGGCGTGGCCGCGCGAGTTGCGGGTCCTGGCCCGGCCAGAAGGCGCCGCCGCCCGGCGGCACGTTCTGGGTTCTTTCCGGATCGACCTGAATCGCTGGTGCGGGCCGGGGGTACGGCCACCTCCTGACAGCGACGGCACCGCCGGTGCCGCACGGAAGGAGTCCGGATGAGCACCACCCAGCAGACGGCAGCGGGCAGCGGCGGCAGCGCCGCGGAGCGCGCCCAGGCTGCCGCCGGCACTGCCCAGGACGAGGGCAAGCACCTCGCCGCCACTGCCCAGGACCAGGCACAACAGGTTGCCGGTGAAGCCACCCAGCAGGCCAAGCGCCTGGCCGACGAGGCGCGGGGCCAGCTCGAGGACCAGTCCCGCCAGCAGCGCGACCGGCTGGTCGACACGTTGCGGTCGGCATCCCAGGAGCTGCACCAGATGAGCGGTCAGGGCTCGGGCGTCGCGTCCCAGCTCACCGGCGAGATCGGCGACCGCGCTCGGCAGCTCGCCGAGCAGCTCGACGGCCGCGAGCCGGGCGAGATCCTCGACGACGTCCGCAACTTCGCGCGGCGGCGTCCGGGCACGTTCCTGCTCGGCGCCCTTGCCGCAGGGGTCGTGGCCGGCCGGCTCGCTCGGGGCGTCAAAGACGCCTCGTCGAACCAGGGCCAGCACCTGGCCGGCGCGCGGGGAGCGGTACCGCCCCCTCCGGCGATCCCCACCCAGCCGACCGCGACGACCGCCGCCGGCACGTCGACAGGATCGGTCGGCGGAGCCACGCTCGGGGAGCCGCTGCCCGTGGCGGCCGACGAGCCGTTGCCCGGCGGCGACCCGATGCTCCCGCCGTCGGTCCATCCCACGACGGGCGCCCGCCCGACAGGAGGCCTGTGAGCGATGACGAGCTCCTACACCCCCGGGGCGGCCACCGACCCCACGACGGGGATGCCGGTGCCGCCGCAGCGGACCACCGCTGAGGGCACCGGCGCGCCGGAGGACACCCGGTCCCTCGGCGCGATCGTCGGCGACATCAGCGCCGACGTCAGCGCGCTGATGCGGCAGGAGGTCGAGCTCGCCAAGACCGAGCTCAAGCAGGAGGCGAGCCGGCTCGGCAAGGGCGCCGGGATGCTCGGCGGTGCGGGGCTGGCCGGCTACATGACCCTGCTCTTCTTGTCGCTCACGTTGATGTTCGTGCTCGACATCTGGCTGCCGTTGTGGGCCGCGGCCCTCATCACGGCGGCTGTGTGGGGCCTCGCGGCGGCCGTCCTCGCGATGACCGGTCGCAAGCAGCTCCAGGAGGCCAACCCGGACCTCCCCGAAACCCGACAGACCCTGAAGGAGGACGTCCAGTGGGCCAAAGCACAGAAGAACTGACCCGTGACATCGAGCAGACCCGGAGCCGGCTCTCGCAAGACGTCGACGAGCTCGGCAACAAGGTGAGCCCGTCGGCGATCGCGACCCGGAAGAAGGAGGCCGCCAAGGGCCGGCTCTCCTCGATCCGCGACAAGGTGATGGGCACGGTGCAGGACACGAAGAGCTCCAGCATGGACGCGCTGTCCTCGGCCGGTTCGACGGCCGGGTCCTCCGCCCACGACACCATGCAGTCGGCGCAGCAGGGCGTGCAGGACGCGGTCCAGGGTGCGGCGTCGGAGGTCCGTGACCGGACCACGGGCAGTCCGCTCGCAGCCGGCGTCATCGCGTTCGGTGCCGGCATGCTGCTCTCGGCCCTCATCCCCGCCAGCGAGGCGGAGACCAAGGTCGCCCAGCAGGCCCGCGAGCACGCCGAGCCGATGCTCGAGGAGGCCAAGCAGGCCGGCCAGGAGATGGCGGGTCACCTCACGGAGCAGGGCAAGGAAGCCGCCTCCCAGGTCGCCGGCACCGCCAAGGAGTCGGCCGCCCAACTCAAGCAGGAGGGTCAGGAGTCTGCGGGCCACGTCGCCGACACGGCCACGAGCTGACCGCTCCACACAGAGCGGCCCGGCGGGGACACCCGCCGGGCCGTTCGCCGTCGTGGGGAGGGGTGGAGGAT
The DNA here is from genome assembly GCA_051961835.1 of Marmoricola sp. GTDB lineage: Bacteria > Actinomycetota > Actinomycetes > Propionibacteriales > Nocardioidaceae > Marmoricola. The sequence continues at coordinate 4,529 of JBQCCW010000026.1, read as the reverse complement.
CAGTCCTCCGCGCGCCCGCGTCGGCTCCCGACGTACGCCGCCTCGCGCAGCCGAGCCAGCCACCCCGGCGCCAGCCGCCAGCCGGCCGGCGCGTGCAGCACCGGGTCGAACGCCGGGTCGATGCTGGCCTCCACGCCGGTGTCCAGGCGCAGGACGCCTCGCTGACAGGGCGCGTGGTCGGTCACCCGCACTTGCGCCACCAGCGGCAGCACGGCGTCGAGCTCCTCGGGGTCCGGCGTCGGGTCTCCGACCTGCTCGACGGCCAGCCGCGCCTGGCAGTACGTCGCCCTGCCCAGGCGGCCCGGCTGGGAGCGCCACGGCATCAACGTGGTCAGCTGCGCACCCTGCCAGCTCCGCGCCGGACTCAGCACGAGCGAGCGCCAGCCCCACGCCCCCAGGGTGGTGGTGCACAAGACGTCGATGGGGCGGTCCGCGTCGTCGTGCACCCGGAACGCGAGACCGAGGAAGTCCGGCAGGCCGCCCGGCGTCCCGGCACCCTTGGACAGCCGCGCCACCACCGGCCTCGTGCCGGTCGGCAGCGGCCCGTCGCCCTCGAGCTCCAGCTCGCCGACGAAGACGCGCCCGCGCGGATGGAAGGCACGTGCCGAGCGAGCGGCCGCAGCGCCTCGGAACAAGGGCGTCAGAAGATCCACGTCGCCGACGTACCCGGCTGCTCCGGTGGGGATGCTCCGACCCGGGCGCCCCCTCGTGGGCGCCGTCCCTGTCGATTGGTGCCCGGCGCGACCGGTCCGCTACCGTGAGGAAGAAGGCTGTGTCCCCGGTCACAGCTCGCACGACCGCAACATCCGGGCCGTCCCGCCGCTCACCCGCGACACCGGCCCGTCCAGCCACCGGCCCGCGCGCGGCGACCCCGCGGAGGGCCACGGACACCAGGAGTGTTGATGCCCGACTTCGGTCCGGACCTCGCGGAGGTCTTCGGCCCGTCCCATGCGGACGGCGGCCCCGAACTCGTCCAGCTGCTCACGCCCGAGGGCGAGCGCGTCCACCACCCGGAGTTCGACCGGGACTTCTCCGCCGAAGAGCTCCAGGGCTTCTATCGCGACATGGTGCTCACCCGGCGCATCGACGTCGAGGCCACCGCACTGCAGCGCCACGGCGAGCTCGGCATCTGGGCCCAGTTGCTCGGCCAGGAGGCGGCACAGATCGGCATGGGGCGCGCCCTGCGTCCCCAGGACTACGTCTTCCCGACCTACCGCGAGCACGGCGTCGCCTACTGCCGCGGCATCGACCCGCTGAAGCTGCTCGGGCTGTTCCGCGGCGTCGACCACGGGTCGTGGGACCCCAAGGAGTTCAACTTCGGGCTCTACACGATCGTCATCGGCGCCCAGACGCTGCACGCGACGGGCTACGCGATGGGCGTTCAGCGCGACGGTGCCGTCGGCACCGGCGACCCCGACCGCGACACCGCGGTCGTCGCCCACTTCGGCGACGGTGCGTCCTCCCAGGGTGACGTCAACGAGGCGTTCATCTTCGCGGCGTCCTACAACGCCCCCGTGGTGTTCTTCTGCCAGAACAACCAGTGGGCGATCTCCGAGCCCATCGAGCGGCAGTCCCGGATCCCGCTCTACCAGCGGGCGCTCGGCTTCGGCTTCCCGGGCATCCGGGTCGACGGCAACGACGTGCTGGCGACGTACGTCGTCGCGCAGGCCGCGCTGCAGCGCGCCCGCGAGGGCAGCGGCCCGACCTTCGTCGAGGCGTACACCTACCGGATGGGCGCGCACACCACCACCGACGACCCGACGCGGTACCGCCTCTCGGCCGACGTGGAGAGCTGGAAGCTGCGGGACCCGATCGAGCGGGTCAAGGTGTACCTCACCCGCAACGGCCTGGCCGACGCCGACTTCTTCGCCGGCATCGCCGAGGAGGCGGACGCGCTCGGTGAGCACCTGAGGGCAGGCTGCAAGGCGCTCCCGGACCCCACGCCGCTGAGCATCTTCGACCACGTGTACGCCGAGGAGCCTCCCGAGCTGCGCGAGCAGCGCGAGGGCTTCGCGGAGTACCTCGAGAGCTTCGAGGGGGCGCACTGACATGGCGGACACGACCAGGATCACCCTCGCCAAGGGCCTCAACATGGGGCTGCGCAAGGCGATGGAGGACGACCCCAAGGTCCTGCTCATGGGCGAGGACGTCGGCACCCTGGGCGGGGTGTTCCGGATCACCGACGGCCTGCAGAAGGACTTCGGCGAGGACCGCGTCATCGACTCCCCGCTGGCCGAGTCCGGCATCGTCGGCACCGCGGTCGGTCTCGCGCTGCGCGGCTACCGGCCGGTCGTGGAGATCCAGTTCGACGGGTTCGTCTACCCGGCCTACGACCAGATCGTCTGCCAGGTCGCGAAGATGCACTACCGGTCCAAGGGCCGCTCCCCGATGCCGATGGTGATCCGCATCCCCTTCGGCGGTGGCATCGGTGCCGTCGAGCACCACTCGGAGAGCCCGGAGGCGCAGTTCGCGCACACCCCCGGCCTCAAGGTCGTCGCCTGCTCCAACCCGGTGGACGGCTACTGGATGATCCAGCAGGCCATCGCCTCCGACGACCCGGTGATCTTCCTCGAGCCGAAGCGGCAGTACCACGCCGACAAGGCGGAGCTCGATGACACCCAGACCCCGCAACCGCTCTTCACCTCCCGTGTCGTCCGCCGGGGTCAGGACGTCACCGTGCTCGCCTACGGCCCGACGGTGAAGACCGCGATGAAGGCGGCGGAGGCGGCCTCGGGCGACGGCATCGGGCTCGAGGTGATCGACCTGCGCACGCTGTCGCCGCTCGACATGGGCCCGGTCTATGAGTCCGTACGCCGGACCGGGCGCGCGGTCGTCGTCCACGAGGCGCACGCCAACCTGGGCGTCGGCGCCGAGGTGGCGGCCCGGATCACCGAGCAGTGCTTCTACTCGTTGGAGGCGCCGGTGCTCCGGGTGGGCGGGTTCGACACGCCGTACCCCGCCTCCCGCGTCGAGGAGGAGTTCCTGCCCGACCTCGACCGGCTGCTCGACGCCGTCGACCGCACCATCGCGTTCTGAGAGGGAGCCCCGTGGCCGACTATCTGCTGCCCGACGTCGGAGAGGGCCTCACCGAGGCCGAGATCGTGTCCTGGAAGGTCAAGGTGGGCGACGACGTCAAGGTCAACGACGTCGTCGTCGAGATCGAGACCGCGAAGTCGCTCGTCGAGCTGCCCTCGCCCTTCGCCGGCACGGTGAGCGCGATCCACGTCGCCGAAGGGGAGACCGTCGAGGTGGGCACGCCGATCATCTCGATCGGGGACCCGTCCGAGACGCCCGCGTCGGGTGGCGGCGCGGCGCCCGCGAACGCTGGGAGCGCAGGAAGCTCCGACGAGATCGACCTGTCGAACCCCGCAGCCAGCGGCGGCGGCGAGGGCGAGAGCCTGGTCGGACGGATGAAGGCCGACCGCGCCGCCCTGCGGCGCGCGCGGAAGGGTTCTGCGTCGCCGTCCTCGGAGTCCGCGGCCGCCACCCAGATGCAGGTGCAGGGCGCCTTCGCCCCCGGCGGTGCGCAGTCGCAGGCCGTGGTCGAGGGCGACGAGCCGGCGGTTCCGGCGGTGCCCGCGACGCAGAGCCCGGTCGATCGCGACGACGCCACCGTGCGCGTCCTGGCCAAGCCGCCGGTGCGCAAGCTCGCCAAGGACCTCGGCGTCGACCTGCGCACGCTCACCGCGACCGGGCCGAACGGCACGATCTCGCGGGAGGACGTCCAACGGGCCGCCGAGTCCGGCGGCATGCCGCAGCGCTACGCCGACCTCGGCCGGCCGGGGGTGGCGCCGATGGGCGGCGCCCGGGAGCACCGGGAGCCGATCAAGGGCGTGCGCAAGATGATGGCGCAGGCCATGACCGCCTCCGCGTTCACCGCTCCCCACGTGACCGAGTGGGTCACGGTCGACGTCACGGCGACGATGCAGCTCGTGGACCGTCTGCGTGCCCGCCGGGAGATGCGGGAGCTGAAGGTCTCCCCGCTGCTGGTGCTGGCCCGGGCCTGCCTGCTCGCGATGCGTCGGACACCGGAGATCAACTCGACCTGGGACGAAACGGCCCAGGAGGTCGTCTACAAGGGGTTCGTGAACCTCGGCATCGCCGCCGCCACGCCGCGCGGGCTGGTGGTCCCGAACGTCAAGGACGCCGACTCGATGTCTCTCGTCGAGCTCGCCGGAGCGCTCGGGGACCTCGTCGACACGGCCCGGTCGGGGCGCACGTCGCCGCAGGACATGAGCGGCGGCACGTTCACGATCACCAACGTGGGGGTGTTCGGCGTCGACGCCGGCACGCCGATCATCAACCCCGGTGAGTCGGCGATCCTCTGCTTCGGTGCGGTGAGCAAGAGGCCCTGGGTGGATGAGGAGACCGGGGAGATCGTGGCCCGCGACGTCACCACGCTGGCGCTGTCCTTCGACCACCGGCACATCGACGGCGAGTTGGGCTCCCGGTTCCTCGCCGACGTGGCCGGCATCCTCCACGACCCGGCGAGCGCGCTGCTGTTCTGATCGGTCGGGTGCGGAACGTCG
>JBQCCW010000025.1:0-2056 GCA_051961835.1 Marmoricola sp. | reverse complement strand
CGGCGGATCTCGGTGAGCAGGTCGTTGAGTCGAGTGAGGTTGCCCTCGGTGGAGTCGAGCTTGCGGAGCGCCTTCTCCTTGCGCTTGCGGTGCTTGAGGACGCCGGCGGCCTCCTCGATGAAGCCGCGGCGGTCCTCGGGGGTGGCGTGCAGGATCGTGTCGAGCTGGCCCTGGCCGACGATGACGTGCATCTCCCGGCCGATGCCGGAGTCGCTGAGCAGCTCCTGGACGTCGAGGAGGCGGCAGGTCTGCCCGTTGATGGCGTACTCCGAGCCGCCGTTGCGGAACATCGTCCGGCTGATCGTGACCTCGGCGTACTCGATCGGCAGCGCGCCGTCGGCGTTGTCGATCGTCAGCTGCACCTCGGCGCGGCCCAGCGGCGGGCGGCCGGAGGTGCCGGCGAAGATGACGTCCTCCATCTTGCCGCCGCGCAGCGACTTCGCGCCCTGCTCGCCCATCACCCAGGCGAGCGCGTCGACGACGTTGGACTTGCCGGAGCCGTTGGGCCCGACGATGCAGGTGATGCCGGGCTCGAGCTGCAGGGTGGTGGCGCTGGCGAAGGACTTGAAGCCCCGGAGCGTCAGGCTCTTGAGGTACAACGTGGAGCTCCCCTGGACGGCTTGGTGCGGCTCTGCGCGGGCAGGGCATCCTCTCAGACGCCGGGCCGCACCGGTCGGGGAAGAAGGAACGGCCTGGCCGCGACCCTACCCGCGGCCGGGGACAGTGCCGGGGTGGCACGCCGTCGCCTGGCGGCCGGGTCAGTGGCTGAAGATGTCGACGATCCGCAGCGCGCCCGGACCGACGACGATCACGAAGAGGATCGGGAAGATGCACAGCACCATCGGCACCATGATCTTCACCGGCACCTTCTGCGCGGTCTCCTCGGCCCGCTGCCGGCGTACCAGCCGCATCTCCTGGGCCTGCTCGCGCAGCACGTTGCCGATCGGCAGCCCGAGCCGGTCGGCCTGGACGAGCGCGGTCACGAACGTCTTGATCTCCTGCACCGACGTGCGGGCGGCGAAGGAGCCGAACGCCTCGGCCCGGGAGCGCCCGATCGCGATCTCCTGCAGGATCCGCGCGAACTCCCCCGCGATGGGCCCGGTCACCGCGCGGGCGACCTGGTCCAGCGCCGCGTCGAAGCCCTGCCCCGCCTCCACGCAGACGGTGAGCATGTCGAGGGCGTCGGCCAGCCCGCGCTGCAGGTCCTCCTGGCGATGCAGCCCCATGTTGTAGGCCAGCAGGTCCGGCAGGTAGAAGCCGGCGGCACCCAGCGCGGCGGCGAGCACGACGCCCAGCAGGGAGAGGTGTCCGTAGAGGAGCCCCAGGACGCCGCCGAGGAGCAGGGCACCGCCCTTGAGCCCGAGCAGCCGCTCCACCGACCAGCCCGGCGGGTTGCCGGCGACGTCGAGCAGGCGGGTGAGCCGCGGGACGGTCGCCTGGCCGGTCAGGGCCACGGCGAGGCGGCGGGTGCGGGCGAGCAGCGGCTCGACGAGGCGGTCGGCGGCGGGCAGGTCGTTGCGGGCGACCTCCTGGCGCCCGACCGCGCTCTCGACCAGGGCCAGGCTGTGCGCGACCGACGAGGCCGGGGCGCCGCGCAGCAATATGAGCAGCACCAGCGCGGCGAGCCCGAGCGACAGCAGCACCGCACCGAGGTAGAGGCCCATCTCAGACCTCCACCGTGACGACGCGCCGCATCCAGAACGACCCGATCACGAGCGAGACCAGCGCGAAGGTGAGCATCGCGAGGCCGAGAGGGCGCTGCCACAGCAGCGCGAGGTAGTCCCGGTTGGTGAGGTAGAGGTAGCCGGCGAGGAAGACCGGCAGGCCGATCAGCAGGTACGCCGAGAGCCGGCCCTCGGCCGACAGCGCCCGGACCTGGCGGCGCAGCGCCTCCCGCTCCCGCAGCGTGGCGGCGGTGGTGCGCAGCGTGTCGGCCAGGCTGCCGCCGACCTGGCGCTGGATGCGCACCGCCATCGTGGTCCAGGCGAGGTTCACGCTGTCCATCCGGGTGGCGGTGCGCTCGAGCGCGGTCTCGAGGTCGGCACCGATCCGGGTC
>JBQCCW010000024.1:0-7582 GCA_051961835.1 Marmoricola sp. | reverse complement strand
CTCCACCCCGACCGACGACGCGCGCACGATCGGACGCGTGGCGCGCGAGCTCCTGGGCGAGCTCGACACCTCCAGCGGGGTCCGGCTGCTCGGCGTCGGCCTCTCCGGGCTGGCCGACTGGATCCAGGACGAGCTCTTCGGCGCGGACGTGACCGAGGGCGAGGGGCCGACCATCGCCGAGGGCGACCGCGGCACCCCACTCGCCGCCGAGCTCACCGCCGGCGTCCGGGGGCGAGGCGGCGGCTGGCGCCCGGGCATGGACGTCGTCCACGACGAGCACGGACGAGGGTGGGTCTGGGGATCGGGTCGCGGTGTGGTCACCGTCCGGTTCGAGACGGCCGCGTCGGGGCCGGGCCCGGTGCGCTCGTTCCCCGTGGATGCGCCGGAGCTGCGCCCGTGGCGGGCGGAGCAGTGACCGCCGGCGGCGGGGGCCGTGATGAGAAAACTCTGAGAATCGCATAGCCCGGCAACTCCGGGGCACTCCCCCTCGTCTGAACCTGTGACAGGTCTCCCCCACCCGGGAATCTCCGGATCCGGAGCCACGTTGCAACAGGTGCGAGGTCGCCCCCTTCGGCCTCGCGAGAAGGGAGCTCAGATGACCACGCGTGGCACCGACCGTGAGATCGAGGGTCGCGACAGCGTCGGGATGTACCTCGACGAGATCGCGCGCACGCCGCTGCTCGACGCGGCGACGGAGGTCGAGCTCTCCAAGGCCATCGAGGCCGGCCTGTTCGCCCAGCACCTCCTCGCCGAGGGCCGCATCGGACGCCGCAAGGGCGGCGCACCGAAGGCGGCCTCCGAGGAGGAGCTGCAGTGGCTCGTCGAGGACGGCGAGCGGGCGATGCGGCAGTTCATCAACGCCAACCTGCGGCTGGTCGTCTCGATCGCCCGCAAGTACGGCCGCAGCGCGATGCCGATGCTCGACCTCATCCAGGAGGGCAACACCGGCCTGATCCGCGCTGTCGAGAAGTTCGACTACGCCAAGGGCTACAAGTTCTCGACCTACGCGACCTGGTGGGTCCGCCAGGCGATCACCCGCGGCATCGCCCAGCAGGCCCGCGTGGTGCGACTGCCGGTCCACGTCGTGGAGGAGCTCAACCAGGTCGGCTCGGCGCGCCGCCAGCTGGAGCGCCAGCTCGGTCGTGAGCCGGAGCCCGAGGAGATCGCCGGCGAGCTCGGCATGGACGTCGAGCGCGTGATCGACCTGATCAGCTGGGGCCGCGACCACGTCAGCCTCGACACGCCCATCGACGAGGACGGCGACACCTCCCTGGGCGACCTCATCGCCCAGGAGAACTCCCCCGGCCCCGACCTGACCGTGCTCGACGTCGAGGCGCGCGACCGACTCCTCGCCCTCGTCGGCCACCTCGACGAGCGGTCCGCCGACATCATCCGCTCCCGCTACGGCCTGGTCGACGGTCGCCAGCACAAGCTGGCCGACATCGGCGCCAAGCACGGCATCTCCGCCGAGCGGGTCCGCCAGCTCGAGCGGGAGGCGATCGCCAAGCTGCGTCAGCTCGCCGACCCCGACCTCGCTGCCTGACGCTCCAGCTCGGTGAAGACCTCCGCGACCCGGTCGCGGAGGTCTTCGCGTGTCCCGGTGTTGTCGATGACGTACGTCGCGATCCGGAGCCGGTCCTCGGCGGTCGCCTGCGCGGCGATCCGCGCCCGCGCGTCCTCCTCGGTCCAGCCGCGGTCGCGCACCATCCGCTCGATCTGCACCTCCTCCGGGGCGTGCACGACGACGACCGCGTCGAACGTCTCCCCGCGACCCGACTCGGCCAGCAGCGGAATGTCGTGGACGACCACGGCACCGTCGGGCGCCCCGGTCTCGAGCTCCACGATCCGCTCGAACACGAGCGGGTGCACGATCGCCTCCAGCCGGCGCCGCGCCTCCGCGTCGCCGAAGACGAGCGCGCCCATCGCCGGGCGGTCCAGCTCGCCTTCGGGGGTGAGCAGCGCCGGCCCGAAGGCGGACACCACCTGCTCCAGGCCCGCCGTGCCCCGGGCGACGACCTCGCGCGCCAGCGCGTCGGCGTCGATGACGATCGCTCCCCGCTCCCGCAGCAGCGCAGAGACCGAGCTCTTGCCGGTCGCGATGCCGCCCGTCAGTCCTACCCGCAGTCCCGGCGTGCCCATGCAGCGCAGTATCCCGGGCGAGGTCAGCGGTCGTGGACGAGGGCGATCACGGCGACGCCCGAGCGCGGAAGCCGAGCGCCCTGGCGGACGACCTCGATGGTGCCGTCGCGCACGGTGAACAGCAGCACCGCGCCGGGATAGCGCTCGCGGAAGTCGGTCAGGGTGAACGCGCGCGTCAGCGGTGTCCGCTTCACCGTCATCCCGGCGGCGACCGCGTCCTCCAGCTCGGCGTACGACAGGGGCGGGTCGAACGGCGGCCGGGCGGTGAGGTGGGGGGCCTCGGCGCGCCGGTTGTCGCTGGAGCGGTCCTCGGTGCGCGCGCGCCGCAGCTGCCACACGTTCGCCCGGCCCAGGGTGTGGGCGAACTCGCGCGCCGCGGTGGCGTTGACCTCCTCCTCCGACGTACACGCGATGAGGGTGCCGATGCCGGCGAGGTCCATGTCCTTGACGGCGTAGTCGGACAGGATGTTCGCGGTCACCGTCGGGAGGCCCGACATGCGGGCGCCGGCCAGCGAGCGGTAGTCCCGGGAGACCACGAGCGTGGCGATCTCGGACTCGGTCAGCACCGCCGCTGCCTGCACGACCCAGTCCTGGTCGCCGACGAACAGCACCCCCTGGGGCGACGGCGAGGCGAGCCCGAGCCGCTCGGCCAGGCGCCCGGCACCGAAGCCGTAGACCGCCACGGTCAGCACGATCACGATGAACACGACGGGGATCAGCCGGCCGGCGTCGGCCGCCAGGGCGCCGAGGCCCGGCTGGTCCTGGGCGGCCGAGGCGATCGAAAGCGCGAAGATGCTGCTCACCGCGGCCGCCACGATCCCGCGCGGCGCCATGCAGGCGAGGAGGATGCGCTCCTGCCGGCTCACCTTGGTGCCGACCAGGCCGAGCAGCACGCTGACCGGCCGGACCACGAGGATGAGCAGCGCGGTGAAGAGCACCGCCTCGGGTGCGGCGTCGAGGAGCTCACCGGGCTGGATGCGGCCGGCGAGGACGACGAACAGGGCGCCGACGAAGAGCACCTGGAGGTGCTCCTTGAACTCCGCGACGTGCTCGACGTGCAGGTCGGGCCGGTTCCCGACGTAGACGCCGAGCACCGTGACGGCGACGAGGCCGCTCTGGTCCTGCACGGCGTCGGCAGCCACCATGCCGCCGACCGCGGCGGCCAGGAACGTCACGCCGTGCAGAAAGTCGGGGATGGCGTGGCGGCGCATCAGCACCTCGAGGATCACGCCGAGCGCGAGTGCGATCCCGAAGGCGACCACCACGGTCTTGACGACGCCCCAGAGCAGCTCCGGGACGGCCTGACCGACGTCGCCGAGCCGCAGCGCCTGGAAGACCAGCACCGCCAGGACCGCACCGATCGGGTCGACGACGATGCCCTCCCAGCGCAACAGCGAGGAGACCCTGCGGGTCGGCCGCAGCTGGCGCAGGATAGGGGCGAGCACCGTCGGCCCGGTGACGACGAGGATTGCCCCGACGAGCACGGCGAGCCCCCAGGGGAAGCCGATGAGCCGGGCGCTCAGCGTGATCAGCACCCACGCCACCGCGACGGTCACCGTGCACAGCCGCACCACCGGCCGCCCCAGGTCGCGCACGTGGGCGAGCCGCAGCGACATGCTGCCCTCGAACAGGATGATGCCCACCGCGAGCGTGACGCCCCCGAAAAGCACGTCGCGACCCAGCACCTGTTCGGGATCCACGAGCCGTCCGGCGCCGAACCCGACGAGGAGCAGGACGAGGATCGAGGGCAGCCGCAGCTTCCAGGCGAGGATCTGCCCGAGCACGGAGACGACGAGCACGAGCGCCAGGTAGGGCGCCGGATCCAGGTGCGCGACCGTGTGCGCCACGGCGCGCGCCGGCTCGGTGAGGGGGATGTCGAGGGTGAGCATCGTGCCCCACGGTGGCGGGTCTGCGAGCACCGGACAAGCCGACGGTCCGTGACATCGCCGACAGCCTCCCCCGGGTGTGGCTGGCACGATGGGGGGCATGGCGGTTTCGGGGATGGCAGCGGCCGAGCTGCGCCCCGGCGACCGGGTAGCGCTCCTCGTGCCCGGCAGCACGGCGTACGTGGAGCTGGTGATCGCGCTGCTGGCGGGCGGCGTCTTTCCGATTCCGCTCGACCCGAAGCTCATGCCGAGCGAGCGCCAGCGACTGCTGCCAGACCTGCGGCCGACCCTCGTCGCCGAGTCCCAGGACGACGTCGAACGGCTGCTGGACGCGTGCTCCTCTCATGTCCGCGGGCTGCCGCTCGGTCGGCCGATCCACGTGACCAGCGGCACCACCGGGCAGCCGAAGGGTGTCTTCTCCGGGCTCCTGTCGGCTGCCGACGCCGAGGCGCTGCTGGCCGAGGAGCGCGCGCTGTGGGGCTTCGACCCCTCCGACGCCCACCTCGTGCTGTCGCCCCTGCACCACTCGGCCCCGCTGCGCTTCGCGATGGGCACCCTGCTGGCCGGCGGCCGGCTGGTGATGCCCGGCGGTCCGGTCCAACAACCGCTGGACCCGGCGGCCGTCACGCGGGCGATCAGCGAGGAGCGACCGACCTCGATGTTCTGCGTGCCGGCGCACCTCCAGCGCCTCTTCGCGCTCTGGGACGCCGAGGGCTGGCCCGACCTCACGAGCTTCCGGCTGGTGGCCCACGCCGGCGCCCCCTGCCCGGACCACGTCAAGCACCGGCTCCTCGAGGCCTTCCCCGAGGGCTCGACCTGGGAGTTCTACGGCTCCACCGAGGGCCAGTTCACCGCCTGCCGCAGTGAGGAGTGGAGGCAGCGGCCCGGCACGCTGGGCAGGGCGCGGCCCGGCCGCACGATGAGCGTCGATGCCGACGGGCTGCTGTGGTGCACGGTGCCGCCGTACGCGCGCTTCACCTACCTGCACGCGCCGGAGAAGACGGCAGCCGCGTGGCGGGAGACGCCCGACGGGCCGGCGTTCACGGTCGGCGACCTCGGCCGCATCGACGAGGACGGCTACGTCTACCTCGATGCACGACGAGAGGACCTGATCATCACCGGAGGCGTGAACGTCTATCCGGCCGAGGTCGAGAACGTGCTAGGTGCGCTGCCCGGCGTGGAGGACATCGCCGTGTACGGGGTCGCCGACGAGCGCTGGGGGCAGCGGGTGTGTGCCGCGTACGTCGGGACCGCCGCCGCAGACGCGCTCGACGCCGGCGCTCGCACCCTGCTGTCGCCGGCGAAGCGTCCCAAGGAGTACCACCGCCTTCCCGCGCTTCCGCGCACGTCCACCGGCAAGGTCCGGCGTCGGGACCTGGCGGGTGACGGCTGACCCGAGATCGGGGTCAGCCTGCGGCGCTGGGGAGGCCGCCGCAGAAGGTCCGCCGGTACTGCCCGGGACTGACACCGCGCGCCCGCAGGAAGTGCTGACGCAGGGTCGCCTCGTTCCCGAAGCCAACGCGGGCGGCGATCCACTCCACGGACTGGTCGGTGCGCTCGAGGTACTCCTCGGCCGCGGCCACGCGGTGACGCGTCACCCAGGCGTGCGGGGTGGCACCGGTCTCGTCCCGGAAGCGCCGGGCGAACGTGCGTGGCGCCATGTGGGCGCGCCGGGCGAGCGCGTCGACGCCCAGGTCCTCCTCGAGGTGCTCGAGGATCCAGACCAGCAGCGGACCCAGCGTCTCTGCGTCGCAGTCCGTGACGGCGCGGGCGATGTACTGCGCCTGTCCCCCGTCGCGGTGGGGCGGGACGACCATGCGGCGGGCGACGGTGCTGGCGACGGTCGCGCCGTACGCCTGGCGCCACAGGTGCAGGGCCGCGTCCAGCCCCGCAGCGGAGCCGGCGCTGGTGACGACCGGTCCGCTGTCGACGTAGAGCACCTCCGGACGCACCCGTGCCGCAGGGAAGCGCTCGGCGAGGGCGGCGGCGTACTTCCAGTGCGTGGTGCACTCCCTCCCGTCGAGCAGCCCGGCTGCGCCCAGCGTGAACGCGCCGCTGCACACCGAGAGCAACCGCGCACCGCGCTGGTGGGCGCTCCGGAGCGCCTCGCTCACCTCGGGGGGCACCGATCCGGGCTCGAGCGCTCCTGCGACGGCCGGGACGGCGACGAGGTCGGCGTCGGCGACCCGGTCGAGGCCGTGCTCGACATGGAGGCCGAACCCCTGGGAGGTCCGCACGGCGCCGGCCCGCGGCCCGCACACGGCGAACCGGAGGGCGGGGACCCCGTCGTCGGTGCGGTCGACGCCGAAGGCCTCGCACAGCACGCCGAGCTCGAAGGGCGCGACGCCGTCGTGGACCAGCACGGCGACGTCGGTGAGCACCCGCCCAGTCTGGCGGTGGCAGGAATTCGACGCAAGAGGGCATCAATGCCACTGGTGGCAGGAAAAAGCCGGGAGAAGCATTCCTGCCATGAACCTGGTCATCCTGCTCCTCGCCCTCACCGTCGCGACCGGCCTCTCCTGGGCTGTCTCCGACCTCGTCGACCGGTGGTCGCGACGCGCCGCCGGGCGGCCGCCACTCCCCCGACGGCACCAGCCCTGGTGAGGCCGGCCCCCGGGAACGTCCGACGCCCCCCCGGCGCGCGCGCGCCGGCGGGGCCTGAGGAGGCGCGGAGAGGTGAGTTGCGGCTCACCGCTTCCGCGGATGACCCGCAGGTCACTTCTTCGGCATCAACACCTCGTCGATGAGGTACACCGTGGCGTTGGCGGTGTGCACGCCGCCGCAGATCACGTGGGCGTGACCGTCGACGACGATGTTGTCACCCGTGCCCTTGACCGTGACCGAGGAGCCCTCGAGGGTCTTGTGGCTGCCGTCGATCTGGGAGGGGGCGATCTGCCCGGAGATCACGTGGTAGGTGAGCACCTTCTTCAAGGTGTCGGCACCCGCCGGGGTCTTCAGGGTCGCCACGGTGGACTTCGGCAGCTTCGCGAAGGCGTCGTCGACCGGGGCGAAGACGGTGTACTCGCCGTTGTTGAGCGCCGGCACCAGGTTGACCTTCGGGTTCAGCTTGCCCGACACCGCCGCCACGAGCGTGGTGAGGAGCGGGTTGTTGCTGGCCGCGACGGCGACCTTGTCCTGCGCCATGCCGGCCACGGAGCCGGCGCCGTTCGGGACGGCCTTGGCATAGGCGCCGCAGCCCGGGCCGACCAGGTCGGCGGCCGGGTTGGCCATCGTCGAGGAGGACGCCGACGGCGAGCTCGAGGACATGTCGCTGCTGCTCGCGCTGGCGTCGTTGCTGTTCGAGCCACAGGCTGCGGCGCCGAAGAGGGTGCCGGCGACGGCCAGCGTGGCGAGGGTCTTGCGGGTCGTGCTCGTCATGGGGAAAGCCCTTCGTATCCGTGGTTCGCAGATCGTTGCTGCTCGGGGGTTGTTCGGCGCCCCCACGTCGACGGATTGCGACGGTTACGGAAACTCGACAGACAAGGCGAAAAGCCGAACGGCTCGGAACCCATAGGGGGGCCGAGCCGTCCGGCGTGACCGATCTAAAGAGCGGGGTG
>JBQCCW010000023.1:0-23312 GCA_051961835.1 Marmoricola sp. | reverse complement strand
CCGGCCGTCCAGGAAGCGCGACCGTGCGCGGTCGAGCGCCCGGAACGAGATCACCTGCCACCCGGCGGTCAGCCGGCTCACCGTGCCGTCGGGGGCCTCGTCCTCCACGGCGACCGACAGCATGCCGTCGCCGCTGGTGCTCGAGACGTAGAGGTGCGCGTTGATCGGGCCTTGGAACGCAACCGTGCGCTTGACGGGTGCGGTCCGGAATACCACGCCGGTCCGGTCGTTCATCGCGTTGTCGGTCAGGCACGGGTTGTCGAGCGGCAGCTGGCTTGGGATGCCGGCGGTCCACTGGTCGGTGGAGCGGGTGCACAGCCCCGCGACCGGCACCGGGTAGACGTCGGCCGTGCCGTTGGTCGGTGTGCCGGTGGTCAACGCCCCCGCCGTCCCCGACGTGCTCGCGCTGCCCGAGAGCCGGTAGGTCACCGCGTGCCGGTCGCGACCCACCCAGGAGCTGCTGTGCTTCCAGGCGCCGGTGCCCTGCTCGTAGTACGTCAGCGGGGCGATGTCGGAGTTCAGGGTGGGGTCCGGCATCCCCTTCACGTAGTGGTCGAACCAGCGCAGTTGCAGTTGCTCGAGGGTTCCGTAGCCGGCCTTGGCCAGACCGGTGCCGGCGGAGGCCTGGAGGTGGTTCCAGGGCCCGATGATGAGCTTGGCGGGCACGCCGCGGCGGCGAAGGTTCTCGAACAGCAGCGGCGTGCCGCGCTGGAAGAGGTCGTACTCACCGCTGATCAGGAACGTCGGCACCGTCACCTTGCCGACCACGTTGATCGGGGAGCGCTGGGCGTAGAACGGGCCGTCGTAGGCCGGCTCCTGGCCGAGCACGGCATTGCCCAGCAGCGGCCCGGTGAAGGTGAGTGCCCCGGCGACGTGGTCGGCGAGCGCGTGCAGGTAGATGCTCAGGCTGTCCTGGCTCGGGGTGCTCGGCGGGATGACGCCGGTCGCGGTCACCAGGCCCAGCCAGGCCGGGATGAACCCGACGTCGAGCTGGCCGCCGGAGGCGACCACGTCGCGGTAGACGTCGCCGGCCGGGACCTGCGGGAACAGCGCCTTCAGTCCCGTCGGGTGGCCCGCGGCGGCGAAGATCTGGTTGATCCCCATGTACGACGGGCCCCGCATCGCCGTCTTCCCGTTGCTCCACGG
Organism: Marmoricola sp.; assembly: GCA_051961835.1. GTDB lineage: Bacteria > Actinomycetota > Actinomycetes > Propionibacteriales > Nocardioidaceae > Marmoricola. The sequence continues at coordinate 22,166 of JBQCCW010000023.1, read as the reverse complement.
CTGGGCGTGCGCCCACTGGAGCACTTCCGTGGAGTCGCGGTCCTCCCGCGTGCAGAACGAGCACCACTGCCCGCCGGAGTCGCCGGTGCCCCGGGCGTCGACGGTGAGTTGGGCGTAGCCGCGCTTGACCAGGTAGTCCTGAGCTCCGCCGGCCAGGCCGCTTCCCGCCGTGGCCGACTTGTTGTACGCGGTGATCGTGACGACCACCGGGAGCCTCTTGGCCACCGGTGTCCTGCCGTCGACGGAGGGACGCATCAGGTCCCCACGGAGCACCGTGCCGTCGCTCATCGGGATCGCGAGGTCCTTCTGGGTGACCGTCGTGGGGTACTGCGAGGGGCGCGGCTTCCAGGTGGCTCCCGCGCGCGCGGGGACGGTGGTCGCCGCCGGCGCTGCTGCGGCGACGGGGACCGGTGCGACCAGCAAGGTCAGGCCGAGGGTCGGTACGGCGACACGGCGGACGAGCGACTGCATGAGGATCCTCCCGGGTTCGAGGATTCCAACGAGGCGCACGCGATCCGGTTACTCAGCCGTAACCTCGCGTCACCGCCCGGGGGGATACGGCGAGTGGGACGCCTCGGCAGTCCGTACGTCGTACGTCGTGCCGCGGCGTCCCACTCGATGGTGCTGCCGGTGATGCTCAGAGGTCGAAGAGCGAGCCTGCCTTGCCGATGTCGGTGTCGGTCTTGGGCTGGTGGGCCTCCCCGGACGCGGCGGGTGCCGCGCCGTTGCTCGAGGCGTCGGGCTCGGCCGCCGCCGGCTGGCCGGACTGCCCCGACTCCTCGGACCGGGTCTCCGCCACCGGATCGGCCTGCTTGCTCGGCTCTTCGGTCGGCTCCTGGGCCGACTTCTGGGCCGACTTCTGGGCGGTTCCCTCGTGCTCGGCCTTGATCTCCTTGAGGGACCGGATCGGCGCGTCAGGAGTGGAGTCACCGGTCTCCGACTGCTCCTCGGCCTCGTCCTTGCTCGTCTCCGGCTGGACGTCGTCGGCCTTCTCGGGCGCGGTCGTCGCCGATTCGCCCGCCGTCGCCTCGCCGACCGCGGGTTCGGCCGGCTTCGGAGCCGCCGCGGTCGCCGGCTCGGGCGCCGCGATGTCGAACAGCGAGCCGTTCCCGATCTCGCTCGCAGGCTCGGGCTTCGGCGCGGCTACCTCCGGCGAGGCCGGAGCCTTCTCCGGGGCCTTCTCCGGAGCCTTCTCCGGGGCCTCGGTTTGCTCCGGCGCGGCCTGCTTCGATGCGGCGGGCTCCGGCACGGCGATGTCGAACAGCGACCCCCCGCCGATCTCGCTCGCAGGCTCGGCGGCCGGTGCGGCCGGTGCCTGCTTCACCGCCGGCTGCTCGGGCGGGGCCGGCTCCTCGGCCTTGGCGGCCGGCTCGGGAGCGGCGAGGTCGAAGAGCGACCCACCCTCGGACGAGCTGATGGTCTCCGCCGGCTTCTCCGCGGCCTTCTGCTCGGCGGCCGCGGCCTCCGGCGCGGTCGGCTCCTGGTCGCCGTCCCCGCCGAGGTCGAACAGCGACCCGCCGACCTCCGGCGGGCTCTTCGGGTCCTCCGGCGCCTCGGCGGCGGGTGCGTCGTCGAAGAGCGAGCCGCCCGTGTGCGCCTTCGCATCCGCGCCGACGTCCTCGGTCGCGGTCAGGGTGTCGGTGGTCTGGGTAGGGTCGCCGGCCTCCGGCTCGTCCTTGGTGGCGACCGACGCGGCCGCTGTACCCGACGCGGCCTCGCCGGCCTTGGCGGCGGCACCGGCCGCCACCTTCGCCTTGGTCGGCGGCTCGCCCTTGACCGAGGCGAGCAGCAGCTGCGCGACGTCGAGGATCTCGACCTCCTCGCGGGCGTTCCCGTCCTGCTGCTCGGCGACGAGGCCGTCGGAGAGCATCACCCGGCAGAACGGGCAGCCGACCGCGATCTGGTCGGCGCCGGTGGCGACGGCCTCCTTGGTGCGGTTGCGGTTGATCCGCTCGCCGATCTTCTCCTCCATCCACATCCGGGCACCGCCCGCGCCGCAGCAGAAGGAGCGCTCGGAGTTGCGCGGCATCTCGGTGAAGTCGGCGTCGGGGATGATCTCGAGCAGCTCGCGCGGCGGCGAGTAGACCTGGTTGTGCCGGCCCAGGTAGCACGGGTCGTGGTAGGTCAGCGTCCGCCGCTGCCCGTCGGGGACCGCAACCGGGGTGAGCTTCTTCTCCCGCACCAGTCGGTTGAGCAGCTGGGTGTGGTGCACGACCTCGAGCTCGACGCCGAACTGGGAGTACTCGTTCTTGAGCGTGTTGAAGCAGTGCGCGCAGGTGGCGACGACCTTCTTGGCCTTCATGTCCTTGAACGTCTCGGCGTTCTGCGAGGCCAGGCCCTGGAAGACGAACTCGTTGCCGGCGCGACGTGCCGGGTCGCCGGTGCAGGTCTCGCCGTTGCCGAGGACGGCGAAGTCGACGCCGGCCATGTTGAGCAGCTCGGCGACCGCGCGGGTCGTCTTCTTCGCGCGGTCCTCGTACGCCCCCGCGCAGCCGACCCAGAACAGCCAGTCCACCTCCGAGAGGTCCTCGACATCCTCGCCGACAACCCTCACCGGGAAGTCGAGCCCCTGCGCCCACTCCAGACGGCCGTTGGGGTTCATGTTCCACGGGTTGCCCTTGCTCTCCATGCCCTTGAAGAGGCCGTTGAGCTCGGAGGGGAAGTTCGACTCCACCAGCACCTGGTAGCGCCGCATGTCGACGATGTGGTCGACGTGCTCGATGTCGACGGGGCACTGCTGGACGCAGGCGCCGCAGGTTGTGCACGACCAGAGCACGTCGTCGTCGATGACGGCGCTGCCGGCGACCGGGTCCGGTCCCCAGGCGAAGCCCTCGGTGGCACCGACCAGCGGGCGCTCGGCCTCCGTGAGCACCGCCTGCGGCAGGCCGGCGCGCTCGTCCTCGGAGGCCTGCAGGTACGGCGCCTTCATGTGGGCGTGGTTGCGCAGGTTGAGCATCACCATCTTCGGCGACAGCGGCTTGTCGGTGTTCCACGCGGGGCACTGCGACTGGCAGCGGCCGCACTCGGTGCAGGTGGTGAAGTCGAGGATCCCCTTCCAGGCGAAGTCCTCGATGCTCCCCACGCCCAGCTTGGTGTCCTCGTCGATCTCCTCGAGGTCCTCGAGGTTGATCACCTCGCCGTTGGCCGTCATCGGCTTGAGCGCGCCCAGCGCCGTACGCCCGTCGGGCTCGCGACGGAACCAGATGTTGAAGAACGCGAGGAAGCGGTGCCAGGCGACGCCCATCGTCGGCTGCAGGGCGATGGTGATCATCCAGACGAACGAGATGACGATCTTGATCATCGCGACGACGTAGATGAAGTCGGCCAGGGTGGCCGCAGACCAGCCGTCCATGAACTGGCCGACGGCGATGGAGAACGGGTAGTGGAAGGCGGTGGCGTTCGCGTCGCCGGTCACCTTGGCCTGAGCGAACTCGGCGCCGCGGAGCAGCACGATGCAGATCCCCACCCCGAGGATCACGAGCTCGACGAAGTAGCCCTGCCACATGGTGGAGCCGAAGAAGCGGCCCTTCACGCCGCGGGTGCGCTCCTTGGGGCGCGTCGCCCGGTAGCCGATGAACGCGATGATCGCGACGAGCATCACGAGCGTGAAGAGCTCGCTGATCCACTCGAAGAGGAACCAGTTGCCCAGGAACGGGATCGCGAAGTGGGGGTCGAACAGCTGCCCGAACGCGGTGACGAGCGTGAAGAAGAGCAGCCCGAAGCCGATGAACACGAACCAGTGGCCGGCGCCCATCCAGGTCCACTGGAGCATGCGGGTGTGGCCCAGCGTCTCCTTGAGCATGGTGCCCGTGCGCTGGCCGGGCCGGTCGCTGCGGTCGAGCGCCTGGCCGGTGCGGATCACGCCGACGATCTGCCGGATCGCCTTGACGAACAGGGCGATGCCGACGACGGCGATCACGAGCGAGACGACCTGGGCGAAGTGCTGAAGCATGGGTGCTCCTCGTCGAGGGGTGACGCCTGAGCGTAGTGTGCGGGCGCGCCGCTGCGGCAGCGGTGGGACGGACGTCAGGCTACCTCCCGGTAACATGAGGTCCGGCGTCACGCTCGTCACACCGGCGGCCTGCCAGTGACGGTCAGTGGGCTCCGCCGATGCGCTTGGTCAGGGTGGCCGCCGTCGCCACGACGGCGCGTACGACGCGCGCGGTCTCGACCGTCTCCTCGGTGGGCCACGTGACCGCGACCGCAGCCACCGGCTGGGCGTTGTGATCGAGCACGGGCGCTGCGACCGAGGCGAACCCCGGGCTCACGTCGCCGTCCTCTGTCGCGTGCCCCCGCTGCCGGGTGTCGGCCAGGAGGGCGCGAAGCGCGCTGGGCGTGGTCGGGCCGCGGTCGTGCCGCTGCACGAAGGCCGACCGGTCGGGGAAGAGCGCGCGCACCTGGGCGGGTGGCAGCGCGGCGAGGATGGCCCGCCCGCTGGCGGTGAGATGGGCCGGCAGCCGGACCCCGACGTCGGTGACCAGGGGCGGGCGACCAGGAGAGCGCTCCTCCAGCACGTAGAGCACGTCGCGGCCGTGAGGGACGGCCAGGTGCGCGGACTGCCCGACCCGGTCCACGAGCTGGCTCAGCGGTCGCCGGGCGAGACGTTGCAGCGGCGCTTGGCGGGCGTAACCGCTGCCCACCTCGAAGGCCGCCACGCCGAGGCCGTAACAGCGGTCGTCGGAGAGGTGGGTGACGAAGCCCTCCTCGATCATCGCGTTGATGAGGTGGTACGCCGTGGAGCGGGGCAGGTCGATCGCCCGGGCGATCCGGTCGAGCGGCACCGGGTCGGGTTGCGTCGCCAGGAACTTCAAGACCCGCAGGGCCCGCGTCGCCGCCGGCACCTGTCCCATGCGCCGAACCTACGGCCTCACGGCAGCTCGAACCAGTGCGCCATCGACGCCGCGCTACGGCGGCCCCGACAGAGCAGGTCGTGGTCGCGCCGGTCGTTCCACCACTGGGCCAGGACGGCGGGACCGCCCTGGATCACGGCGGCGCGGTCGTGGCAGCGTCCCAGCGCGGCACCCGGGCTGGCGGGGCCCGCGGTGCGCCACTCCGGCGCTCCGAAGCGGAGCCGTCCGACGATCTCCCGCCAGATCAACGCCGTGGAGTAGAAGCCGATCCGCTGGCCGGCAGTGCGATAGCCGTGGACGAGCCCGCGGACCACGGCGGCGTTCCGTGCCTGCCGGCGGGCCCAGGGGTGGGTCGACGAAGGCTCCAGGTCGATCCACAGCACGGGGGAGTGCAGCCCGGCGGCGTGCATGCGACGGAGGTTGAGCCGTGCCTGCTGGTAGCCGACGTTGCGCAGCCGGCCGGCGAGCGTGCGGTGGGCGTAGGGGCCGCGGTGACCCAGTCGGCGAAGGTCGCCGCGATGGGGATAGCTCACCACCGCATAGGTGGCGACGTGGCGATGATGGGCCCGGGTCCACGCCGCCTGAGCGGGCAGGCAGTGGTTCGCGGAGAACGCGGGCCCGTCGGTCAGCCCGACCACGACGAACCGGGCGGCGGCCAACGGCATGGGCAGGCCGCCCCGGCACTGCGGCCAGGAGACATCGGTGCCGAGGGGGCCCATCGCGGGACGCATGCCGAGGGCGTGGCGGATCCCGATGATGCGGCGCAGCGGCACCCCGTGACGGAGCACGGGGGCAGCGGCGAGCGGCGCTCGGCGTACGACGAGGGAGCGGGGTGAGACCCGGGTCGCTGTCGCGTGACGGTGCGCGGCGTGGGCGTGCGCACGGTGGGCGGGGTGCCGACGCTGGGGGGCGTGGCGGCCGTGGTGCCTGGTGTGGTGCCGGGTGGGGTGCTTTGCGTGGTGCCGGGGGTGGTGTCTGGGGTGGTGTCTGGGGTGGCGCGTCGCGTGCCGGTGAGCGTGCTGCCGGGCGCGATGGAGGTGGTGGTGACGGGCGCGGAGATGCCCGGCCGTCGCTCGAGTGGGCCGTTCGACGGCCGTCTGGGCCCGTTCGTCCGACGCGCCCGGAGCCGGGCCGGGACGCGCGGGAGCCGCGACGTGAGCGACGGCGGTGTCGGGAACGGCGGTGACGGGGTGCGACACGGGGCCGCCCCCGGTCGTCAGCGCGCCGAGTGCCGTCGCCGCCGCAGTGAGCACGGTGACGAGCCAGTTGTCCATGATCGTCCTCCCCTTGCGGTCATGGCCGAGCAGGACGCTAGGGCGAGGTCCGGGCCCCGTACGGGAAACGGGCGAACCGGGAACGAGCGGTCTAGACGGACGCCCTCAGACGGCCGCGTCGCGGCGGGGGACGAGGGGCAGCGCGACGAGGGGGAAGAGGGCGACTGCGCCGAACGCGACCCCGTAGCCAGCGTGCGCGATGAGCAGGCCGGACAGCGGGGGCACGGCCGCCGCGGTGAGGAACTGGCCGGTGTTCTGCACCCCGAGTGCCCGACCCGACCAGTGGGGGCCGGCGTGCTCTGCCACGGCGGTGAACGCAAGCCCGTTGTCGGCCACCGTGACGACGGTGGCGACGACGAGGAGGGCCACCGCCGCGCTCCAGCCGAGCGCTGCCGTCGCGCCCAGGGCCGCCATGGTGACGAGGGCAGCGAGCGTCACCCAGCGCAGCGGCCGCATCCGCGAGCCCACGCTGTCGGAGAGCTGCCCCACGCCGATCCGGCCGGCCGCGCCGAGGACCTGGGCGAGCGCGACGAGGAGGCCCGCCGCGCCGGCCGACCAGCCGCGCGCGTCGCCGAGCCAGACGAGCGCGAACGTCCAGACCAGGAACTGCGGCACGACGAGCAGCATCGAGACGCCGTGCACCCGGGCGAGGAACCTGTCGCCGCGGTAGGGGTTCGGCGCCGGCCCCACGCGCGCCGCGCCGCGGGGTGGGTCGATGACGACGAGCGCGACCAGGAGCGCCGCCGCGGCTGCGGCCAGCGCGGGAAACCACAGCGCCACTCGTACGCCGTGCTGCGCGGCGAGGACCGCCATGGTGATGGCCGCGAGCCCCACCCCGACGGGCTGGGCCATCTGCCGGATCCCCATCGCCAGGCCACGCCGGTGCGGTGGGAACCAGCCGACCACGACACGACCGCTGGCCACGCTGGTGCTCGCGGCGGCCGCACCGGCGAGCACCAGGAGGCCGACGAGGGCCACGGTGGAGTGGACCAGGGCGGCCAGCGTGCCGCAGCCCGCCGTACCGGCGAGGCCGAGCAGCAGCGCCGGGCGCTCGCCGTGCCGATCGACGTACAGGCCCCAGGCGAACAGCGCGAGCACCACGCCGACCGTGGGTGCCGCGGCCACCACGCCGGCTTCGGCGAGGGAAAGGCCGCGACGGTGGTGCAGGGCGGGGATGAGGAAGGCCGGCCCGTGGACCGTCACGGCGGACGCGGCCTGGGCGACGAAGCTCGCCGCCAGGATCCCCCACCGGCGCCGACCGCTCACCGCGTCGGGGGACGGTGCCCGGCGGGCCGCGGACGTGCGCACGCCGCGACGCTACGGCCTCCTCCAGCGCCCCCGTGTCCCCGTCTCAGCCCCGCCGAGTTGCGCCCCGTGGCCCGCCGAGTTGCGTCCCGTGGCCCGCCGAGTCGCGCCCCGTGGCCCGCCGAGATCTTCGCGCGGCCACAACCCGCAACTCGCGCGGCCACACCCCGCAACTCGCGCGGCCACAACCCGCAACTCGCGGGGGGTCAGGCTTCGGGGGAGGCGAACCAGATCATCCGGTTGGCCCAGTCGCCGGGGCCACGGCGGACGCCGGAGCAGACCATGATCGCGAGCTGGGGCGGGCCGTCGGTGGCGTAGTAGGCGTCGTAGGCCCGGTCGGCGCGGATCTCGACCTGCTTGGTCACCCGGTAGCACAGGTGGGCGTGGGCGCCGCTGACGATGATCCGGTCGCCCGCGCGCAGGTGCTCGAGCAGCAGGTTGCCCATGGCCGGCGCCGACCCCCACGGCCACGTGTGGGTGTTGAGCAGCACGTTGCCGACGGGCGCGCCCGGCATCGGGCTGGGCTGCTGGTCCCAGGCGAACTCGTGCTTCGCGGCCTCGGTGAGCGGCAGCGGGCTCGGGATGTTGTAGTGGTCGCGCGGCAGGCCGATCACCGCCGAGTCCGTGGTGATCCCCGGGATCGTGATCCGGGTCGGCACGAACGCCGAGGTGGCGCCGCCGTCGCAGGGACTCGGACGGGCGTGCAGCGTCGGCCCCCGTACGACGGTCTGCGCCGGGACCGGCTGGACCACCGGTGCCACGCGCGCAGGCGCCGGCGCCGGGCTCGGATCGCCGCCGTACCCGGGCAGGCGCCAGAGGGCCACGGCGAGCAGCACCGCTGCCACCACGACCACCGGCTGCCAGCGGCGGACCTGTCTCACGTGCCCCATTGTGTCCGGTCCGTGGCGGCGTCGACAGCCGATCGGGGGATCAGCGCCGCTTCCGCGCCCGCCATGCCGCGACCTCGGCGTCGACGTCGCGCAGCTTCGTGATCACCGGTGGACCGCCTTGGAGCTGCCGGCGTGCCTCCACGACCCGGCGGTTGAAGTCCTCCAGCTGGCGACGGACCTCGTCCTCGGACCACTCCCGGTCCAGCGTCGCCTCCAGCTGTGCGTCCTCGGTGCGCAGTGCCAGCGCCGGAGGCAGCACGCCGCTGACCTGCTCGCGCTCGATCAGCTTCTTGAGCCACCAGTCGGGATCGTGCTGGGAGCCGAGATTCTCCAGCGGCTTGCCGGCTCCCGGGAGGTTGTCGAAGTCGCCGCGCTCCATCGCGATCCGGATCTGCTGGTCCACCCAGGAGGACTGGTGCGCGGCACGGGCCGCGGCCGCGGATCGTTGGGTACGACGATCGCGGTCCGCATCCCGCCGGGGCGGCTCGGGGCGCTTCTCGGCCATGTCCCCATGATGCGAGACGGGGTCAACGTCGGCGGCGCGGTCGCAGACTGCGTGTGCTCAGCGGCCCGACGAGCCGCGGGCCGGCGAGCCGCTGCTCCATCCGCCGCGCCTCGCGCCCGACGGGCTGGGCGACGTACTCGCCGAGGATCACCCCGGCGGACAGGGCGACGGCGACGGCGACCGCGTTGACCATCGAGACCAGGCCCGCGGCGGTCTGCTCGGCGCCACCCACGAGCAGCGACAGGCCACGGTAGATCGAGAGGCCGGGCAGCAACGGCACGATCGCCGGCACCACGATCGCCAGCGCCGGCACCCGTGCCCGGGCGGCCGCCGCGTAGCTGACCAGTCCGACCAGGACGGCGGCGAGACCGGAGGCCCAGGCGTTGCCGAAGCCGTGCTCGTACATCAGTCCGTAGCTGCCGGTCGCCGCCCCGCCGATCACCGCGATCGCGGGAACGGCCCGCGTCGGCACGTAGGACGCGTAGCCGAAGGCGGCCGCGGCGACCGCGCCGCCGATGGCGAGCAGCAGCGGCCCGGACAGGGCCGAGGAGCCGGGATGCAGGCGACCCAGGGAGACGCCGGCGGCCTGGGCGACGACGAACCCGCCGCTGACCCCGGCGATCACGCCGGCGGTCGCCAGGACCGCCTCGAGGATGCGCGCGGAGGCGGTGATCGGGTAGCCGGTGAGCGCGTCCTGGAGTGCACCCATGAAGCTGATCCCGGCCAGCAGCATGATGATGCTCGCCGTGACGACGCGGCTGGGGTCGACGTCGAGGTGCAGCGCCGCCGTGCCGACGGCGACGAGCGTGGCGAAGAGCCCGCCGGCGACCTGGACGTAGAAGGCCGGGAGCCGGCTCGTGGCGAGGCGTCGTTGCAGCACGTCGATGCCGCCGGCCGCGAGGAACGCGATGAGCACGAGCAGCGGCCGCCCGCCGAGGATGAGGCCGACGCCGGCGCCCATCAGCGCCCACCCGAGCGTGACCGCGCTGCGGCGACGGCTGTGGCCGGTCGAGGTGATCCGGGCGACGCGCGCCCGGGCCTCGTCGCGGTCGATCCGGCGCTGGATGAGGTCGCGCACGACGTGGTCGACCTCGCTCAGGTCGCCGTAGTCGATCTCGCGCTGGCGGACCTGACGCATCTGGATCAGCGCGGGCTCGTCGAGTCGCGCCTGGTAGCTCAACGAGATGCTCGTGAACGTCACGTCCGCGATCACGCGGTGCAGGCCGCACGCCTTCGCCACGTTCGACATCTGCGCCGCGACGTCGGCGGCGCCGGCACCGTTGGACAACAGCAGCTCGCCGATCCGCAGCGCAAGGTCGAGGGTCAGGTAGGTGTCGGCGGGGGCTGGCTCGGGGGACATCGGGGGACAGTCTGCCGTCCAGCGAGGGGCGTGCTGAGCCGCCCCGGCCTCACCCGCCGAGGATCGGGGGCAGCACGATGAGGGGCGGCGGCGTGCTGCTCGGCGTCGGGCTGGGGTGCGGCGTCGCGGGCGGCGTGTGATGGGGTCGCGGACGGTGCACGCCGTACGGTGCGGCGAACCAGATCATCCGGTGGTCCCAGTCGCCGGGCCCCCGCCGCGTCCCTGAGCACACCATGAACGCCAGTCGCGGCGCCCCCGTGCGCGCGTAGTAGCGGTCGTAGCGCTGGTTGGCGCGGATCTCGACCTGGCGCACCACGCGGTAGCAGAGATGTGCCGCACGGCCGTCACGGACGCCGCGCACCACCACCCGGTGGCCCACACCGAACCGCTCGAGCATCGCGTTGCCCAGCGCGATCGGGTCGCTCCACGGCCAGGTGTGCGCGTTGAGCAGCACGTGACCGCGCCGGTTCCCCGGGCGCGGGCGCGGAGCGTCCCAGGCGAACTCCCGCGCGCCCTGCCGGGTCACCGGTGCGGACCGGATCCGCGCGGCGCCGTGCCGGGGCAGCGCGAGCACCCGCGCCTTGCGGGTGATCCCCGGGATGGTGACGGTCTTCGGGGTGAAGGTCCGCGCGGAGCCGTGGCGGCAGTACGCCGAGACGTGCGAGCTGCCGCTCGCCGCGCCGGTGCGCGCGGCCGGGGGGCGGGCGGTCGCGGGGCCGGCGCCGTCGAGGAGGATCACGGCCGCGAGACCGCTGAGCAGGGCAACGGCGACGGCGAGGCAGCGTCGGACCACGGGAGCTCCTCGAGGAGGCAGGGCATCGCGAGCCGCTGCCCGGAATGCCGGAGACGAGCGAGACGGTAGCGCCGATGCGGGGTGTCGGTCCATGGTCGACCGGGTCGCCACCTAGGGTCGCTCGGCATGGCTCCCGCTGCCCGCCGTACCTGGCGCGACATCCCCGGCTGGTTCCCGGCCGTCGACCACGCCCTGTTCGAGGCCATCCTCGAGGGGCAGGCAGCGGGCGCGCCCGGCGACCTCGTCGAGATCGGCGTCTTCAAGGGCCGCAGCGCGGTGGTCATCGGCGCCCACGTCCGCGACGAGGAGCGCTTCGTCGTCGTCGACCCGTTCGGCGACCGTGCGCTGCTGGGCATCGAGGAGCCGGGCGCGCGCCGTGCGGAGCGGAACTACTTCACCACGCTGGACCGGCGCACGTTCGAGGAGAACTACCTCTCCGTGCACGACGAGCTGCCGGTGATCCTGCAGGCGCTCAGCCGCGACGTGGTCGCCCACGTCGCGCCCGGCGCCGTGCGCTTCCTGCACGTCGACGGCTCCCACGAGTACGACGACGTGCGGGTGGACGCGGGATCGGCGCGCACCCTGCTGCGTCCCGACGGCGTCGTGGTGTTCGACGACTACCGCAAGTTCAACGCGCCCGGCGTCGGTGCGGCGGTCTGGCAGGCGGTCGCGACCGAGGGCCTGGTGCCGGTGGCGATCACCCGGCAGAAGCTCTACGGCACGTACGGCGATCCGGCGCCGCTGGTGGCCGCCGTCCGGACGTTGGCCGAGCGCGACCCCCGCTGGGTGGTCCACGAGCACCAGTGGGGCGACCGCACGCTGCTCCGGGTGGTCGCCAAGGGGGGCCGCCGCGCCACACAGGGTCCTGCGGCCGGGGCCGGCGCCCCGCAGCCGTCGACGGGCCCGGGGGCGCGTGCCCGGCGTCTGGCGGGCCGGTTGCTGCGCCGGGCTCGACGTCAGTCCTGAGCCGACCACCGGCCGCGGTGGACGACGTCCGCCATCGGCCGGCGCCGCCGGCGTGCCGGTGAGCCGGGAGCACCTCCCGGCGCCGGTCGGCCCACGGTGATCGCCCCCACCGGCGTGTGGTCGGCCGGGATGCCGAAGGCGGTGCGAAGCGACTCCACGCGGTCGCCCGGGACCCCGAAGAAGCAGGCGCCGTAGCCCTCGTCGACGGCGGTCAGCAGCACCAGCAGCGACGCCATCGCGGCGTCCATGTGCCAGAAGGGCACCGGCCAGCGTGCCTCGTCGCGGTCGGTCCAGCCCTTGTCCGGCTCGGCGTACCGATCCAGGTAGGCGTCACGGCACGACAGCGGCACGATGATCGCCGGCGCCGAGCGCATGCCGTCGAGCCAACGGTTGTCGGCCTCCGGGTCCGGACTGGTCGCCGCCCAGAAGGCCGCCACGTCCTCGGCGGTCTCGAGCACCAGGAACGCCCACCCCTGGCTGAATCCCGCGCTCGGGGCGTGCACGGCGTGGGCCAGCATGCGGTCGAGCACGCCGCCGGGCACCGGCTCGGGCAGGTACCGACGCACCATGCGCCGCCCGCGCACCACCTCCCGGAACTCCATGGTCGGCACCCTCTCACCTCGGTGGCCCGCCCGGTCGATATGAGGCGGTCCGGGGCGCCCGCGGGACACGCGCCGACTTTTCGCGCCGCGACGCCCCGCCGTCCGCGGATCTGGCGTAGCGTCCCGAGGTGCTGTCGATCACGGAGGCCGTCTCCGCGCCGGCCGCGGCTCTCGTCTCGGAGGCGCCACCGGCGGGTGGCGCCGGCCCCCCAGTGCCTGCTGGGAGGATGCAGTGAACACCACGAGGAAGAGGTTGAAGATGCGTCGTGCAACGCTGACGTTGGTTGGTCTTGTCACCGCGGGCCTGGCGGTCTCCGGTTGCGGGTCGAGCTCGCTGAGCAACTCCGGGTCGAGCCCGAAGGCCAAGGTGAGCGTCGGCGGCGTCGACCAGGCGGCGGCGGCGAAGGTCCCGGCCGCGGTGAAGTCCAAGGGCACGCTGACCGTCGGGTCGGACGCCAGCTATGCCCCCAGCGAGTTCCTCGCCGGGGACGGCAAGACCGTCGAGGGCTTCGACGTCGACCTGTTCAAGGCGGTCGCAGCGAAGCTCGGCCTCAAGGCGCAGTTCCAGAACGCCAACTTCGACAGCATCATCACCGGCGTGCAGGGCGGCAAGTACGACGTCGGCGTCTCCAGCTTCACGGTGAACAGCGACCGCGAGAAGCAGGCCACGATGGTGAGCTACTTCAACGCCGGCACCCAGTGGGCTGCGGCTCCGGGCAACCCCAAGCACGTCAACCCCGACAAGCCGTGCGGCCTGACGGTGGCCGTGCAGAAGGGCACCGTTCAGCAGGAGGAGGACCTGCCTCCCAAGCAGAAGGCGTGCGCCAAGGCGGGCAAGCCGATCCAGGTCCTCGTCTACACCGGCCAGGACCAGGCGACCGCTGCCGTCGGGACCGGCAAGGCCGACGCGATGCTGGCCGACTCCCCGGTGGTCGCCTACGCCGTGAAGCAGTCGAAGGGCAAGATCGAGGCTGTCGGCAACATCTACGACGCTGCTCCCTACGGCTACGTGCTGCCCAAGAGCGAGACGGACTTCGGCCAGGCGATCGTGCTCGCGTTGAAGTCGCTCCAGCAGGACGGCAGCTACCAGAAGATCCTGGCGAACTGGGGCGTGGAGCAGGGCGCGATCAACTCCTTCGCCGTCAACCCGAAGGTCTGACCCTTCCCCTCCTCTCGGGCCGATCGACGAGGACCACAGATGAGTGAATCCGTTCAGACGCTGCCCCCGGGAGCCGCCGCTCCCGGGGACCGCCCCGGGACGATCGACGCGGTGCCGGTGCGTCACCCCGGGCGGTGGGTGGCCATCGCGGTCCTCGCCGTCCTGGCGGCGCTGCTCATCCGCCTCCTCGTCACCAATCCGGCGTTCAACTGGTCGTTCGTCTTCCAGGCGATGGTGCAGTCGCCGGTGCTCAACGGCCTCGTCATGGGCACCCTCATCGGGACCTTCGGGTCCATGGTGATCGGCATCGTCCTCGGCGTCATCGTGGCCGTGATGCGGCTCTCGGAGAACCCCGTCCTCTCGAGTACGGCGTGGCTCTACACATGGTTCTTCCGGGCCGTCCCGCGTCTCGTGCTGCTCACCATCATGGGCGCTCTCGGCGTCCTCTGGCCGCGCGGCCTGACGCTCGGCTTCCCTTTCGGGCCCGACCTCATGTCGGCGCTCGGCCTCCACGGCGACCTCGGCTTCGCCACCCTCGACGCCAACCGCATCTTCGGCGGCATCGTGGGGGGCATCATCGGCCTCGGACTGTCCGAGGCCGCCTACATGGCGGAGATCGCGCGCGCCGGCATCCTCTCCGTCGACCCGGGTCAGCGGGAGGCGGCCTCCGCCCTCGGGATGTCGAGCAGCATGGCGATGCGCCGGATCGTGCTGCCGCAGGCCATGCGCGTCATCGTGCCGCCCACCGGCAACGAGACCATCGCGATGGTGAAGGACACCTCGTTGCTCATCGGCATCCCCGTCAGCACCGAGCTGTTCTTCCAGCTCACCAGTATCGGCTCGCGGACCTACCAGACGTTCCCCGTGCTGGTCGCCGCGGTGATCTGGTACCTCATCATCTGCAGTGTCCTGATGGCGATCCAGAGCCGGCTGGAGAGCTACTTCGGCCGCGGGTTCGGGGGGCGCCCGCCGGGCGTCGGGGGCGCGCGTCGCCGTGCCCTCCTCCTCGGGAGGACCCAGGGAGGACGACGATGAGCTCCATTCCGCTGGTGCACGCCGTCAACGTGCACAAGGCGTTCCACGGCAACGAGGTGCTCAAGGGCATCGACCTCGACGTCGAGGCGGGCGAGGTCGTCTGCCTGCTCGGGCCCTCCGGCTCGGGCAAGACCACCTTCTTGCGCTGCATCAACCAGCTGGAGACCATCGACGGCGGCCGGATCTGGGTGGATGGCGACCTGGCGGGCTACGTGGAGCGCGGCGGGCGCCTGCACCGGCTCAGTGAGAAGCACATCGCGGGACAGCGCCGCGAGATCGGCATGGTCTTCCAGCGGTTCAACCTCTTCCCGCACATGACCGCGATCGAGAACGTCATGGAGGCGCCGGTCAAGGTGCGCCGGCGCGGCAAGGATGAGGCCCGTCGCCGGGGCTTGGAGCTCCTGCACCGCGTCGGGCTGGCCGACCGGTGCGACCACTACCCGGCGCAGCTCTCCGGCGGCCAGCAGCAGCGCGTCGCCATCGCGCGGGCGCTGGCGATGGATCCCAAGCTGATGCTCTTCGACGAGCCCACCTCGGCCCTCGACCCGGAGCTGGTCGGCGAGGTGCTCACGGTGATGCGCGAGCTCGCCGCCTCCGGCATGACGATGATCGTGGTGACGCACGAGGTCGGGTTCGCACGCGAGGTCGCCGACCGTGTCGTCTTCATGGACGCGGGTGTGGTCGTCGAGCAGGGCGCGCCTCGTCAGGTGATCAACGACCCCCAGCACGAGCGCACCCGCTCGTTCCTCTCCCGCATCCGCGAGGAGAACGCAGAGAACGCCGCCGCGCTGGAGGAGCGAGCGCGAGCCGAGCAGGTCTGACCTCGCCTGTTCGGCGATCTGAGGCACCGCTCGCCTCGATCTGAGGCATCGCCCGATGTCCGGTGCTACCTCAGGCTCCCAGGATCGATCCTGACCGACGAGATCAGGAGTGTGGTCGTGATGGAGTTCTTCAGCGAGCAGCTGGCGCGGGCCGAGATGAGCTACCGCCGGGAGCGCCGGGGCGGTGCCCAGCAGTGGGCGCGCACCGAAGGGCGAGGGGAGTCGGTGCTGCCCCGGCGGTTGCGCCGCCGTCGCCCGGCGCCCGAGGGGAGCCGCTGAGCGTGCCCCTCGGCGTCTCGGCCCGGGAAGCGGTCGGCACCGGCATCATGGAGCCTGTGTGGGCCGAGCGCACCCGAGCGGGGGACATCGTCGGACGCGATCGCGAGCTGGCGGCACTGCGCTCGATCATCGCCCGGCGGCCGCCGGGTCCCGCCGCCGTCGTGCTCTCCGGGGACGCCGGCGTGGGCAAGACCCGGCTGGTCGGGGAGCTCGCGCAGGGCTTGATCGACGATGGCTGGGCGGTGCTGCTGGGCCATTGCCTGGACTTCGGCGACACCGCGATGCCGTACCTCCCGTTCACCGAGATCCTTCGCCGGCTCGTCCAGGCCGACGAGGACCTCGCCGCCGCGCTCCCCGAGGAGCACCCCGCGCTCGCCGCGCTGCTGCGCAGCGATCGCGGGGCCGGTGGGCCGGCGGACGGGCTCCAACGGGCGGAGATCTTCGCCTCCGTGCACGCCCTGTTCGAGGATCTCGCCGCCCGCGGCCCGGTCGCGGTCGTGTGCGAGGACGCGCACTGGGCGGATCCGTCCTCGCGCGACCTGATCAGCTTCCTGCTGACCCGCGGGTTCGAGGGTCCGGTGGCGCTGCTGGTCACCTACCGTTCCGACGACCTGCACCGGCGGCACCCCCTGCGCCGCGCGGTCGCGGAGTGGTCCCGCACGGCCGGTGTGGAGCGGATGCAGCTGGCGCCCCTGGAGCAGGCCGACGTACGCCGCCTGGTGGCCGCCATCGCGGGCGGCAGGGACGGCGCGGGGTCCGACGACGTCGAGCGGATCGTGCAGCGTTCGGAGGGCAACCCGTTCTACGTCGAGGAGCTCGTCGGCGCGTTGCTCAGCGGGGGAGGCAGCCTGCCCGAAGACCTCGCCGACCTGCTCCTGGTCCGGCTCGACCGTCTCGACGACGCTGCCCGGGCCCTCGTGCGGGAGGCCAGTGTCGCCGGGCAGCGGGTCCCACACGACCTGCTCGCCACCGTGAGCAGCCTGGCTGGTGAGGACCTGGAGCAGGCCGTGCGCAGGGCGCTCGACGAGCACGTGCTCGTGCGGGTGGGCGAGCACGACTACGCCTTCCGGCACGCGCTGCTCGGCGAGGCGGTCTACGACGATCTCCTTCCGGGGGAACGGCTGCGGCTCCACACCGCCTACGCCTCGGCCCTCCGCGACCGGGTCGGCGGCCCGTCCCCCGCCGCCCTCGCGCGGCACGCCTACGCGTCGCACGATCTGCCGACGGCGTTGCAGGCGAGCATCGATGCCGCCCGTCAGGCGCTCGAGGTGGGCGGTCCGGACGAGGCCGCGAGGCACTTCCAGACCGCGCTCGAGGCGTACCCGCACGTGCCGCGCGAGTCGGTTCCTGCCGGGGTGCCGGACCTCGCCCGCGTGGTGGGGGAGGCCAGCGCTGCCATCGCGATGGCCGGTCATGCCGACCGGGCTCTCGCGCTCGTCGCAGCGCACCTCGAGGAGCTGCCCGCGAACACCTCCCCCGAGAGCCGGGCCCGCTTGCTGCTCGCGCTGGTGGAGGCGGCACTGATCACCGAGACGAAGGTCGACATCCTCGCCCGCACCGCCGAGGCGCTCGCGCTGGTTCCGGATGACCCGCGGCTCCGGGCGCAGCTGCTGGCCGCGCAGGCGTGGGGGCACATCGTCGAGGACG
The DNA here is from genome assembly GCA_051961835.1 of Marmoricola sp. GTDB lineage: Bacteria > Actinomycetota > Actinomycetes > Propionibacteriales > Nocardioidaceae > Marmoricola. The sequence continues at coordinate 4,680 of JBQCCW010000023.1, read as the reverse complement.
ACGTGCCCGCCGCTAGGGCAGCGGTCGAGGAGGCCATCGCGCTCGCGACCGCCCACGACATGCCCCGTCTGGCCGGCGACGCGCGCACCACGCTGAGCAGGCTGCTCCAGCACGAGGCGTACGGCGCCACCGCCCGGGCCGAGCTCGTCGAGGCGGCCGAGGACGCCCGGCGTCGCCACGACGTCCAGGGCGAGGTCGTCGCCCTCTACCGTCTGGGCCACGTGCACTACGAGTACGCCGACTTCCTCGCCGCGCGCGCCGCCTGGGCCGAGGCGCTGCGGCTGGGTCAGGCAGCGGGCCGGCCCTGGTCGCCGTTCGTGGTCGACGCTCGCGTCCGGATCGCGACCTTGGACTACGTCCGCGGTGACTGGGACTCGGCGTGCGTCGTCGCCGACACCTCGGGAGAGGACCCGCCGAGCACCAGTCGCGCGGTGCTCGCGGCCGCGGACCTCCAGGTGCGGGCGGGACGCGGCGACGTCACGGCGTTGACCCGGTTCCGGGCCGTCCGCGAACGCTGGACCCGTGACGGCGTCATCGCCGTGTTGAGCGCGGGCCCGGCGATCGAGCTGCATGCGCTGCGCGATGGGTCCGAGGCTGCCGTGGTCGAGTACGACCGGGCGGTGGAGGTGCTGTCCGCGCTCTGGGGCCACCACTTCGGTGCCCGCGTCCGGCTCGCCGCTCTGACCCTCGGCTGCCTCGCCTCGGGGGCGGACAGCGTGCCGTCCGCGGAACGGCCCGCGGCGCGCCGTACCGGGGACCGCCTGCTCGCCGACGCGCTCGCCGTCCGAGACGACCTGGCCGCCCGGGGTCGCCCCGTCGGCGTGGAGATGGCCAGCTGGCTGCGGCGGGCGGAGGCCGAGCACCAGCACCTGTGCTGGGTGCTGGGGGAGGCCGTCGAGGGCGCCACGCTCGTCGAGACCTGGGCGGGTGCGCTCGCCGCGGCGGAGGAGTTCGGCGAGGTCTACGAGGTCGCGCGCACGCGTGCCCGGCTGGCCCAGGCGCTGCGTGCCGCAGGTCGCAGTCGCGACGCCACCGAGGTGCTCGCGGCTGCCCGGGACGTCGCGCACGCACTGGGCGCCGTACCGCTGCTCGCCGTCCTCGACCGGATCGAACCGGTCCGCACCACGCTGGGTCGGACGCCGGGGGTCTCGCTCACCCCGCGCGAGCGGGAGATCCTCGCCCTGGTCGCCTTGGGCCGCAGCAACGGGGAGATCGGGCGGCAGCTGTTCATCTCGACCAAGACGGTGAGCGTCCACGTGTCCAACCTGCTCACCAAGCTCGGTGCCTCCACCCGGACCGAGGCGGCCGCGATCGCTCGTCGCGAAGGACTCCTGGACGCCGCTGGTGAGCCGTCGGGCGCTCCCGCACACTGAGGGTCTGTCCTCGGCGAAGGAGCGACCCGTGAGCACCACTCAGGAGCGCATGGAGCGGATGGCCCGTCCGGCCGGTCCGCGGCACGCGCCGATCGACCGTGCCGTGCTGCCGCCCGGCCCGCGTTGGCCGGCGCTCGCGCAGAGCGTCGGCCTACTGCGGTTCCGGCACCGGTTCGTGCCGGCGATGAGCCGCCGCTACGGCGATCCCTTCACCGTCACGGTCCTGCCCGAGGACCGCCACCTCGTGGTGTTCCACCGTCCCGAGGACGTGCAGGAGATCTTCGCCGGTGATCCGGCCGTCTTCCACGCCGGCAAGGGCAACGCCATCCTCGGGCCGGTGATGGGCGAGCACTCGCTGCTGCTCGTCGACGGTGCGCAGCACGCCCGCGCACGGCGGATGCTCATGCCCGCGTTCACCGCGCGCGCCATCAAGGGCTACCGCGGGGTCGTCGAGCGGCTCGCGGCCGCCGAGGTGGAGCGGTGGGCGCCGGGCGGTGCGTTCCCCACGCTCGAGCGGATGAACGCGCTGACTCTCGAGGTCATCCTCCAGGTGGTGTTCGGCGTGACCGACGAGGCGCGGCTCGCCGAGCTCCGACCGCTCGTGCGCGCCACCGTCGACGTGAGCCCCGCCGTCTTCCTCGGCTACAACATCAGGTCGCTGCGGCGCTTCGGCCCCTGGCGGCGCGCGATCGCCAATCAGGAGGAGCTGGACCGTGTGGTGTACGCCGAGATCGCAGCCCGGCGTACGGCGGACCGGACGGGACGCGACGACGTGCTCTCCCGGCTGCTCGACGTCCCCGACGACGAGACCGGCGCCGGGCTCTCCGACGACGAGCTGCGCGACCAGCTGGTGACCTTGCTGCTTGCGGGACACGAGACGACCGCGACCGCGCTGGCCTGGACCCTTCACGAGCTCGCCGCGCATCCCGAGGAGCAGGCGCGGGCTCGCCAGGCCGTCGTCGCCGGCGACGACGCCTACCTCGAAGCCGTGCTCAAGGAGTCGCTGCGGCTCCACCCCGTGATCCCGATGGTGGTGCGCCAGCTGCAGGAGCCGGCGACGGTCGCTGGCCTTCGGCTCCCGGCAGGGGTCAACGTCGCGGCCTCCATCCTGCTCGCCCACGCCGACGAGGGGCGGCATGCCGGCGCGGGGTGCTTCCGACCGTCCCGGTTCCTCGAGGGCGAGGTCCACCCGCACACCTGGATCCCCTTCGGCGGCGGCGTCCGGCGCTGCATCGGTGCCGGCTTCTCCCTCATGGAGGGCGTCGTCGTCCTGCGGGAGGTGCTCGCGCGCTTCGACCTCACGCTCCCGGCGGGCGAACGGGAGGAGCCCAAGGTCCGCAACATCACCAGCGTGCCCCGGCACGGAGCGCGGGTCGTGGTCCGCCGTAGGCTCGCGTCGTGAAGCTCGAGCGCAAGCACGGAGTCGTCCTCGTCCTCATCGCCCTGTGGAACCTGCTCACCTACGCACGGTTCACCAAGGCGCTCGTCACCACCGAGGAGGACCGCCCCCGGGCCTACTACGTCGCCCACTCGGTGCTCATCGTCGTCAACGTGCTCATCGGCGGGCTGCTGGGGGGTTGGGGCGTCAAGGTGCTGCGCGGCCGCTCCTGAGCCCGCACCGGCGCCGCTGTCGGTGGCCGATGGCACGGTCGGCTGACCGACCGAGGAGGCTCGATGACCGCACCTGACGCCATGTCCACCACGCTCGCCAAGGTCCGCAAGCTGCTCGCGCAAGCAGAGGACCCGGCTTGCACCGCCGCGGAGGCGGAGGCGTTCACCGCGAAGGCCACCCAGCTGGTGGCTGCCCACGGCATCGACGAGGCGCTGCTGGCGGCGGCCGATCCCGACCGGGACCGGGTCGGTGATCGGGTGGTCGACCTCGACGCGCCGTACGCACGGGAGAAGGGTGCGCTCGGAGCCGAGGTGGCGCGAGGGTTGCGGTGCGAGGTGGTGCTCCGGCAGGAGCGGCGGTACGACGACCGCCGGCGAGTCGTCACGGCGTTCAGCATCCACGTCTTCGGCCACGAGGCGGACCTCCGCGCCTTCGAGGTGCTGTTCACCAGCCTGCTGCTTCAGGGCACTCGCGACGTGAACCGGGCTCTCGTGCCCTCGTGCGACACCCCGGCCGCGTACCGGCGCACCTGGTGGCTCGGTTTCGCCGGGGCCGTGGGGAGCCGGCTGCTGGCCGCTGAGCGAGCGGCGGCAGCGGCGGCGGAGGAGCGGTTCGCCGCGCAAGGCACCTCGGCGGCGCTCGTCCTGGCGGACCGCGCGGAGGACGCGTTGCGGGCGCGCCGCGATGCCTACCCGCGCGCCCGCGCCGGCGCCACCCGCCGCCTCACGGGAACGGGCGGCGCCCATGGCTGGGCTGCCGGCCGCCGTGCGGACCTCGGTGGCACCGGCCTCGCGCAGGGCTCCCGCGGCGAGATCGCCGGCTGAGTCGAGCAGAGCGCCCTCGCCGCTGGTTTCGTGGCTCGCAGGCTCGCGCCGCAACCAGCAGCGGCGCCGGGCAGAGCGTTGCTCAGATGAGGGTGCGGTAAGTGGCCCCGTCGGGGCCCGTCCAGAGATAGTCGCCGTCGGGGAGGCGCCGGTAACGCCACGCCGTGAAGGTCTTACAGCGATGGTGCCGTCTGCATAAGGGGGCCAGGTTCTCGGGTCTTGTCTGGCCGGGTGGGCTGCCTTCGTCGATGGGGACGTAGGGCTCGATGTGGTCGAGGTCGCAGGACCTGGCGTCGCGGTCGCACCTCGGGAACACGCAGTGCCGGTCGCGTTGGATGACCAGCTCCCGCATCCACTCCGGTGGGTCGTGGGGGTCCACGGCGTCGGTGCGGTTCAGGTCGAGGACGGGCCGGATCCGGAGGTCGGTGTCCCCGAGCCACTCGCCCAGCAGCGCCAGGGTGGCCGGTCCGATCTTCTCGATGACCCCGATCCGGTCCTTCCCACCGAGGTGGGCGAGGAGGTCCTCGATGCGTACGTGCACGAAGAGAGTGGCCGGGAGGGACGAGCGCCGCCGCGTTGGTTGAGGCGCGCCTGCTCCAGAGTCGTCGCTCGTGGTGAGGTCGAGCTCGCCGGTCATCAACGCGTCCGCGATCACCCCGAGGGCCTTCGCACGGCGGATGTCCAGACTCGAGGTATCCCCCTGCTCCGCGAGCTGGGCTGCCTTCGCGGCGACCAGCGCGTCGAACTTCATCGCATCGGTCGGAGACAACAGGCCCCGGATCGCGGCGGTGGCGACGGTGCTGGGGCGGCAGTTCTGCCCGGGGAGCTCGAGGTCGAGGTGGCGGGCGTCGCGGGCCTGCTCCTCCGCCTT
>JBQCCW010000022.1:0-3058 GCA_051961835.1 Marmoricola sp. | reverse complement strand
CGGCGCCCGGCCGCGCATCGACTACCCCGGCATCCTGCTCTTCGTGGCCAGCCTGGTCTCGCTGCTGGTCTACCTGATGGAGGCGCGGTCCTCGCTGCTGTGGCTGCTGGCCATCACCGTGCTCGCCGGGGTCGCGTTCGTGTGGTGGGAGTGCCGCCGCGAGGACCCGCTGATCGACGTGCGGGTGCTGGCCGGCAATGCGCCGCTGGTGGCGACGTACGCGCGCGGCTTCGCGGCCTCGACCGTCTCCTATGCGTTCATGTACGGCTTCACCCAGTGGATGGAGGAGGGGCGGGGCCTGTCCGCGTCGGTGGCCGTTCTGGTGCTGCTGCCGACGTTCGGGACCGGGCTCGTCGTCTCCTCGCTGACCGGCCGGCGACCCGAGATCAAGGGCAAGATCACCGTCGGCGCGTTCACCCAGGTGCTGGTCTGTGTGCTGGTGCTGCTGGTCCATCCCCACACCGCGGTCTGGCTGCTGGTCGTGATCGCGCTGCTGGCCGGCATCCCGCAGGGCCTGGTCAACCTGGGCAACCAGAACGCGCTCTACTACCAGGCCGATCCGGCCCGGATGGGCTCCTCGGCCGGCCTGCTGCGCACGTTCATGTATCTGGGCGCCATCGCCGCCTCGACCGGGAACGGCGTCTTCTTCGGGGTGCGCGCCACCACGCCGGGCATGCACCACCTGGGGATCTTCATGCTGGCGGTGGCGGTGGCCTTCCTCGCGATCACGCTGACGGACAGGTCGCTGGGCAGGGTCGGCACCTCGGAGGCAGCGGTGGTCGAGGAGGCCGCCGGAGTCTCCGGGTAAAAAATCTCGCGATTGTCCGGATTTCTTCGACGTCGTGCGCCATGATCGGTCCTGCCGGAGCGGACGACCCGAGACGTTCGCTCCGGCTTCCACGTCCGGACCGCGGCTGTCCCCAAACCCCACATGAGCCGCGTTCCGGACGTGGCCCCATTTCGGGCCGGGTCGACTCGTGAGGCCGCACAAACGCTCTCGGCGTACCCGCTTTTGCCCTTGAAATGCACCGTCCCGGAGTTGGAACGATCCATTGGTGGGGAGCGTGATGGACGACTCATGCTGAGATACGGCCGCACGCTCTCGGGCCCTCCGGGGTCCGGTACCGTGCCAGCATCTGTCATGCAGAAGGGTTGCGGAATGGTTGACGTTGACAAGGTTCTCGACGAGGCGGGTCTCACCAATCCCCACGTCCGGGCGTACGTCGCGGAGTGGGCGGAGATCACTGGGGCCGACCGGGTCGAGGTAGTCAGCGCGGCCGACGACGAGCGCCTGATCAAGGAATCGCTCGAGGCGGGTGAGCTGCTGCCGGTGACCGGCGGCCGCTACTACAGCCGCTCCTTCCACAAGGACACCGCGCGCTCGGAGGAGCGCACCGTGGTGGCCACCGCCAACCCCGCCGACAAGGGCACGTACAACAACTGGAAGCCGGCGCAGGAGACCGTCGAGACGGTCACCGCGCGGATGCGCGGCGCCTCCAAGGGCAAGACCATGTACGTGATCCCCTACCTGATGGCGCCGCAGGGCAGCCCGCTGGAGGCCTACGCCGCCGGCGTGGAGATCACCGACTGCCGCCCGGTCGTCCAGCAGATGATCCGGATGGCTCGCGTCGGCGTCCAGTACCTCAACGACCTCGCCGACCAGGACAGCTTCGTCCGGGCCGTGCACGTCGCCGGCGACCTGGAGAACCTGGGCCAGGGCACGCCCGACGACCAGCGCCTGTTCGCCACCGTCGCCGACCGGCGCACGATCCTGCACTTCGGCTCGTCGTACGGCGGCAACGCGCTGCTCGGCAAGATCGCGCACGCGCTGCGCCAGGCCTGCTACGACGGCCGCGCCTCGGGCAAGTTCCTGGCCGAGCAGTTCCTGCTGCTGGGCATCAAGGACAAGCAGACCGGCAAGACCTTCCACGTGGTCGGCGGCTTCCCCAGCGCCTCGGGCAAGACCAACTTGTCGATGACGCTGGCGCCCGATGCCCTCGGCGAGCGCTACGAGGTCACGTTCTACGGCGACGACATCGCGTGGCTGTGGGTCGACGACGAGGGCAGGATCCGCGCCTTCAACCCGGAGAACGGCGTCTTCGGCGTCGCCAAGGACACCAACGAGGCCACCAACCCCGGTGCGGTCGAGGCGATCAAGCCCGGCACCGGCGCGATCTTCACCAACGTCGCCTACAACGAGAAGACGCACGAGGTGTGGTGGGAGGGCAAGACCAAGCACCACCCCGACGACCTCGACGGCTGGATCGACTGGAAGGGCGAGCGGCTCTCCGACCGCAACCCCGATGAGCTGGCCGAGCCGTGGGCGCACCCGAACAGCCGGTTCACCACCACGATCGCCAACGTGCCCAACGCCGCGCCCGACTACGACGACCCCGCGGGCGTCGTGGTCAACGCGATCATCTTCGGTGGCCGCACCCGTGACCGCGAGCCGCTGATCCGCGCGATCAAGGACATCGCCGAGGGTGTGTACGACGGCATGACGCTGGGCGCCGAGGCGACCTTCGCCGCCGAGGGCGTCGAGGGCCAGCTCCGCTACGACCCGATGTCGATGCGCCCGTTCATGGCCTACGAGGAGGGCGACTACGCCCGGCACTGGCTCGACATCATCGGCTCCGCGACGAAGGCGCCGATCTTCGCGCACGTCAACTGGTTCCAGCGCGACCCGCAGGACGGCCACTTCCTCTGGAACGGCTACCGCGACAACGTGCGTGCGCTCCTGTGGCTGCTGCAGTACCAGGCCGGCGAGGTCGAGGGCGTCGAGACGCCGGTCGGCGTGCTGCCGAAGGCCGAGGAGCTCAACCTCGAGGGCATGCACTTCGAGGAGGGCGACCTCGAGCGCCTGCTCTCCATCGACGTCGACCGCTGGCGCCAGGAGATGAAGTTCCGCCAGGAGCACCTCAAGCAGGTCCCGAACATGCCCGACGCGATCTGGGAAGCGCACCGCCGCGTGGCGGCCGCCCTCGACGACGAGGCCTGAGCAGCGCCCAGCCGAGCGGCCAATTCACTACCCGGGTAGTGAATTGGCCGCTTTGCACAC
>JBQCCW010000021.1:0-2624 GCA_051961835.1 Marmoricola sp. | reverse complement strand
GACCTTCCTGAGCCAGGCCGGGGTGTACCAGGCGGCCTTTCCGGTGAGGCGCAGCAGCACGGGAAGCAGGACGAGGCGGACGAGGAAGGCGTCGAGGAGGACGGCGAGGCCGAGGACGACGCCCATCTCCTTGGGCGGGATCGGGCCGGACAGCGCGAAGGTGAAGAACACCGCGACCATGACGGCGCCGGCGGCGAAGATGACTCGGCCCGAGTGGGCGAGCGCGCCGACCATGGCCTCGTGCGGGTCGCCGCTGCGCTCGTAGTGCTCCTTGGCCGAGGCCAGGAGGAACACGGTGTAGTCCATCGCGATGGCAAAGATCATCGCGAAGAAGAACACCGGCGCCCAGGCGTCCAGGAACCCTTGGGATTCGAAGCCGAGCAGCCCGGTGCCGGGGCCGTCCTGGAATATCAGCCGGGCGACGCCGAACGCGGCGGCGGTGGACAGCAGGCTGGCCAGGGTGCCGAGCAGCGAGATCAGCGGCGCCTGCAGGGCGACGAGCAGGAGCAGGAACCCGAGGACGAGGACGACGCCGATGACCAGTGGCGTGGAGCGGTCGAGCTGGGTCTTCAGGTCGAGGTTCTCCACCGCGGCGCCGCCGACGACGGCCGAGGTCGGGAGGTCGCCACGCAGCCGGTCCACGGTCCGTCCCAGGGCCGGGTTCGAGGGGTCGACGGTGGGGACGGCCTGGACCATGACCAGGTCGCTGCCGTCGGTGGCGGGCATCGGCCGCATCACGGCGGCGATGGCTGGGTCGTCCTTGAGGACGGCGCTGGTGGCGGCGGCGTCGGCCTTGTCGGCGACGATCTGCAGGGTGCCGGGCGCGCCGGCGCCGAACTCCTTCTGCACCAGGTCGTAGCCGACGCGGGCGGAGGCGTCCTCGGGCAGCACCTTGATGGACGGCATCGCGGTCTTGAGCCCGAGGATGGGGGCGGCGAGGGCGATGAGGATGAACAGGGCGGCCAGGCCCCAGACCAGCGGACGCTTCCAGAGCCGCTCGCCCCAGGCGGCGAACCGCGGCGAGCGGTGTTCGCCGGAACGGGCCCAGGGCAGGGCGAGCTTGTTGATGCGGTGGTCGAGCTTGAACAAGACCAGCGGCAGCAGCGTGAGTGTCGCGCCGAGGACGAAGAGGACCGAGAGCATGATGCCGCCGGCCATGGATCGGAACGACGGCGAGGGGACGAGCATCACCGCGGACAGCGAGACGAGCACCGTGAGGCCGGAGAGCAGGACCGCCTTGCCGGCGGTGTCCATGGTCTGGGCGATCGCCCAGCGCCGGTCCGCCAGCTGCTCCTCGGCGGTGGCGCCGGTGCGGCTGGCGCGGGCGGCGCGGTAGCGCACGACGACGAACAGGGCGTAGTCGATGCCGAGTGCGAGGGCGAACATCATGGCGAAGTTCATCGCCCAGATCGAGACCGGCACGAGGTGGTTGATGAGCACCAGGGAGCCCGCGGAGGCGACCAGGCCGGCCAGGGTGAGCAGCAGCGGCAGCCCAGCCGCGACGAGGGCTCCGAAGGCGAGCACCAGGATCACCATGGTGACGGGCCAGGAGGTGAACTCCGACTTCATCATGGCGTTGAGGTTGGCCTCGTTGAAGTCGGACCAGAGCAGCGAGGAGCCGGTCGGGTTGACTTGCACCGTGGCCGTGGAGAGGTCCTGGAGCTGACCCTTGAGGTCGGTGGCGACCTTGACCATCTCGTTGGTGTCCACGCCCGCGCCGGCGAGCACGATCGCGGTGGAGCCGTCCTGGGAGATCGTGGCGCCCGGCGTTGGCGGGACGACGTCGGCGATGCGGGGCTCGTCGTTGAGGAGCGGTTCGACATGAGCGAGGACCTGCTTGCCGGCACCGGAGGTGAGGGGGCCGTCGGTGGAGCGGACCACGACCTGGATGGCGGAGGAGGCGTTCCCGCCGAAGTGCTCCTGAGCCAGTTCCCGGGCGGTCACCGACTCGGAGCCGTTGGCCTGCCAGCCGGCTCCGGAGAGGCTGTGCTCCACCCGCGGAGCGAAGGCGCCGAGACCGACGATGGCCAGCAGCCACACGATGGTGACGAGCTTGGCGTGGTGGGTGACCCAGACGCCGAGCCGGCCCAGCGGGCCGGTGGTCGAGGGGTTCGGGCTCGGGGTGCCGGCCTTGTGGCGGGCCGCCGAGGTGGTGCTCATGAGGATTCCGTTCTGTGCGGTGGAGTGGAAGGGAGCTCAGTGGAGGCCGCGCGGCCGGCCCGTTCAGGCGAGGGCGGGCAGGGCCTGGGAGGCGGTGTAAACGGCGACGGCGAGGACGAGGACGGTGAACGCTGCCTGGAGGCGGGCGGTGTCGACCCGGTCGGCGAGCCGGGCGCCGGCGACCGCGGCCACCGCGGAGGCGGCGGTGAGGACCGCCACCGGCGTCCAGTCGGGGTGGGTGCCGGTGCCGGCGCGGACCGCGAGCGCGGCGAGGCTGGTGATGGTGATGACGACCAGTGAGGTGCCGGCGGCGTAGTCCATCGGCAGCGCGAGCGCCATCAGCAGGGCTGGGACGACGAGAAATCCGCCGCCGACGCCGAGGAATCCGGTCAGCAGGCCCACGACCGTCGCCGTCACGACGACCTTGAGGGCGCGCGGGCACTGGCAGGCGAACGTGGGACTGA
>JBQCCW010000020.1:0-17262 GCA_051961835.1 Marmoricola sp. | reverse complement strand
CGGCGAGCGAGGCTCGGACATCGATCACGTCGTCATCGGCCCGGTCGGCGTCTTCACCGTCAACGCCAAACACCATCCGAAGACATCGGTATGGGGCGGCGGCGACACCTTCATGGTCAACGGCCAGCGGGTGCCGTACGTCCGCAACAGCCGGCACGAGGCCAAGCGTGCTGGACGGCTGCTCTCCGAACAGTCCGGGTTCCCCGTCGCAGTGCTCGGCGTGATCGCCGTGATGGGTGCCCACAAGGGTTTCAAGATCAAGAAGCAGCCCGAGGACGGTGCCGTTGTCATCGTGCAGCGGCGACGGATCGCTCAGTACGTCCAGGGCCTGCCGCGACGGATGACGGAACAGGAGATCGAGGCGATCTACGACGTCGCCCGCCGTTCGACGACCTGGAACTAGCTCGCCGGCCCCGGACATACCGTGGACCTCTGCGAGTTCGCCGGAGACGGCACCCGATTCGCCTAGATAGTCGCAGCCGACTGGTTAGTCGTCTGACTGGTTGGACACCGGCTGCACGATCCGAGTGGAGTCCAGCAGAGTGGTGTACGAGAACCTGAGTGAGCGCGTGCCTGCGAGGTAGGCGCGGCCACCGGGTGGATCCTTCGAGTGATCTCTCACAACCGACTCGAAGAAGGACACCGCGATGACCGCTGGACCCAGTATCGACCCTGCCGGCTTCCTGACCGAGCAGCTCGACCAGGCGAGCCCTGACCTGATGCGGGAGCTGCTCACCACCTTCGTCAATGCCCTGCTCTCAGCCCAAGCCGATGCGGTGTGCGGCGCCGGCTACGGCGAGCGGAGCAGCGAGCGGGTCAACTCCCGCAACGGCTACCGACACCGCGACCTCGACACCCGCATGGGCACTCTCGACATCGCGATCCCCAAGCTGCGGGAGGGGACCTTGTTTCCGGGATGGCCGCTGGAGCGCCGCAAACGCGCCGAGCGAGCCCTGACGTCGGTGGTGGCGACCTGCTCCCTGCTCGGCGTCTCCACCCGGCGGATGGACAAGCTGGTGCAGACCCTCGGCATCACCGGCCTGTCCAAGAGCCAGGTCTCCGTGATGGCGCGTGAGCTCGACGAGCACGTCGAGCAGTTCCGCACCCGCCGCCTCGAGGCCGCCGGACCGTTCACCTTCCTCGCCGCCGATGCACTCGTGCTCAAGGTCCGTGAGGGCGGCCGGGTGGTGCCGGTGCACGTGCTCGTCGCAACCGGCGTCAACGCCGACGGGCACCGCGAAATCCTCGGCGTCCAGGTCACCTCCAGCGAGGACGGCGCCGGCTGGCTGGCGTTCTTCCGCGACCTGACCGCCCGCGGCCTCACCGGCGTCAAGCTGGTCATCTCCGATGCCCACCGGGGTCTGGTCGCCGCGATCAGCGCGACCCTGCCCGGAGCGTCATGGCAGCGATGCCGCACCCACTACGCCGCGAACCTGATGTCCGCCACGCCGAAGTCGTCGTGGGGGTGGGTCAAGGCGCTACTGCACTCGATCTACGACCAGCCCGACGCCGAGGCCGTGCACGCGCAGTTCGACCGGGTCGTCGACGCCTTGGCCGAGAAGCTCCCCAAGGTCGCCGAGCACCTCGAGGAAGCCCGGGCCGACATCCTCGGCTTCGCGGCGTTCCCCAAGGAGATCTGGCGCCAGATCTGGTCCAACAACCCCAACGAACGCCTCAACCGGGAGATCCGCCGCCGCACCGACGTCGTCGGAATCTTCCCCGATCGCGACTCCGTCATCCGCCTCGTCGGCGCAGTGCTGGCCGAGCAGCACGACGAATGGGCAGAAGGGCACCGCTACCTCGGGCTCGAGGTCCTCGCCCGATCACAAGCCGTCGACACCACCCCCGAGGAGGCGACCGAAGAGCTGACCCTGCAGGCCATCACGGCCTGAACTACAACGACGAAGGATCAGACGTCGTAAACCACCTCAGCGGACTTGACCCGGGCCGGCACTCGGATCGCAGCAGGTCGAAACGGCCATTTTGCAAAGATGTCGACATGAGACTGACTCCCAACGACATCATCGAAGCGATCATCGACGAACTCGCGATGGGTGAGCTCGGCGAGTCGGTCGAGGCGTTCGCGCTGAAGCGGGTCGGGCCGGGTGACCTGATGCTCGACTACGGCGAACTCGGCAAATTCCGGCTGATCGTCTCCGAGGAGGCATAGCCCCCGCTTGCTCATTCGTATGTCGGCGCGGTTCCCCGGCCGCGCTGAGGCCGATCCGGGGACCGCTCCCTCGTCCCCTACGCGTGCGTGCCGAAGGACGGACCGGGATTGGTGCGACTGCACGGCGAGGATCCCACCGGATCGTGACGCGGCACGAGCGCTCACCGGCCGATCGAGGCGTTCCACAAGCCGAAGCGCGTACGGACCGATCCGTGTCGGGACTGGGAGCCGGTCCATCATCGACAGCGGGCTGCGGCTTGGTGCCTTCGCAGTGACCGGGTCGCCTCGAATTTCCGACCGCCATGTCTGTTCGTGTACGACTATGTTGCAGTCATGCGCCTGGACTGGCTGTCGCCGCTCGTGTGGGTCCCGGCCACGCTGTTCCTCTGTAGCGCTCTTGCGTGGATGTTGATCGGCATGACGTCCGTCAGCGACGGCAGCGGCGCTCTGTGCGGCACCGCCTTGCATTGGTATTCAAAGTCGGCGACGACGACCGGCGGCGAGGTGTCGCCCTCGCAACGCGCGGAGCAGGACGAGGCGTGCCACGAGGACGCCGTGACGCGGGTGCATGCGGCGGATCAGACACTTGCGGTCGGTGTTGGCGTTGCTGGCCTATCCGCCGCGTCGCTCGCACTCCGTCGTCGACGGTCTGCGCCCGGCAACTAGACCGTCGGTCCACTCATCGCGGTGCAGGATGACCACGTCGCTTGTGTCTTGCGGCTTGGCGGCACCCCAAACCTACCGAACGCGTTCACCGCTGCGACCCGTACCGAGCGGATTCGTGAATGACGCAGTCGACTCGTGGGCGACGACGGTACCCGAAACGGCTGTGAGCGCCGCTCCGTATGCCGGAGGACTGTGATGCCCGCACGGTCGGCAGGACAGATACTTCCGCCATGGCACTGCTTCCGCGTCAGGGCATCGAGTCAGCGTCGCTCCTCGGCTTCTTGGGCAGTTGGGTCCTCGTTCACCATTTTGCGAAGAGCGGCACCTGGCCCGACCCATACGGCATCGAACCGACCCATGGAGCGCAATTCACGACGATCGGTACCGACGGATGGCGGCTGTCGATCTTCTTGGATAACACCGAACTAGCGGAAGCAGAGTTCGAGGGGTACAACAACGGCAGCACGGACCCCGCCTTCAGGACCAGCTGCGCCGTGGCGGATGGCGTGTTCCACGCAGAGTGCGGCCCACGCGGCCTCACCGACGCGTTGGACGTCTTCGCTCTGTGGGCGCGCCGTGTTCGCCGCTGCGGCCCGCGGATCCCAGATACCTTCGAACGACTCGACTGGGAGGACCAGCCCGCGCCCCTCAAGCCCTCCGGTACCGAACCCTCCGGCCCTGACTCCGCTTCTTCCCTCGCCGCGGATTCATGGGATGGCGACGGCCAAGTATTCTCCGCGCTCGACGCCCTTCAATACTGGTACGCCGCACAACCCAGCCCAGCTGACGGCGACGGACCGCGAATCGACATCTCGATGTTCGACAACCCAGGGTGGTCGATAAGGATCGACCTTCGAGGAACCACGCTCCAGAACCGACCCTTCAAAGAGCTGCAAGACCTCGACCGTGACGAGGACAACTGGATCACCGCTCGCGTCGTGGACAGTCGATTCGAGGCCGCATGCGGGCCGGTGAACCTAGGCGAAGCCGTGAACCTCTTCACTGGATGGGCTCCTGACACCGAAGACTCATGACCGCTCCGGCGATCTTGTGAAGGTACGCGACGCCTGGTTCGTCCCCTACGTGTGCCTCTCGGAGGACGGACGTCGTCGGTTCCACCGCGCGGCGCGAGCCCTCATCGCTCGACGGCGTCCCGCAACGCGAACGCTCTTCGGGAACCCATTCGGGTCTGCGCACGTACTCGCTGCGCGGCGTCCCTCAAGACCGGCCCGGAGATCGGTCCCGGGACACGGACCCGTACCGGTGCAGCGTCGGCAACGTTTGCAGTGACCTAGAAGGAGGGCCCGTGGTCTACAGGTTCGCCAGTTTGTCGACCGAGTCGCGGAGGGCGTCTTCACCGGCTCGGACGTAGTGGTTGAGGACGGTGGTGAGCTTGTCGCCGAGGTACTGGGCGACGACCTCCCAGGACTCGCCCAGCTCCTCATGGAACCACTTGGTCGCCGCGTGGTGGCGAAGATTGCGGTAGACGATGGTCTTGGGCCAGGCGTTGTCGGGGTCGTTCTCCTCGACCCAGGCGCGGACGCGGTGCCAGCGCTCGTTGTGCATCTCGGGCTTGACCGGCAGGCCGGTGACCGTGTCGACGAAGAGCCAGAGCTCGTCCTCGGGAGGGACGGGGTAGTTCCACCACGCCAGGTTCTTGTCCTTCGACCGGGTCGCGAGCGAGGCGCGGCGCTGGCGCTCGGCCTCCTGTGCGTTGATGACCTGCTGGAGTGAGGCCTTCGCGGGCAGGTCGAGAAGGTCCTTGACGCGGGGGAGGAGCTCGTCGTGCATGAGTGACCTCGGGAGCGGCACTTCGTGCAGCGTGTGGTTCTTCACCGGGCCGCGGAAGCCGGCGGCTCCTCGCGGGGTGATCCACGAGCCGTTGACGTGGACGTACCCGTGCTCGAAGAAGACGTCGATCGCGCGCAGTCCGTTCTGCTCACCGAGTCGGAGACCGCCAAAGCCGGCGACGCGGATCTTGGTGCCGAAGAGTGGGAGCCGGGTCATGAGCGGGTCGGTGCCCTCGGGTCCGCACAGCCCGTCGGCGGCAGCGGCCATCGCCTTCACCTGGCGGGTCTCCGGGCGCAGGCGCGGGTCGACGTAGTGGGTCGTCGCGCCGTGCAGCACGTTCGCCCTTCCGATGTCGAGCCCGTCGAGCTGATCGATCGATCGGTCGAGCCAGCCCAATCGCCAGGCGAGCTTGCGCATCGCCGACAGCTGCCCGCGCAGGTCCTCGCGGCCGCGTTGGGGAAACAGCGTCTTCGAGCCCTTCTCCATCACCTTGCGGCTGTGCTCGACTCGCCACTTCGTGACCGGTACGTCGCCGATGGTCGGCAGGATGTGGGCGTTGAGGCGGGAGGTGCGCCCCTCCATGGTGCGCGGTTGTTTGCCGCGCTCGATGCTGTCCTTGAGGTACTCCTCGCCGAGCATCCGGATTGTCCGCGATGCTCGGACGTCGGCGCCGACCGGCATCGCCTGCTCGGTGTCGAGCGCTGCCTCGGCCTGGGCGAAGATCGTGCGCGCCTCGTCCTCGGACGCCGCCCGCCTGAGCACGCGCTTCCAGGGCTCGCCCTCGCCGGCGGGCGTCCGGAAGAACACTTGGTACTTGTTGTTGCCGGCCCCGGGGGCGTAGAGACGCACCCGCCATGTCCGGGTGCTACCGCCGAGCGTGCGTGGCTTGCCCTGTGCGAGGAGCTTCGGCTGAGGACGTGTGGCCACGAGACCGCCTCCTAGGCTGGTGGGCAGCGGATCCCGAGCGAGCTGCCGCCCACCCACCATGGTGGATCTCGTGCATCACTTTCGTGCATCACTCGGCGAAAAATGAGGCACGTGTCACTGGTAAGGAGTCACAGGAATGGCCAACCGCCTTGCGACTGCGACGAGCCCGTACTTGCTCCAACATGCTTCGAATCCAGTGGATTGGTGGGAGTGGGGACCCGAGGCGTTCGCCGAGGCGAGGCGCCGTGATGCACCAATTCTGCTGTCGGTTGGGTACTCCGCCTGCCACTGGTGCCACGTGATGGCGCACGAGTCGTTCGAGGACCCGGCCGTCGCGGCGTACCTCAACGAGCGCTTCGTGCCGGTGAAGGTTGACCGGGAGGAGCGGCCCGATGTCGACGCCGTCTACATGCAGGCGACGGTCGCCATGACAGGCAACGGCGGGTGGCCGATGACCTGCGCGCTCGACCACGAGGGCGTGCCGTTCTTCGCCGGGACGTACTTCCCGGACCGTCCCCGCCACGGGCAGCCGAGCTTCCGCCAGCTGCTGGAGGCGTTGAGCGACGCCTGGCGGGAGCGGCGTGACGAGGTCGTGGCGAGCGCCGAGGGGATCCGGGCGCACCTCCGACGTGAGACGGCGCTCGCTCCGGGCGCCGTGGACGACGCCGTGCTCAGCCAGGCGGTGCAGGTCCTCACCGGGGAGTACGACGCCGAGCGCGGCGGCTTCGGCGGCGCGCCCAAGTTCCCGCCCTCGATGGTGCTGGCCTTCCTGCTCCGCCATCACGTCCGGCTCCAGACGAGCTCGACCACCGGCACGCAGGCGCTCGACATGGTCGCCGGCTCATGCACCGCGATGGCGCGGGGCGGGCTCTACGACCAGCTCGGCGGTGGCTTCGCGCGGTACTCCGTCGACGGCGGCTGGGTGGTGCCGCACTTCGAGAAGATGCTCTACGACAACGGGCAGCTCCTGGCGCTCTACGCCGACTGGTACGCCGTCTCCGGCGATCCGCTCGCCGCACGGGTGGTCCGGGAGACGGCGGCGTTCCTGCTCGAGGAGATGGCCACGCCGCAGGGCGGGTTCGCCGCGGCTCTCGACGCCGACTCTGAGGGGCGGGAGGGGACCTTCTACGTCTGGTCGCCCGGCCAGCTTGTCGACGTGCTCGGACCGGAGGACGGGCCCTGGGCCGCAGAGCTGCTCACGGTGACGCCCGCCGGCACCTTCGAGCACGGCACGTCCACCCTGCAGCTGCGCGCCGACCCCGCCGACGAGGAGTTGCCGCGCTGGCTCGAGGTGCGCCGCCGGCTCCAGGAAGCCCGGGAGGAGCGGACCCGCCCGGCACGCGACGACAAGATCGTCGCCGCGTGGAACGGGCTGGCGATCACAGGGCTCGCCCGCGCCGGGGTGCTGCTCGAGGACGGCCTGTGGGTCGACGCGGCGGTGCAGGCCGCCGACCTGCTGTGGTCGCTGCACTGGGTCGACGGCCGGTTGCGTCGAGTCTCCCGCGACGGCGTCGTCGGGGAGCCCGCCGGCGTGCTGGACGACTACGGCTGTGTCGCCGACGGCTTCCTGGCGCTGGTCGAGGCGACGGGCGACGCGCGCTGGCTCGACCGGGCGGGAGCGCTCCTCGACGTCGCGCTGGAGCACTTCAGCGCGCCGGACGGAGGCTTCTACGACACCCCCGACGACGCCGAGCAGCTCGTGACCCGCCCCCAGGACCCCTCCGACAACGCCAGCCCGAGCGGAGCCTCTGCCATCACCCGCGCCCTGGTCCGGTACGCCGCGCTGACCGGCTCCGGGCGCCACCGCGACGCGGCGGAGGCGGCGCTGGCCGGCGTGCGACAGCTCCTCGAGCGCGCGCCCCGGTTCGCGGGGTGGTGGCTCACCGCTACGGAGGAGATGGCCGCCGGGCCGGTCGAGCTGGTCGTCGTGACCCAGGACGACGCCGACCCGCTCGCGCGCCTCGCTCGGGCGACCGTCGGCACGGTGACGCTCGTCGGTGCCCCCGGCAGCTCGCCCGTGCCACTCGCCCGGGACCGTGGCCTGGTCGACGGGCGCAGCGCGGCGTACCTGTGTCGCGGCATGGTCTGCGAGCGCCCCCGCACCTCCCCCGAAGACCTCCGCGCCGCCCTCCGGAGCGCGGGGCGGCGCATGTAACGCGGGGTTATTGCTTGCACAGCGGTCCTGCGTGCGGCGTGTCGCGACACGGACACCGCGTTACATGGGGGCGCGGGCGGGCGAGGCGACGGCACGGGCGCGCTCCTCGCCGGCGGCGATCTCCTTCATCAGGTCCAGGCAGTAACGGGCGAAGTCGATCTGGATGGTGTGGCGGGGCACCGCGTAGTACTGGCCCAGGTGCTCGGCCTCGTCGGCACGCATGATCTGCTCCTGCTCCTCCACGGAGGGCAGCACGTACTCCCCGCGCAGCAGTTTGGCCAGCAGCTTGGACTGCTGCTCGGCGAGGTTGACGATCGTCGGCGAGGCCTGCGCGAGACCCAGGTAGAAGAGGTGCTCGACCCCGGGCTTGATCATCCGCTTGAACAACGGATAGCGGTGCTCGGCGTCGGGGTGCAGGTCGGCCTCGGTGTCCTCGAAGAACGGGAAGCGCATCGCGTAGCCGGTCGCGCAGACGATCACGTCGGCCTCGACGGCATCGCCGTCCACCAGATGCACGGTGTGCCCCTCGAGCCGATCGATGGCGGGAAGCATGTGGATGTCCCCCGACCCGGCCTTGGTGAGGAAGTCGGCGCTCACCGAGGGATGCGCCGACAACGGCTCATGGTCGGGCTCGGGGAGGCCGTAGTCGCTCATCGAGCCGACCAGCTCGCGGATCAGGGCGCGGGAGGCGGCGAGTCCCTGCTCGCGAGGGATTTCCGGCGGCGCCATCACCTTGTCGGCCGGCTGTCCGTTGCGGTACTTCGGCAGCACCCAGACCCCGCGGCGGGCCGAGACGTAGAGCTTCTCGGCCATCCACCGCGACGACAGCTCGCTGGCGATGTCCATCGCGGAGTTGCCCATGCCGACCACGATCACCCGCTTGCCGCGCATCTCGACCGGATCGAAGGGGGAGCGGTAGTCGTGGCTGTGCATCACGACGCCGTCGAAGTGACCGGGGTAGTCGGGCATCCGCGGGTTCCAGTGGTGGCCGTTGGCCACGACGAGGTCGGTGTAGTGCCGGGTCTCGCCGGTCGACAGCCTGACCTCCCAGCCCTCACCGGACCGTGCGGCCCGGTCCACGCCTGTCTCGAAGGCGATGTGCTCGCGCAGGCCGAAGTGGTCGGCGTAGTCGCGGAAGTACTGGTGGACCAGCGAGTGGTGGGGGAAGTCGGGCCAGTCCTCCGGAGCGGGGAAGTCCTCGAACTGCATCCGGGTTGTCGAGGTGTCGATGTGCAGCGACTCGTAGACCGACGACATGCCGTTGGGGTTGTCGAAGTACCAGTTGCCGCCGACGTCGTCGGAGAGCTCGTACTGGTCGTAGGAGATGTCGTACTCGCGCAGCCGCTTGGCGGTGGTCAGCCCCGAGCAGCCGGCCCCGATGATGCAGACGTGCGGCGCCGCGGCGGTGCTCACAGCGCCTCCAGACAGCCGAACGCCGTGCGCAGGTACGCGTCGGTCCGCGGTGAGCTGGTGTAGTGGGGCTCCATGCGATTCGGGGCGTAGGCCACCGTCGTCCTCCGGTCCAGGTCGTTGACCACGATCGATCCGCCGTAGCCGGTCCACCAGCACACCCGCCCCTCGGGGACGGCCGGCGCCGAGGCCGGCTCGGGGAGGGCGTAGCCCATCCCGAACCGCACCGGCACGAGCAGCACGAGGTCGACGCCTTCTGCCTGCACCTCGAAGATCCGGTCCACGGTCCGGGAGGAGAGCAGGCGCACGCCGCCGACCTCGCCGCCGTGGGAGACCACCGACTGCACGGTCGCCATCGAGCGCGCGTTGCCGTGGCCGTTCGCGCCGGCGATCGAGATCCGCCGCCACCGCGCGCTGTTGCACAGCCCCGTCACGTCGAGCAGGGGGTTGGTCACAGTGGGCAGCAGGAAGTTGCCCGGCGGCAGTGCCTTGGGATCGATGCCACTGGAGGCTGGGGGGACGAGGTCGGCGCACCGGTCGAGGGCCTCGTCGGGGACGCCGAGGTGGAAGTCGGCGTGCAACGGTGCGGCCACCAGGCGGTGGAAGGCGTCGGCGAGGGGAGCGCCGGTCGCTCCGCGCACCAGCCCGTCGAGCAGGTGGCCGTAGCCCACCATGTGGTACCCCGACGCCGTGCCGGGCTCCCACCACGGCTCCTGAGCCGCGAGCATCGCCTCGGCCCGCTCGAGGTCGAGCAGCCCGTCGACGTCCAGCGGGTCGCTCCATCCGGCGTAGCCGGAGGTGTGCCCGAGGAGATGGCGGACCAGGACGTCGTCGCGGGAGAACGCGGGCCAGTACGTCGCCACCGGCGCGTCGAGATCGAGCACCCCCTGATCGGCGAGCACCAGCACCGTCAGCGCCGCCATCACCTTGGTGCACGACCACACCTGCACGAGCGTGTCCCGCTCCCACGCGATGCCCGGCCGGGCCTCTCCGCCCCAGAGGTCGACGACGAGCCGGCCGTCGCGGACGACCGCCACCGAGCCACCGAGATCCGTGCCGTCGGCGAGGTTCCGCCCGAACAGGTCACGCAGCGCGTCGAAGCCGGGATCGCTGACGCCCTGCACGAGATCGGTCCGCAGGCCCTGATGCGTCATATCGGTCAGAATAGGAACAGGTTCTCGTCCTGCCTAGGGCTGCGCGGCGCGCGGTTCACCGCAGGTCGTACGTCGCGAGCGAGACCGCGACGTAGTGGCACACGAACGCGGCGACCGTGAACGCGTGGAAGATCTCGTGGAATCCGAACCACCGTGGCCAGGGGTCCGGGCGCTTGAGGCCGTACACGACGCCGCCCAGGGTGTAGAGCACGCCCCCGGCTGCCACCAGCGCGAGCACCGCGATCGCGATCCCGGTGCCGAAGGGGCGTGCTCCGGCGACGAAGTCGGGGATGAAGAACACCGCGGCCCAGCCCAGCGCGACGTACAGCGGCGTGGAGAGCCAGCGCGGCGCATCGGTCCAGAAGACGCGGAAGAACACGCCCGCCAGGGCGGAGATCCACACGATGAGCAGCAGTGTCGCCCGCGCGCCGCCGTGCAGGAAGAGGATCGCGAACGGCGTGTAGGAGCCGGCGATGAGCACGTAGATGCTCGAGTGGTCCATCCGCCGCAGCAGCGCCCACGTCCGCGGCGACCACGTGCCCCGGTGGTAGACGCCGGAGACGGTGAAGAGCAGCAACGCGCTGGCCGCGTACACGCTCGAGCCGACCCGGGTCGCGGCTGTCGGGGCGAGCGCGATGAGCACGGCGAAGGCGGCCACCGCGAGCGGGACGGTCCCGGCGTGGAACCAGCCCCGCAGCCTCGGCTTGACCTCGGCGATCTTGTCCGCGACGACCTCGGTGGCTCGCTCGACGCGGTTCGTCGCTCGAGCGTGGTCCGTCACGCGGCCAACCTACTGCACCGTAGGGAGCGGCTCGCCCGCCGCACCGGCCGCGTGGTCGTAGCATCGAGCACCGTGGAGGACTTCAAGCACGCGGTCCGCCGGGTCCTCTACCCGGCCTACGAGGCCCGGCTCGCGCGTCGCCTCCCTCGCGACCGGATCCCCGCCCACGTCGGCGTGATGCTCGACGGCAACCGGCGGTGGGCCCGCGCGGTCGGTGCGGACAGCGCTCACGGCCACCGAGCCGGCGCGGCGAACATCGAGCCCTTGCTCGGCTGGTGCGAAGAGGTCGGCGTCGAGGTCGTGACGCTGTGGCTGCTGTCGACCGACAACCTCAACCGCCCGGCGGCCGAGCTCGAGCCGCTTCTCGGGATCATCGAGGACGCCGTGGAGAGCCTCGCGACGCAGCGTCGCTGGCGGCTCCACCCGGTCGGCGCCCTCGATCTGTTGCCCGACACGACGGCCGCCCGGCTCAAGGCCGCCGCGGAGTCGACGCGCGACGTGGAGGGCATGCTGGTCAACGTCGCCGTCGGGTACGGCGGGCGCCGCGAGATCGCCGACGCCGTGCGGTCGCTGCTGCTGGAGAAGGCCGCCGACGGGATGACGCTGGAGGAGCTCGCGGGCGTGATCGACGTCGAGCACATCGCCGAGCACCTCTACACCCGCGGCCAGCCCGATCCCGACCTGGTGATCCGCACCTCCGGCGAGCAGCGCCTCGGCGGCTTCCTGCTGTGGCAGAGCGCGCAGAGCGAGTTCTACTTCTGCGAGGCGTACTGGCCGGACTTCCGGCGCGTGGACTTCCTGCGGGCCATCCGGGCCTATGCGCACCGCGAGCGGCGTTATGGATCCTGACCCTGCCCCGAGGGCTGGCGTGTCGCGTTCGTCACACCGCGCGCGCGGCGTAGGTTGCGCGTGTCGGCCCTGGGGAAGGGGTCGGCACCGGCGAAGCAGGAGCAACGTGAGCAATCACCGTCCTTGCCCGACCAGGAGTCCGCACCCGGGCTCCTGCGCAGGAGCCCGGTCCGAGCACACCAGCTAGGGCCGGGGCGCTGGGTGCGCGTGCCGGCTCGTGAGGAGAGCCCCTTGGCCACCCAGCGCGCGCACCAGACCCCGAGTCCCGCTTCCACGACACCGGCGGCGCCCGGCCGTCGTACCTATGTGCTGGACACCTCCGTCCTGCTGGCCGACCCCGGCGCCCTGCGCCGGTTCGACGAGCACGAGGTCGTCATCCCGGTCGTCGTGATCACCGAGCTCGAGGGCAAGCGCCACCACCCAGAGCTCGGCTACTTCGCCCGCCACGCGCTGCGCGCCCTCGACGAGCTCCGGGTGCTCAACGGCCGCCTCGACGAGCCGGTCCCGGTCGGCGACCACGGCGGCACCGTGCGGGTCGAGCTGAACCACACCGACCCGAGTTCGCTGCCCTCGGGCTTCCGGCTCGGCGACAACGACACCCGGATCCTGTCGGTGGCCCGCAACCTGGCCCAGGAGGGTCACCTCGTCACGCTGGTCTCCAAGGACCTCCCGCTGCGGATCAAGGCCTCGGCCGTGGGACTCGACGCCGAGGAGTACCGCGGTGAGCAGGTCCAAGAGTCCGACGCCGGCTGGACCGGGATGCAGGAGCTCGAGGTGGCCGCGGCCGACCTCGACGAGCTCTACGACGGCGGCGTGCTCGACCTCGACGAGGCGCGCGACCTGCCCTGCCACACGGGCCTGGTGCTGCTCTCCGAGCGCGGTAGCGGGCTCGGACGCGTCGGCGCGGACAAGCGCGTGCACCTGGTGCGGGGAGACCGGGACGCGTTCGGCATCCACGGACGCTCCGCGGAGCAGCGCGTGGCGCTCGACCTGCTCCTGGACCCCGACGTCGGGATCGTCTCGCTCGGCGGCAGGGCCGGCACGGGCAAGTCGGCGCTGGCGCTGTGCGCCGGCCTGGAGGCGGTCCTCGAGCGCCGCCAGCACCAGAAGGTGGTGGTGTTCCGGCCGCTGTTCGCCGTCGGAGGCCAGGAGCTCGGCTACCTGCCCGGGAGCGAGTCGGAGAAGATGTCGCCGTGGGGCCAGGCGGTGTTCGACACCCTGGGCGCGGTGACCACCCGCGAGGTCATCGAGGAGGTCCTCGACCGCGGGATGCTCGAGGTGCTTCCGCTCACCCACATCCGCGGCCGGTCGCTGCACGACTCGTTCGTGATCGTGGACGAGGCGCAGTCCCTGGAGCGCAACGTACTGCTCACGGTGCTGTCGCGGATCGGCCAGAACTCCAAGGTCGTGCTCACCCACGACGTCGCCCAGCGCGACAACCTGCGGGTGGGCCGCCACGACGGCGTCGTCGCCGTGGTGGAGCGGCTCAAGGGCCACCCGCTGTTCGCCCACGTGACGCTCACGCGGTCCGAGCGGTCCCCGATCGCGGCGCTGGTCACCGAGATGCTGGAGAGCGTCACGCTGTAGTCGTACGCGGTCGGGAGGCGGCTCCTTTCCCTGAGATTTCCGATCCATTCCCGCGTCTCAGGTTGCGGAATGGTCACGATTGGGTCAAGGTGGAGCCGCTTCCCCCGCGCTCCTCGAGCGACTGACGCCCCTGACGTCGATCGAAAGTCTTTCTGTGCCCTCTGAGAAGTACGTTCCGAAACACCGGAGCGCACCGGTCAAGCCTGCCCGCACCCTCGCCGCGAAGGGAGTCCGCGGCTCCGCCGTGCTCTCCGGCGTGGCCGTGGCCGCGACCGGCCTCGCGGTGTCGACCGGTGTGCTGTCCCATGCCACCCCGACCGACAACGCCGCGATGGCGTTGAGCGCCGGTACGCCGCACCTCAGCGAGGCCCAGCTCGCGGCCCGCACCCGGGCGGCCTCGCGGTCCACCGACGACCGGCAGGTGGAGGCCGACCGGATCAAGGTCGCCGCGCTCTCCAACGACTCCGGGGCCGCGGTCACGCATTCGGAGGACCTCAGCACGGCCGACCCCCGCACGATCGCCAAGGCACTGCTGCCGCAGTACGGGTTCTCGAGCTCCGAGTTCAGCTGCCTCGACGCGATCTACACCGCCGAGTCGGGATGGAATCCGCGCGCGGACAACCCGACGTCCTCGGCCTACGGCATCCCGCAGGCACTGCCCGGCTCCAAGATGGCCTCGGCGGGCTCGGACTGGGAGACCAACCCCGAGACGCAGATCCGCTGGGGCCTGGGCTACATCAAGGACCGCTACGGCACTCCGTGCGCCGCACTGTCGTTCCGCGAGGGCCACGGCTGGTACTGAGCGGCCCTCACGGGTGGGTCATGGACTCCACGTCCAGCGCCTGCTCCAACTGCTCCTCGGTGAGGTCCCCCCGCTCGACGTACCCCATTGCGCGGACCTGTTCGCGGATCGTGCGACCCTCGGCCAGCGCCGCCTTGGCGATCTTCGCCGCCTCCTCGTAGCCGAGATACCGGTTCAGCGGGGTCACGACAGACGGTGAGGACTCGGCGTAGGTGCGCATCCGCTCCACGTCCGCGGTGATCCCCGTGACGCACCGGTCGGCGAGCGCACGGGCGGCGTTCGCCAGCAGCCGAACCGACTCCAGCAGGTTGCGGGCGAGCACCGGCATCATCACGTTGAGCTCGAAGGACCCCGCGGCGCCGGCCACCGTCACCGTGGTGTCGTTGCCGATGACCTGGGCGCACACCATCAGGGTCGCCTCGGGCAGGACCGGGTTGACCTTGCCGGGCATGATGCTCGAGCCCGGTTGCAGGTCGGGCAGGTGGATCTCGGCCAGCCCTGTCGTCGGACCCGAGCTCATCCAGCGCAAGTCGTTGCAGATCTTGGTCAGTCCCACCGCGAAGGTGCGCAGCTGACCGGACAGCTCGACGAGAGCGTCACGCCCGCCCTGGGCCTCGAAGTGGTTGCGCGCCTCGGTGAAGGGGAGCCCGGTGTCGCGGGCGAGCTCCTCGATCACCTGGGCCGCGAAGCCGGGTGGGGTGTTGATGCCGGTGCCGACCGCCGTACCGCCCAGCGGCAGCTCCAAGACCCGGGGCAGCGCCGCCTGCACCCGCTCGGCGGCCATCCGCAGCACCGCGGCGTACCCGCCGAACTCCTGGCCGAGCATCACCGGCGTGGCGTCCATCAGGTGGGTGCGCCCGGACTTCACCACGTCGGCGAACTCGTCGGCCTTCCCCGCGAGGGTGTCGCCGAGGTGCTCCAGGGCCGGCACGAGATCGGCCGTCGCCGACTCGGCGGCCGCGACGTGGATGCTCGTGGGGAACGTGTCGTTGCTCGACTGGCTCGCGTTGACGTGATCGTTGGGATGCACCTCGACGCCGCCGCGTCCGGCGAGGGTGGCGAGCACCTCGTTCATGTTCATGTTCGAGCTGGTCCCCGACCCGGTCTGGAAGACGTCCACGGGGAACGCGTCGTGGTGCTCGCCGCCGATGATCGCGTCGGCCGCGCTCACGATCGCGTCCGCGCGCGCCTGGTCCAGCACGCCGAGCTCGGCGTTGGTGAGCGCCGCGGCGCGCTTCACCCGCGCCATCGCCACCACGAGCGCCGGCTCGATCGGCGTCCCCGAGATCGGGAAGTTCTCCACCGCGCGCTGGGTCTGGGCGCGCCACAGGGCCGTCGCCGGCACCCGGACCTCGCCCATGGAGTCATGCTCGATCCGGAAGTCGTCGCCCTGGTCGTCCATGGGCTCGACGTTACCCAGGCGCGGGAGCCGCACGCGAGACGTAGAGGAGGTACTCCTCGGTCCGGTCCTGCAGGACCACCGGGTGGGCGACGCGGCGGCAGTCGGCGAAGATCTCGGCCATGGCGGTGTGGAGGAGCGGGGCCTCGTTGGCGGCCCACACCACGACCACGCCGCCGGGACGGAGGACCCGCGCGACCTCCGCGAGGAACGGCGTCCGGTACACCGCGGCGTTGTCCTCGTGGACGAGGTAGCCGGGGCCGTTGTCGACGTCGAGGAGGACCAGGTCGTACGTCGCGCTCGGGGCGTCCTCCACCATCGCCCGCACGTCCCCGACGTGGACCGCCAGCCGCGGGTCCGCGAGGAGCTCCGCGCTCCCCGGGATCAGTCCCGCGGCGAGCCAGTCGACCAGCGCGTCCTCGATCTCGGCCACGTCGACGTGCTGGACCCGCTCGTCCTCGAGCACGGCCCTGGTGGTGAATCCCAGTCCGAGGCCGCCGACGAGCACGCGGGCCGGCGAGGCCGTGAGCGCCAGCGCGCACCGCGCGAGCTCCCCCTCGCTGCCGGTCTCGACGGTGTCCATCACGAAGACGCCGTTGACACGCAACTCGAGCGCCCCATCGGACCGCCGCCGCAACAGCACCTCCCCCCGCTCCGAACGACCCGCCGCCACCTCGTCGTACTCCATCCGGCCCTCCTCGGGGTGCGGTGCGCTCATGTAACGCGGGGTTATTGCTTGTGAACACGCGCTGTGGCCGGCGTGTCAGGACACTAACGCCGCACCACATGGCGGTGTCCGGGTTCGGAGTACGACGGCAACGGGTACGCCGCCGTCATGAGCGATCAGAACCCGTCCGAGGGTGGCCAGGTCTCGACGAGCTCCGACCTCCGCTCCGACTCTGACGACACGCCCATCTCCCCTAGCGACGCGACGGAGGGCTATCCGGTGAGTGAGTCGGGCTACCCCGACGAGCCCACGGAGGCCGGCCCGAATGCGATCACGAACAAGCACCGGGCCGAGGAGCCGGCGGACCCGGAGTGACTCCGCCGTGTCGTCTCTCGCTCTGAGGAGACGACTTCTGCGGTGTCAGTGTCGCGACACGCCGGCCACAACGGGTGTTCACAAGCAATAACCCCGCGTTACATGGCCGCCGGCGCGGAGCGGACGCGCAGCCCGGAGAGGGGGACGGTGACGCTGCCGGAGGGGTCGGTGAAGAAGTCGTTGCCCTTGTCGTCGACCACGATGAACGCCGGGAAGTCCTCGACCTCGATCTTCCAGATCGCCTCCATGCCGAGCTCGGCGTACTCCAGCACCTCCACCGACCGGATGCAGTCCTGGGCGAGGCGGGCCGCGGGGCCGCCGATCGAGCCGAGGTAGAAGCCGCCGTGCTCCGCGCAGGCGTCGGTGACCTGCTTGGACCGGTTGCCCTTGGCGAGCATCACCAGCGACCCCCCGGCGGCCTGGAACTGGGCGACGTAGGAGTCCATCCGGCCGGCCGTCGTCGGGCCGAACGACCCGCTGGCGTAGCCCTCGGGCGTCTTGGCCGGACCGGCGTAGTAGACCGCGTGGT
>JBQCCW010000019.1:0-17889 GCA_051961835.1 Marmoricola sp. | reverse complement strand
AACCAGGTGATCTCGTGCTCGAAGAGCTCCGCGGAGGCGGTGTCGGCGAAGTAGCCGTACTCCTCGCCGGCAGCGCGGTAGGTCTTCACGACCCGATCGATGAGCTGCTTGAGACTCCACTCCCGGGTGTCGGTGCCGACGGCACCGCGGAAGTACTTGGTGGTGACGATCGTGGAGGCGTTGACGCTCCAGAAGTCGGGGAACTCGACCCCGCGCTGCTCGAAGACGGTCTCGCCGGTCTTCCAGTTGGTCTGGACGACGTCGCGCCGCTCCCAGGTGATCTCCTCGTAGGGGTGAACGCCCTCGGTGCTGAAGACACGCTCGATCTTCAGACCCTTCCCCTGCGTCTTGCGGCTGCTCCGGCTGGCCGTCTCGGTCATGTGCCCCTCTTCCCCTTCGGGTCCCTCTGTGGAGTGCTGCTGTGGTGGTGGGTGATGCGGTGTGGTGCGCCCGGCGCGCAGCTTCCCCACTACGCGCCGGGCAGTCTGTGGTCAGCCCGTGGGCTGGATCTCGCGCTCCGCGCGCAGGACCGCGATCTCGGTCTCGAAGTCGTCGGCGGACTCGAACGCCCGGTAGACGCTGGCGAATCGGAGGTAGGCCACCTCGTCGAGCTCGCGCAACGGCCCGAGGATCGCCAGGCCGACCTCGTGGGAGGGCACCTCGGCCCAGCCCTTGTCGCGCAGCGCGTCCTCGACGGCCTGGCCCAACCGCGCCAGGTCGTCGGCGTCGACGGGCCGGCCCTTGCACGCCTTTGCCACGCCGGCCACCGCCTTGTCGCGGCTGAACGGCTCGGCGGCGCCACTGCGCTTGAGCACGGTCAGCTGCATCTGCTCCACGGTGGTGAAACGCTTTTCGCAGGCCGTACATGCCCGACGACGGCGCACGTTGGAGCCGTCCTCGGCCACCCGGGAGTCCAGGACGCGGGTGTCGGTGCTGCGGCAGAACGGGCAGTGCATCCGGAGACTCCTCTCGTGTTCGTCGGGGCGCCTAGGCGCCGTCGGGCGCGGCGCGGCCTGTGGGTCCTGCTGTGGAAAACTCGCTGATCCTGTGGGGATCGCCGATCGCGATGTGGGACTAGATGTGGAAAACCACAACGGTGTAACTACTAGATGTAGTGCCACCGTACGCGGGCGCTGGGGTGGCCGCAACATGTCCCGCACTTTTGCCCCCGACGAGTTCTCGGGGCCTGCAAAGTCGCAGGTCAGCGGCGTGGCACTGGGCCAACACCGCCCCGCGACCGGGAGTGTCGCGGGGCTGTCGCCGGCTTCCGCCGGGGCGCCGAGGGGCTGCGCACCTGTGGGTTTCGACAGAGGTCGCCCCCAGCCGGGGCGTACCGCCTCGGACACGCCGCCGGTGCCTCACAATGACACGCCGCCGGTGCCTCACAATGGAGCCATGGGCAAGCACGCGGGGGGACGGGTCGCCCCGCCTCCGCGGCGCTCGTTGACGCTGCTCAGCGGCGGCGCGGCGCTCACCATCGTGGCGTGGGTCGTGCTGGTGACCTACGCGATCCGGTTCGGCTCGCTGGCACGCGGCGGCCGCTCCGAGGCGTGGGTGCTGATGACGGTGGCGACCGTCGGGGCGATCTGCTGCCTCTTCCTCGCGCTGGTCCTGGGGACGCGACTGGTGGGGCTGGTGCGGGCCGAAGCGCGGCCGGTCCCGGTGCGCACGGCCGGCGGCGGCCGGCGCGCCCGCCGCTGATCCACAGCCTCGCTGCGGCCTCTGGCGCGAGCCACCGCTCCCGGGGCACGATGACGTCCTCTCGGGTCGGAGGTTGGACGTGGTGCGGACGTTCGCTGTCGGTGCGATGCTGGCGGTCGGATTGCTCGGCGGGTCGCTGAGCGGGTGCGGTGGCACGCCGGACGCGGGCCCGCCGCCCTCCCCCCCGACGACGGCTCCCACGGCCACACCCACCCCGACCGCCCCCGTGATGCCGGACGCCGCGCGGGCCAACACCAAGGCGGGGGCGGTGGCGTTCGTACGCCACTACGTGGACCTCCTCGATCATGCGATCAAAACCGGCGACGTATTTGGCGTCCGCAGCCTCACCGCCCGAAGTTGCGGGTCGTGCATGAGGGTTATCCGGCAGATAGACCGGATCTACCGCAACGGTGGCCACTCGGACGGGGGCACTTGGACAGTCGTAAATGTGCAGTCCGCAGGGCATCCCGCTCGCGGGTCAGCACTCGTTTACGCGGTAATCCGCTTCTCGCCCCAAACGCTCTACAGGACCTCAAGTGCGTCACCGACTCATTTCCCTGGCGGGAAGCAGATCTTCAACTTCCAACTCGATTACCGCGGGTCATGGCGGCTCACAGACTTGACCACGGCAGCATGAGACTGCTGCTCATCGCCCTAGTTGTAAGCGCGTGCACCTTTATATCGCCGCCGACCGCAGGCGCCGCCGCCTGTCAAACCACGGCGTCGGCTGACCAGAACTCCTTCGCTGCTGACTTCTGCGTTTCGAATGCTGGGTCCTCAGCGGCCGCGAATCCGACAGCCTCCAGTGACGGCGCACCGGACGCCGAAGTATGGGTCTGGCAGCCGATCTGCAACGCGCATGGGCCGTACACCACGGGAGGGCAGGGCCTGTGCGACAGCACGGTCGCGTGCCCTGAGGGCGAACAACTGATGCGCCGGTATCGGATCCGGCCCCTACCGCACATCGAAAGCGGCATAACCTGCATGCCCACCTCCGTCGCCAACAAGCCCGAGATCACGCCGGCGCTGGTGCTCGAGGCGTTTCGGCGGATCCCCCTCCCGGCCCCGGCGACCGTCGTGCAGCCGGCGGGCAGGACGCTGGTCAACCTCGACACGGTCTTCCACACCGACGCCGGCAGCTTCGACCGCACCATCACGCTGCTCGGGCAGCAGGTGCACCTGGCAATCCGGCCGAGCTCGTTCTCCTGGGTCTTCGGCGACGGCAGCACGACCACGACGACCACGCCCGGGGCGGCGTACCCGTCCAAGCTCGTCGTGCACCGCTACCAGGACGCCGACACGGGCGTGGACACCCACGTGGTCATCACCTGGTCTGCCGACTACAGCGTCGACGGCGGTCCGATGCAGCCGGTGCCGGGCACGGCGCAGACCACCGGGCCGGACACGCACCTGCGCATCGTGGAGGCGGTTCCCGCGCTGTCGGGCGCCGGGCACTGAGGCGGTCGCGGCTGCCGAACCGTTGCCGACCGGCCCGGCTCGGCGCTTGGATGCAGCGGTGCCCTCGACCTCCGCCATCCTCACCGGCGCCTACCTCGGCCTGGCCGCAGCCGACGCCTGGCTCGCGGGCAGCAGCCGGCCCACAGCGCTCCCCCTGCGCCGCGTCACCAAGCCGCTCCTCATGCCCACGCTCGCCGCGTCCCTGGCCACCGACCGGCGTGCCGCGGTCTCCCCGCTCCGCACCACGACTCTCGCCGCACAGAGCTTCGGGTGGGGTGGCGACGTGGTGCTGCTGAGGCACGGCACGAAGGCCTTCGCGCTGGGCGCCGGATCCTTCGGCGTCGGGCACGCCAGCTACCTGCGCGGCTTCCGACGCCACGCGGCGCCCGGTCCACTGCGCGCCACGACCGGCGGACGGATCGCCACCGCACTGTTCGTCGCCGGCGCCCCCGGCATGGCCCTGGGCGCCTCCCGCCAGGCGCGTGCTCTCGGCCCGGCGGTCCTCGGCTACACCGCCCTGATCAGCGCCATGCTGGCGCACGCCAGCCACCTCGACCCGTCGCTGCCGAGGCGCGCACGGGTCCTCACCACAGCGGGCGCGGCGCTGTTCGCCGGCTCCGACACGCTCCTGGGCCTCCGGAAGTTCTGGTGGACGAACGCTCCCGAGCGCACCGAGTCGGCAGTGATGGCCACCTACACCCTGGGCCAGCTGCTGCTGAGCAAGGGCGCTGCCGCGGCGTACCGGTGATCGAGCAGTTCGCACCCGCTCGGCACGATCCTGGGCGCTGTTTCCACCCCGCTCGGCACCATCCCGGGCGCCGCCTCCGGCCGCCGTGTGTGACGCTGGGGCGGGGCCGGAGGTGCTCCGGGCCCGCCCCTGTCGCTTCCCCAGTGGCGTCGGCCGCGACACGACTCGCGGGCGGCGCCTTGGTCCGCTCCACGCCAGGGGGTCGAGGCCCGGCGCGAGCAGGACGTCTCAGTCCAGCGGCACGGCGATCCGCTGACCCACCTGCAGCTCCGGCCCGCTCAGCGCGTTGAGGCGCTCGATCCGCGCGACCATGTCGAGGACATGTCCCGGCGCGGACACGGTGCCGGCGATCGCGTAGAGCGTGTCACCGGGACCCACCTCGATGGTGCGCACCGGCTCCGGCGATCCGCTGTCGCGGGTGCCGGTGGCGAGGTTGCCGAGGACGACCATGAGTACGGCGATCACCGCGAGGAACCCGGCGATCAGGACCAGCCGGCCCCGGCGGGTCCAGCGCAGGGCCCGCCCGGAGGAGGAGCGGTCGTCGCGCACGGCGGCGGTGCGGCGCGTGCCTCGAACGGTGCCGGTGCTCGGAACGAACGTCATCGTGCTCATCGTCAAACCTCCAGGGAAGGTGCCGGAGCCCGTGTGGCCCGGCGGTGGTCTGCGACCCCTCGCATGTCGAGGCGATGTCTAACCGCAGCCACCGACATCCGCCGGCGAGCCGTCGCGGCGAGACCGCGCATCGAACACACGTACGACGATAGAGCAGATGTTCGAGCGAGGCAAGAACGTATGTTCGAGCCGGGACTTTCTTGGGCAAAACACTTTAAAACGGACACAACGGACCGAGAATGAAGGAGAAGGCGCCGGGCATGAAGTCTCTGGGGAGGGAACGCGATGCGTCACGCACAGCGTTGGTTGCGGTCCTGCGTGGCGGCCGGCGTGGCCGCTGCGGGGATGGCCACGCCGCTCGCCCTGACCAGTCCGGCTCACGCGGCGACGGTCCGCAGCAGCGACCTCGACGCCGGGTCGCGCCAGGCCGTCACGGCGGCCTACCGCTCACTCTGGCAGCCCGCCACCGCGGCGCCCCTGCAGGTGAGCGGAGGAGACCCGAGCAGCTGCACGCCGTACCGCACCTCGGCGGCCACGCAGTCGCTCACCCGCGACGCCGTCAACTTCGCTCGTGAGCTCGTCGGCCTGCGGCCGGTGACGACGGTGACCAACACCCACACCCCGGCCGCCGCCGCCTCCGCGCTGCTGCAGGCGGTGAACAAGACGCTCACGCACAGCCCCGACCGCGGCATGGCGTGCTGGACGACCGCCGGCGCGAAGGCGGCCTCCCAGTCGAATCTCGACCTGCGCTGGACCACCCAGCCGGGCGACATGCCGACGGTCGGGGACGTCGTCGGCGACTACCTCGTCGACCGGGGGAGCAACAACACCGAGGTGGGCCACCGGCGTTGGCTGCTGCTCCCCCAGACCTCGACCCTGGGCAGCGGCAACGCGGCGTTCACCGACAGCCAGGGCACCCGCTACGTCACCAACAACCTGTGGGTGGTCCCCGACACCTGGGGCAACCGCCCGGCCGGTACGCCGGCCTTCTACGGCTGGCCCTCGGCGGGCTGGTTCCCCTCGCCGATGGAGCCCGAGGGGCGCTGGTCGCTCTCCAGCAGCACCGGCGCGGACTTCTCCCACGCCTCGGTGCGCGTCACCCACAACGGCGCCCCGGTGCGGGTGACCGTGCAGCCCTACGCCACCGGCTACGGCGACAACACGCTGGTGTGGCAGATGGCCCAGCCCCAACCGGCCACCGGCTCGGGTGCCGACCGCTACGACATCACCGTGACCGGGATCGCCGGCGCCCGGAGCTCGTCGTACTCCTACTCGGTGCGGCTCTTCGACCCGACCTGGACGGACCCGAGCTGGCCCGACGGCGCTGCCAGCACCCGGAGCACGACCACCAGCGGCGGCACCACCTCGGGCACCCACGTCGCGGCCGGTCGTACCTCCGTCGCGCTGCACGGCGCCCGGCGGGTCCACCGGACCGAGCGGGCCCGCCTGCGCGTCGTCGTCTATGGAGCCGGCACCCCGGCCGGGCGCGTCGTCGTCCGCGTCGACGGCCACCGGGTCGGGCGGTGGGCCCTGCACGACGGGCACCGGACCGTCCGGCTCCCGGCGCTGCACCGCGGCCGCCACCACGTCGTGGTCCGCTACCTCAGCGACGGGCGGTGGTCCCCCGCCTCCGCACGCACCACGCTGCGAGTCGTGCGCTGACCGCTGCGCACCGGTCGACCCCACCGACCCCGCCGACCGCGTTGACCCCACCGACCCGGTCGACCGTCGTCACCGACACGCCGCTTCGAACACATGTTTGAGGTTCGGCGCGAACGGGTCTAGGTTTCGCCCCATGGCAGATGGTGGAAGCACGCGTCGCGGACAGGCCCCCACGAGCACCGGCGGCAAGGTCGCCGAGCTCCCCGACGCCCCGCCGGACGCCACCGGCCTCACTCCCCGCCAGCAGCGCATCCTCTCCACGCTGCGCGAGTCCATCGAGCGCCGCGGCTACCCGCCGAGCATCCGCGAGATCGGCGAGACCGTCGGGCTGGCCAGCTCCTCCAGCGTCGCCCACCAGCTGCGGGTCCTCGAGCAGAAGGGCTTCATCAAGCGGGATCCCAACCGGCCCCGAGCGCTCGAGGTGTTCATTCCCGAGCTGATGGCCGCCCGCCGGGCGATCGCCAGCGCCGACAGCGGTGCAGAGGTCGACCCCACCGGCATCGGCGACGCCGTCCCCTCCGCGCAGTACGTCCCCCTCGTGGGCCGGATCGCCGCGGGCATCCCGATCCTCGCCGAGGAGCGCGTCGAGGAGATCTTCCCGCTGCCCAAGTCGCTGGTCGGGGACGGCACCCTGTTCCTGCTCGAGGTCTCCGGCGACTCGATGATCGACGCCGCGATCTGCCACGGCGACTACGTGGTCGTGCGACAGGAGCAGACCGCGGAGAACGGCGACATCGTCGCGGCCCTGCTCGACGGCGAGGCCACCGTGAAGACGTTCCAGCGCAAGGACGGCCACGTCTGGCTGCTCCCGCACAACGACGCCTACGACCCGATCGACGGCACCCACGCCACGATCCTGGGCAAGGTCACCGCCGTGCTGCGCCGGGTGTGAGCACCGCACGACCCCTGGCTTCACGAAGCGATCCGCTGACCCGGCGGGGCATCCCGCTCGACCCCACCCTGCGGATCCTCGCGCTCGGCACCCTGGTCAACCGCGCCGGCACCGGCGCCACCGTCACCGCGTTCGCTTTGTACTTCACCCGCGTCGTCGGGCTCTCGGCCTCCCAGGTAGGCGTCGCGCTCTCGGTTGCCGGACTGGCCGGCATGCTCGTCCAGGTGCCCCTCGGCCACCTCGGCGACGTGCGCGGTCCTCGCGAGGTGATGCGGCTGCTCACCTCCCTCACCGGGATCACCACGCTCGGCCTGCTCGTCGCGCGCCGGCCCTGGGAGCTCGTCGTCGTGATGGCCGCCGTGCAGGCGACCCAGGCCGGATCCAACGCCGTCCGCAACGGCTACATCGCCCGGGTCGCCACCGGCGGCAGAGGCGTCGCCTTCAAGGCCTACCTGTGTGCGGTGACGAACGTGGCGATGACCGGCGGCGCTCTGCTCGGCGGACTGGCGCTGCTGCTCGACCGCCCGTGGGCCTACCTGGCGGTCTTCGTGGTCGACGCCGTCTCCTCGCTGGCGACCGCCTCGCTGTTCCTGCGACTGCCGCATCTGGATCCCGCGCCGGCGCGGGCGGCGGGCGAGCCCCGGCTGGCGGTGCTCCGGGACACGCCGTACGTCCTCGTGACGCTGCTGACCGGCATCGTGTCGATGCACTTCATCGTGATGGAGGTCGGGATCCCGCTGTGGATCGGCCAGCACACCGACGCGCCGACCGCGATGGTGGCGATCCTGCTCGGGCTGAACACCGTCACGGTGTCGCTGCTGCAGGTGCGGCTGTCCCGGCACGCCCTGGACGTGCCGCGCTCGGCGCGGTCGATGCTCGTGGGCACCGGGTGGATCGCGGCGGCCTTCGTCGTCATCGCCTTCAGCGACGGCCCCGGCGCGTGGCTCGCCTCGGCCGTCCTCGTCGCCGGCGCCGCGATCCACGTGGTCGGGGAGATGGTCGCAAGCGGCGGCCAGTGGGGCGTGCAGATGGGGCTCGCGCCGCCGGAGCGGCAGGGGCAGTACCAGGGCTTCGCCGGCCTCGGCTTCGGACTGGCCGGGGTCGTCGCGCCGACCCTGATCACCGTGTTGTGCATCGACTGGGGGCGTCCGGGTTGGTTCGTCATGGCCGCGCTGATCCTCGCCGCCGGCGCTGGCGTCGGCCCCGCCTCGCGGTGGGCGCTGGCGACGCGGGAGCGCTACGGCGCGGCGACGGCGTCCGGGTGACCGCGCGACGCCAGATTGTTGCGCCAGGCATCTTGTCGGAATTGGCCGCAATGGGATTGAGTGCCAAGCGTCGCCACTCCCGGCGACACTCCTCGGAAAGGTTCTCTCGGTGACACGTATCGCTCCGACGACCGCCGCGATCGCGGCGGCAGCGGCGCTGGCAGCCGGCACCACCGGCCTGCTCAGTCCCGCCCACGCGGCCACCAGCCGCCACCAACTGCCCGGCAGCACCCCCGCCTGGGCCAACTCCTCCCACCAGATCGGCAGCACCGCCGGCTCGACCCCCGTCGACTTCCGGGTGTACCTGGGCTGGACCGGCGGCGACGCGGCGCAGCAGTTCGCCCTCTCCGTCTCCACGCCGGGCAGCGCCGACTACGGCAAGTTCCTCACCCCGCAGCAGTTCCGCAGCCGGTTCGCCCCAGCCCAGTCCGACGTCAACGCCGTCAAGGACTGGCTGACCGGCCAGGGCTTCAAGGTCACCGGCGCTCCGGCGAACAACAAGTACGTCGAGGCGACCGGCACCGTCGCCCAGGCGTCCGCCGCGTTCGACACCTCGTTCGCGCAGTACAGCGTCGACGGCAAGCAGGTCCGGGGCAACAACGTGCCGCTGAGCGTCCCCGACTCCCTCTCCGACGTGCAGGCGGTCATCGGGCTCGACGAGTCGCAGACTCTCGCCGAGCAGAACGCGACCACGCCCGGTCCGGCCGCGTTCTACAACGCCCACCCGTGCTCGGCGTACTGGGGCGAGAAGACGGTGCAGAACACGAAGACCCCCGACGGCACCGCGCTGCCCGCGTCGCCGAGCGCCTTCGCCCCGTGCGGGTACGCCGGGGCGCAGCTCCAGGGCGCCTACGGCATGGCCGACGCCATCAAGGGCGGCACCGACGGCAGCGGGGTGACCGTCGGCGTAATCGACGCCTACGCCTCCCCCACGATCGAGCAGGACGTCAACACCTACTCCGCCAGGCACGGCCTGCCGACGTTCAAGGGCGGGCAGTTCTCCCAGGTCGTCTCCCCCGGCACCTACAACACCCCGACCAAGTCACCCAAGCAGGACCCGCAGGGCTGGGCCGGTGAGGAGACCCTCGACATCGAGGCCGTGCACACCATGGCGCCGGGGGCGAACATCGTCTACATCGGCGCACCGAACAACTACCGCGACCTCGACGCGATCATGAACAAGGTCGTCGACAACCACCTGGCCGACATCGTCACGAACTCCTACGGCTACGGCGGCGAGGCACTGCCCAACGGCTACATCAAGCCGAGCCTCGACCTCCAGGCCCAGGCCGCGGCCGAGGGCATCTCGCTGCTCTACTCCAGCGGTGACAACGGCGACGAGACCGGCGGCATCAGTGGCGCGACCCCGACTCCGGACTGGCCCGCCTCGAGCCCGCTCGTGACCGCGGTCGGCGGCACCTCGATGGGGATCGGCGCGACCGACAACCGGATCTTCGAGCTCGGCTGGGAGACGGCGAAGGGGACGCTCACCACGGCCAAGAACGGCTCGCCGGCATGGACCACGCCGAAGTACCAGTACGGCTCCGGCGGCGGCACCAGCCGGCTCTTCGCGCAGCCGTCGTACCAGGCGGGCGTCGTCCCCACCGGGATGAGCCAGATCTACGGTGGCAGCCCGATGCGGGTGGTCCCCGACGTGTCCGCGCTCGGCGACCCGACCACCGGCATGCTGGTCGGCGAGACCCAGACCCAGGGTGACGGCACCCAGGGCTACAGCGAGTACCGCATCGGCGGCACCAGCCTGGCCTCGCCCCTGTACGCCGGCATGCTGGCGCTGGCCGAGCAGCGGGCAGGCACCGCGTTCGGGTTGGCCAACCCGCGGCTCTACGCCGCCCGGGCGGCGTCCCACGACATCCAGCCCCAGCCGGCCAAGAACCCGCCCTACCCCGGCGCGGTCCGGGTCGACTACGTGAACGGCCTCGACGCCGGCAACGGATACGTCTACTCCGAGCGCACCTTCGACAGCGACGGGGCACTGACGATCCACGTGCAGAAGGGCTACGACGACGTCACCGGCCTCGGCTCGCCTGACGGCGCGGCGTGGCTCACGGCGGTCGCCGGGCAGTAGTCGCGCACCGCACGGCACAGCGGGAGTCGGGCCGGCGCCCGGCTCCCGCTGTGCTATCCGGACATACGAGACGCAATCCGGCTTTTCACCTCATCTCGGCAGCGCGGTGTCCGATGAGGAGTCGTGCGTCTCGTGTCCCTCCGCCGCTGCCCTGCCCGTCGCCACCGACTCGTGTCGCTGCTGGCCCTGATCGTCAACCTCACCGCCCTCGTCGGCGTCGCCGCGGTCGGGACCTCGGCCCCTGCCTCCGCCACGCCCCACACCCGCCTGGTGTCGGGCAACCGCCACGGCGCGGCGGCGGTGCAGGAGCTCGGCGCCCACCTCGATGTCGCGGCGCGCCGCAACGGCATGTCGACGACGAAGCTGCGCGCCCTGCTCGAGACCGACCACACCGCCTGGGTCGACCCGGCCGGGCGGCTGTACTTCAAGGAGGCGCCGGTCCCGGCCTCGGTGACGAGCACCGCATCGGCCGCTCCGCAGATCGCCGCAGCGACCGTGCCCGACGTGTTCGCCCTGCACAGCCGGACCGGCTCGAGCCGCACGATCTACCTCGACTTCGTCGGCAGGAACGTGTCCGGGACGGTCTGGAACGCTGACCACGGGCTCGCGGCGCAGACCTACTCCGGCTTCAGCCTCGACAGCGACCCCACCACGTTCTCCAGCACCGAGCGGGGAGCGATCCAGGAGATCTGGGAGCGGGTGGCCGCCGCCTACGCGCCGTTCGACGTCGACGTGACGACCCAGCCGCCCACCTCCCCGATCGCGGGCCACGGCACCGAGGTCCTGATCAGCAGCTCGAGCACCACGGCCAACGCCGTGTGCGGAGGCTCGTGTGCGGGCATCGCCTACATCGGCACCTTCGCCACCGACTCCGCCGGGTACTACTCCCCGGCGTGGGTCTTCCCCTCGGGTGCCGGCGGCAGCATCACCTACATCGCCCAGTCCGTCGAGCACGAGATCGGGCACACCTTCGGTCTGGTGCACGACGGCATCTGGGTGAACAACGTCTTCCAGCCCTACTACGGCGGCAACGGACTCTGGGGCCCGATCATGGGCGGCGGCACCGCGGAGGCGGTCTACCAGTTCAGCAAGGGCGACTACCCCAACTCGGGGACGCAGGGCGTCCAGACCGACCCGCGGACCGGCGCCACCAACAACGACGACCTGGCCGTGATCGCGGAGTCCGCACCCCTGCTGCCCGACGACGCCGGCAACACCCTCGCGACGGCGCTGCCGCTCGGCGCCGCAACGTCGTACTCGCGCACCGGCCTGATCAGCACCGACGCCGACGTCGACGTGTTCGCGATCGACCGGACCTGCAGCGGCACGTTCTCGCTGTCGGCGAACCCCACCGTCCAGAACTCTCCTCTCGACATCGGCCTCACCCTCCGCGACGCCTCAGGGGCCCAGGTCGCCTCCGCGGATCCGCAGTCCTCCACCAACGGCGACCCGGTCGAACCGCTCGCGTCGGGCATGGGCGCCTCCCTTTCGACGTCCTTGGGCGCCGGCACCTACTACGTGAGCGTGGACGGCGTCGGCAACACCGGCAGCAGGGGCTACTCCTCCTACGGCAGCGTCGGCGCCTACCAGCTCACCGCCACCGGCTGCGCCGCCGCGACGAGCCCGACCACCGCGCCGCCCACCACCACGACCCCGACCACGACCACGACGGTCGCGACGACGTCGGGCACGACCACCGGCGGTGGCACCACCACGGGCACGACGCCGACCACCACGACGTCGGGAACCACCGGCGGCACCACTCCGGCGCCCACCGGGACGGGCGGTCCCACCGCGCCGACCGAGCCCACGCCGCCGGGAACCACCGGCGACTTCACCCCGACCGCTCCCGCCCTCACCGTCCGCGTCGACCGGCTGCACCGGCAGATCGCCGTGTCGTGGTCCGATGTCCAGGCGCCGCCTACGGGGACGACGCTCGAGGGCTGGCAGCTGCGCCTGGTGCGCGCCTCGGGCTCGGTGGCCGCAGGGACCGCCCTCGCCCCGGGAGCCGAGAGCGCCAGGTTCACCCAGGTGCCCGCCGGCAGGTACGTCGTGTCGCTGCGCTCGGCCTACAGCGACGGCTCCGGAGCGACCAGCAGCCGTCCGGCCACGATGGGGTCTCCGGTGCGGTCCACCGCGCCTCGGTCGGTGCACGCACACCGCGGCGCTCGTGGTGGGTCCGTCACCGTGCAGACGACGTGGCAGCCGCCGGCGACGAGCGGCAGCTTCCCGCTGACGGGCTTCCAGGTCGAGGTCCTGCACGTCGTCGGCGGCCGAGTGGTCGGCACGCGAGTGCTGAGCGCCGCCCGGACCGCCCATCGGGTCGGGGTGTCGGTCAGCCGCCACGGCAGCTACCGCCTCCGGGTGCGGGCACTGACCGCGGCGGGCCCCTCGGCGTGGTCCGCGACGAGCGGGAGCGTGCGGGGCCGCTGAGCCCGGCCGGTCGAGCCGGGCCGGTGAGCCGGGCCGGTGAGTCGGGCCGCTGAGCCGGGCCGGTCGAGCCGGGCCGCTCAGCCCTCGGCCAGGCGCGCCAGCGCCTGGCGCACCAACCGGCCGTCGGAGGTCGGCCACATCGGCGGAAGGCTGGCGCGCAGGAATCCGGCGTAGCGGGCCGTGGCGAGCCGGGAGTCCAGCACCGCGACCACGCCCCGGTCCTCGGTCGTCCGGATCAGCCGGCCGGCGCCCTGGGCCAGCAGCAGCGCCGCATGGGTCGCCGCGACCGCCATGAACCCGTTGCCGCCTGCACGTTCGACGGCGCGCTGCCGGGCGCTGAGCAGCGGGTCGTCGGGCCGCGGGAAGGGGATGCGATCGATGATCACCAGCTGGCAGGTCTCCCCGGGCACGTCGAGGCCCTGCCACAGGCTCAGCGTCCCGAACAGGCACGTGTAGGGATCGCCGACGAACTGGCGGGCGAGCTCGGGCAGCTGCGCCTCCCCCTGGATGAGCGTGGTGAGGTGACCGAGGCGAGACCGCACCTCCTCGCCGGCCTGCTCGGCGGCCCGCCGGCTGGAGAACAGGCCCAGCGTGCGCCCCTGCGCAGCGTCGACCAGCTCCACGACCTCGTCGAGCGTCGCCTGAGCCATGCCGTCCCGCCCCGGCGCAGGCAGGTCCTTGGCGACGTAGAGGATCCCCTGCTTGGCGTAGTCGAAGGGCGACCCCACGTCGATGCCCCGCCAGGTCTCCTGGGCACGCCCGAGACCGAAGGAGCCGGCGACCGGCTCGAAGCCGCCCCCGATCTCCAGGGTCGCGGAGGTGAAGATCGCCGTCTTCTCCGCCAGCAGCTTCTCCCGCATCGGTCCGGCGACGTCGAGGGGAGCGACGCACAGGTGGTTGCCTCCGCGGCGCTCGTCGCGGGCGGCCACCCAGAGCACGTCCCGCTCGCTGCCGGCCGCCATCCGCTCGGCCGTCTGGTGGATCTCCTGGGCCCACGCCCGAGCCTGCACCGCGGTGGCGTCCGGCGCCTCCTCGCTGTTGCTCGAGGCACGCGGCAACGCCGAGACGAGCGCGCGGGCGGCATCGCGGACCAGGGCGAGCGCATCGCCGAGCTGGTCGGGCATCGCGTCGATCCGGCCCTCGGGAGTCGCCCCGATCGCCGCGCGGAGCGCCTCGGCCGCGTCGGCCAGGTCGTCGGCGGCCTCGGCGGGATCGGCGAGTCGGCCGGCGCGACGGGCAGCGCGCTCGACCTCGGCCGGGGAGAGCTCGTCGGTGGCCGCCTGAGTGACGCGAGCGACGAGCTCGTGGGCCTCATCCACCACGACCACGTCGTACTCCGGGATCATCGGGATCCCCTCGATCGCGTCGATCGCGAGCAGCGAGTGGTTGGTCACGACGACGTGGGAGCGGGCCGCGCGCTCCTTGGCCCGCTCGGCGAAGCACTCCTGCCCGAAGGCACACCGGGCCGCGCCGAGGCACTCCCGGGCGCTCACGCTGACCTGCCGCCAGGCCCGGTCGGTGTGCCGGGGCGCGTGATCCTTCTCCCCCTCACCGCCCTGCTCGGCCTGCTCCTCGACCCAGGCGCGGAGCTCGAGCACCTCGGCCCCCAGCGAGCCGGAGGGAAGCTCCACCAAGGCGCCCTGGTCGTCGGGCACGCCCTCGCGCACGCGGTGCAGGCAGGCGTAGTTGGACCGGCCCTTCAACACGGCGTACGACGCGGCCTGCGGCAGTAGGTCCGACACGGCCCCGGCCAACGCCGGGAGGTCCCGCTCGACGAGCTGGTGCTGGAGGGCCAGGGTCGCCGTCGCCACCACCACGCGGTCCCGGTGCAGGAACGCCGGCACGAGGTAGCCCAGCGACTTCCCGGTGCCGGTCCCGGCCTGCACGAGCAGGTGCCGGCCGTCCTCCATCGCCTCGGCGACCGCCTCGGCCATCCGCACCTGCCCCGGGCGCTCCTGGCCGCCGAGCGCCGCCACCGCCGCCGCGAGCGCCTCGCGCACGGTAGGACGGTCCTCGGGCACCCCCGCACCCTATGTGCTGGCATCGACGTGCCGCCGGTCCCTGTGGAACACCGTGGCGCTCGGCACATTCGCCAGACACCTCGGTTCACCGCGGCGTGCACCGGGTAGGGCTTCGGCCATGACGGCCACCCGACCCGACCGCCGACCCGACCGCCTCCCCCTCGCCGCACCCTCCGACGACCGGGTGACCCACCCCGCGCTCGAGTCGCACGTGGAGGAGCACCGCAGCTCCGGAGGACTCGACCGCGTGGTGTTCGGTGTGACCGCGGCGCTCGCGCTGGCGTTCGTGGTCTGGGGCTTCGTCGACACCGCGTCCCTCGGTGCGGTCGCCGGCGACGCGCTGGACTGGACGGTGAGCACGATGGGGTGGCTCTTCGTGCTCACGGCCTCGGCCTTCGTCGTCTTCGTGATCTGGCTGGCGATGGGCCGCTTCGGCGACATCCCGCTGGGCAACGACGGCGACGAGCCGCAGTTCCGGACCTCCTCGTGGGTGGCGATGATGTTCAGCGCCGGTATGGGCATCGGCCTGATGTTCTACGGCGTCAGCGAGCCGCTCACGCACTTGGTGAAGCCGCCGCCGGGCACGGGCGCACCGGGCAACGCGCACGCCGTGCAGACGGCGATGGCCACCACGCTCTTCCATTGGACGCTGCACCCCTGGGCGATCTACGCCGTCGTCGGCATCGCGATCGCCTACGGCGTGTACCGCAAGGGCCGGCCCCAGCTGATCAGCGCCGCGTTCGCTCCGCTGCTCGGCACCCGCCGCACCGAGGGCCCGGCCGGCAAGGTCATCGACATCCTCGCGATCTTCGCGACCCTGTTCGGCTCCGCGGCGTCCCTCGGCCTCGGCGCCCTGCAGATCGGCAGCGGACTGCAGATCGTCGGCGGGATCGGCACGGTCGGCAACGGCGTACTCGTCGGCATCATCGTGGTCCTCACGATCTGCTTCATCGTCTCGGCCGTCTCCGGTGTCGAGCGCGGCATCCAGTACCTCTCGAACACCAACATGGTGCTCGCCGTCGTCCTCGCCGCATTCGTCTTCGTCGTGGGCCCGACCGTCTTCATCCTCAACCTCGTGCCGACCGCGGTCGGGTCGTACTTCCAGGACCTGGCGATGATGTCCGCGCGCACCGACGCTTCGGGGGGCGACGGCGTGGCGGCGTGGCTCGCGGGCTGGACGGTCTTCTACTGGGCGTGGTGGCTGTCCTGGACGCCGTTCGTGGGGATGTTCATCGCCCGCATCTCGCGGGGGCGCACCATCCGCCAGTTCGTCACCGGTGTGCTGCTCGTGCCGAGCCTGGTCAGCCTGGTGTGGTTCGCGATCTTCGGTGGCTCGGCGATCCACATGCAGCAGCACGGCGTGGACCTGGCCGGCCAGAGCGGCGTGGAGGACCAGCTCTTCGGCATG
Organism: Marmoricola sp.; assembly: GCA_051961835.1. Lineage (GTDB taxonomy): Bacteria > Actinomycetota > Actinomycetes > Propionibacteriales > Nocardioidaceae > Marmoricola. The sequence continues at coordinate 1,603 of JBQCCW010000019.1, read as the reverse complement.
CTCCACCACCTCCCGCTCGGCACGGTGACCTCCGTGCTCGTGATGGTGCTGGTGGCGATCTTCTTCGTCTCCGGCGCCGACGCCGCGTCGATCGTGATGGGCACGCTGTCCGGGCGCGGCGCCCTGGAGCCGAAGAAGTGGACGGTCGTCTTCTGGGGAGCGGCGACCGGTGCGGTGGCCGCGGTGATGCTCCTCGTGGGCGGCAACTCCGCACTGACAGGCCTGCAGGACCTCACGATCGTGGCGGCGCTGCCGTTCGTGATCGTGATGATCGGCCTCGCCGTGGCGTTGGTCAAGGACCTGCGGGACGACCCGCTGATGGTGCGCCGCCAGTACGCCGCCGAGGCGGTCGAGGCCGCCGTGGTGGAGGGCGTGAGCCGCCACGGCGAGGACTTCACGATCGCCGTGGAGCCGAGCACCGACTGACGACGCGGACGACAGGCGGCACCCGGCCGCGCAGGCTCAGACGGCGAAGGGCTCCAGCTCGCCCGCCAACGCCTCCCCGACCCGGGCGTGGACGCGGGTGCCCTCGCCGGTGTGCTCGAGGTCCAGCACGTCGCCGCGCTCGTGCAGCCGGCTGACCAGATCGCCGCGGTCGTAGGGCAACAGCACCGTCACCTCGATGTCGGGGCGCGGCAGCTCGGACTCGATCCGCGCACGAGCTGCAGAGATACCCGCCCCGGTGCGGGCGCTCACCGCCACCGAGTGCGGCTCGCGCGAGAGAAGCCGTTGCACGACGAGCGGGTCGGCGGCGTCGGTCTTGTTGATCACGACGAGCTCGGGGACCTTGTCGGCGCCGATCTCGGCGAACACCTCCCGGACCGCGGCCAGCTGACCCTCGGGATCGGGATGGGACCCGTCGACGACGTGCACGATCAGGTCCGAGTCGGCGACCTCCTCGAGCGTCGAGCGGAACGCCTCGACGAGCTGGTGCGGCAGGTGCCGCACGAAGCCGACCGTGTCGCTCATCGTGTAGACCCGACCGTCCGCCGTGGTGGTACGCCGCGTGGTGGGGTCCAGGGTCGCGAAGAGGGCGTTCTCGACGAGCACGCCCGCGTCGGTGAGCCGGTTGAGCAGGCTCGACTTGCCGGCGTTGGTGTAGCCCGCGATCGCGACACTCGGGATCGCGTGTCGCTTGCGGTTGCCGCGCTTGGTCTCGCGGGTCGTGGCCATGTGGCCGAGCTCGCGCCGCAGCTTGGCGATGCGGGTGTTGATCCGGCGGCGGTCGGTCTCGATCTTCGTCTCACCCGGACCACGGGAGCCCATGCCCGCGCCGCCGGACACCTGACCACCGGCCTGGCGGGACATCGACTCACCCCACCCGCGGAGGCGTGGGAGGAGGTACTCGAGCTGCGCGAGCTCGACCTGCGCCTTGCCCTCGCGGCTCTTCGCGTGCTGGCTGAAGATGTCGAGGATCACCGCGGTCCGGTCGATCACCTTGACCTTCACGACGTCCTCGAGTGCACGCCGCTGCGACGGCGCGAGTTCGGTGTCCGCGATCACCGTGTCGGCGCCGGTGGCCTTGACGACCATGGCGAGCTCCTCCGCCTTGCCGTTGCCGAGGTACGTCGACGGGTCGGGGGTGGGGCGACGCTGCAGGAGG
>JBQCCW010000018.1:0-2020 GCA_051961835.1 Marmoricola sp. | reverse complement strand
CACGCTCCGGCACGTTCGAACTCGCCGTGGGCGGCGAAAATCTGGCCCTCAAGCGATCTTGCTTCGGCCGCGAGCAGCGGGGCTTGGGCTCCTGCATTCTCGAGGACGCGGTAGATCAGGGCCCGTGCCTCCTCGCCCCTTGACGCGAGGTAGTGCACACGTGCCAATCCCAAGTCGATCCACGCGCGGTCCACAGGGGTCGCGCTCGTCCAATCGAGCTCCGAGGACGCTTGTTCGAGATTGTGTCGGGCGTCGTCGACCGCGGGAGGATCGAGCGTGAGTTGGAGTCGGCCCAGCTCCGCCCGCAGGCGCGCCAAGTTACGGGCGTCCCGTCCCTCGCCCAGGAGCACAAGCGCCCGCTCGGCGAGCGGCACCGCTTCGGCCGCCTGTCCGCGACGGGCCTGGATGGCGCTGGCGTTCCAATAGGCCGCCGCCTTCGCCGTTGCGGATCCCGCAGCCTCCGCTCGGCGGATCGCAGCCGAGCAGAGGCGGGTCGCGTGACCCGTGTCCCCGCGCTCGAAGTAGGCCGCGGCGACCGTGGTGGCCAGCTGCACCGCCTCGTCGCAGCTCTCCAGGGCGAGGTCCTCGACCCGGTCGAGCACCCCTTCGCCGGCCTCGATGGCCCGGGTCAGGTCGCCGGACTCCCGTAGGGAGCGGCTCAGGGCGATGCCGGCGTTGATCTGCATCAGACCGGTGGTCGCGCCGGTGACCAGCTGCTCGAACTCGCCGATCGCCTCGTCGAGACGGCCCAGCCCCTCCAGAGCACGGCCGCGCAGGAACCGAGCGCGCTCGACGAGCGCGTCGGTGGGGGTCGCACCGAGACGCTCCAGCGCCTCGGCCGTGCGCGCCTCGGCCTCGGCGGGCTCTCCGGACTCCATGGAGAGCTCGGCGTAGTTGAGGAGCAGGCGGATCTCGTCGGCGTCGCTGGCCGGCATCGCGCCGAGCAACTCCTCGACGGGTACCTCGAGTGCCTCGGCCAGCCGATCCAGCACCTTCGCGGTGGGCCGGCGGTGGCCCGACTCGAGGCGCGAGATGTAGGCGGCCGAGAGGCCGGTGCCGGCCATCCCCGACTGGGTGAGGCCCTTCGCCACCCGCGCGGCGCGAAGGCGACGGCCCACTTCGGCCGGGTCGGCGGCGGCGAGCAACTGCGCCTGACGGGTGTCCATGGCCGACAGTGTGGCGCACATCTGCCGGGTGTTGCCTGAAGTTGTCAAATTCGGCGTCGTAGAGATCGGGACCTCTCGCGCACGCCCCGCGGGGCCGGACTGGACCAGTTGCGACCGCTTGACAGAGTCCGGTCAAAATCCGGCATACCGTGCTTGAATCGTCCTACGTCACACGAGGAACGAAGGGAGCGGGGGATGAGCGTGCGCAGCGTTGTCGCGGAGCTCGATTTCGACGAGCGCCCTCGGCGCGGCATGGCCGCGAGGCGCCGTACCGCCGCGCCCGCCCCGCATGCCGGCGACCTCACCGCGGCCTTCCTGTCCGGTCTGGCCGACGCGCCCGGTGTCGGCGTCGCGCTGTGCGATCCCGAGGGCCACCTCACCTTCCTCAACGAGACGCTGATCTCCTTGCTCGGCCGGCCCCGCACCGCCGCCGCGCTCGCCGCAGCGGGCCTGCGCGACGTCGAGGACCACGCGCTGCGCCGCGGCCTGGACCCGCTGTCGCGTGCCCTGGCCGGCGACTCCAGCGCGGGCGAGGTCTACACCCTGGACGCTCCGGCACCGGGTGCCGGCCGGTCCCTGAAGTGCACGGCCTTTCCGCTCCCCGGGGTGGGCGGTGGGCTCGGAGCCGCCCTCGTCACCGTCGACGTGACGGGATCGGTCGCGGCCCGCCGCGAGCTCGAGGAGCTGCGTCACGAGCTCGTCGACACGGTCAACCACGAGGTGCGCACCCCGCTGGCGGTGATCGCCGGCCACATGGAGTTGATCGACGAGGAGCCCGAGACGCTGACCTGGTCGCTGCAGGCGATCGGCAGGGCGACGTCGCAGTTGGGCGCGGTGGTGAACACGATCTCCGA
>JBQCCW010000017.1:0-10318 GCA_051961835.1 Marmoricola sp. | reverse complement strand
CGTGCCGTCGGCGAAGCGGCGTTCCGGCTCGTCGGTGAGCGGCTCGACGAAGACGTCGCCGCGCAGGCCGTGCGGTCGGCCGATCCGCCCGACCACCACGGTGTTCTCGCTGTCTGAGGCCACGGCGGCACCTCCTCCTCGCTCGTCCCGGGTGCAGCGAGAGGGGGTCCCCCACGTCGACCGTGGGAGACCCCCTCTCGTGCGTCGTCCTCGTTGCTCAGCGACCGCGGTCGACGTCGACGAAGTCGACGCGCGCACCGTCGCGTCCTGCGAGCGCGCTGATCACGGTGCGGAACGCCGTCGCGGTGCGACCGCGCCGCCCGATCACCTTGCCGAGGTCGTCGGGGTGCACGCGCACCTCCAGGACCGAGCCCCGGCGCAGCTCCTTGTCCTTGACGCGGACGTCGTCGGGGTGGTCGACGACGCCGCGGACCAGGTGCTCCAGCGCCTCGGCGAGCATGCTCAGGCCTCCGGCGTCTCAGCAGGCGCGTCGGCGGCGGCCTCGGCCGGCGCCTCGGTCTCCGCGGCCGCCTCTGCCGGTGCGGCCTCCTCGGCAGCCGGCTCAGCGGCCTTCTTCTCCGCCTTCTTGCGCGGGGCGGTGACGGCCTCCGCGGACGGCTCGTTCGCCGCCTCCTTGAGCGCCTCGTTGAAGATCTCGGTCTTGTCGCGCTTGGGCTGCTTGGTCTGCAGGGTGCCCTCGGCGCCCGGCAGGCCCTTGAACTTCTGCCAGTCGCCGGTGACCTTGAGGATCGCCTCGACGGCCTCGGTCGGCTGGGCGCCCACGCCGAGCCAGTACTGCGCCCGGTCGGAGGTGACCTCGATCAGCGACGGCTCGTCCTTCGGGTGGTACTTGCCGATCTCCTCGATCACGCGGCCGTCCCGCTTCTTGCGGGCGTCGACGACGACGACGCGGTAGTACGGCTGGCGGATCTTGCCCATGCGCTTCAGGCGAATCTTGACGGCCACGTCTGTGGTGTCTCCTCGAAATGTCAGGTGTGGTGAGCGCCCGCCACCCTGGTGGGGAACCGGGCCGGCCGCTCGATGGATCCCGAGCATCGACGGTTGAGAGGGACCGCGACGCGCAGGACTCGACCGACCATTCTGCCAGAGGGCCGCGGACGGGCGAAATCCGCGGTCAGCCCCGGACGACCCGCCCCCGCAGCACGACGTACGACGGCTCGCGCAGGACGGAGAGATCGGCGAGCGGATCGCGGGGATAGACGACGAAGTCGGCCGGCGCCCCCTCGTCGAGACCGGCGTTCCAGCCCAGCCACTCCCGGGCGCGCCATGACGCCGCGCCGAGGGCGTAGTCGGCCGGCAGGCCCATCTCCGCCATCGCCAGCACCTCGCCGGCGATGTTGCCGTGCCGGGTGACCCCTCCCCCGTCGGAGCCGGCGTACATGGCGAGACCGGCTTCGTGGGCGGCGAGGATCACCTGCTGGCGGCGGGCGTAGAGGTCGGTCATCGTCGCGGCGTACGACGGGAACTTCGCCCCGCCCGCCTCCGCATAGCCGGGGAACTTCTCGGTCTGCATGACGGTCGGGACGAGCGCGACCTGCTGGGCCACCATCTGGTCGATCAGGTCGGTGGTGAGGCCGGTGCCGTGCTCGATGCAGTCGATGCCGGCGTCGAGCAGACCGGGCAGGACGTGGGTGCCGAAGCAGTGCGCGGTCACCTTCGCACCCCGGTCGTGCGCCGTGCGGATCGCCTGCGCGAACGCGTCGGCGGGGAACGACGGCGCGAGGTCTCCCTCCTCGCGGGAGATCCAGTCGCCGACGAGCTTCACCCAGCCGTCGCCGCGGCCGGCCTCCCGGGCGACGGCGGTGGGCAGGTCCTCGGGCTCGACCTCGTCGGCGTAGTTGCGGATGTAGCGCTTGGTGCGCGCGACGTGGCGTCCCGCGCGGATCAGCCGGGGCAGGTCCTCCCGCTCGTGGATCCAGGAGGTGTCCAGCGCCGAGCCGCAGTCGCGGATGAGGAGGGCGCCGGCGTCGCGGTCCTCGAGAGCCTGCTGCTCGGCCTCCGCGTCGTCGGTGGGGCCGTGATCGTCCAGGCCGATGTGGCAATGGGCGTCGACGAGCCCGGGAACGATCCAGCCCTCGGCGACCGCCTCCGCACCGGCCTGGCGCTCGCGCGTGACGCGGCCGGCGACGACGTACAGGTCGGCGGGCTCGCCCTCGGGGAGGACCGGTCCGCGGAAGCGCAGCGCAGGCATGCCGGGACGCTACCGCGCCGCCTGAGTGGGTGGACTAACCCGTTCTGATGATGTGGCGCACTGCGTTCTGTGCGATACCGGAAGGTCCCCGACTCCCGACCACTGGAGCTTCGCCATGCACGACAACCCTCGCACCGCTCGGCGCCTCGCCGCGCTCACCGGGACGGTGGCCCTGGCCGTCCCGGCGGCGACCGGCCTCCCGACCGCCGCCGCCCACAGCACCGGCACCGGTCCTCGGGCCGCGGCCGCGGTCTCGGCCCACAAGGTGATCGCCCACGGGCTCAACAATCCGCGGCTGCTGTCCTTCGGCCCCGGAGGCGCCCTCTACGTCGCCGAGGCGGGCAAGGGCGGTGCCGGACCGTGCGTGACCGGCGGCGACGGCTCCCGGGTCTGCCTGGGCCTCACCGGCGCAATCACCCGCATCCGGGCCGGCCACCAGCATCGCGTCATCCGGCACCTGCCCTCGCTCGCCGGCTCCGGCGGCGCCGAGGCGATCGGCCCGGAGGCGGTCCTCGTCAGCGGTGGCCGGTACACCATCTCCATGGGAGCGGGCATCGACCTGCACGCGCGCCGGAGTCTGGGCTCCGCCGCCCACCACCTGGGCATGCTACTGGCCGGGCGTCCCGCCCGGCTGCACAAGGTCGCCGACATCGTGAAGTGGGAGTGGCACCACAACCCCGACCACAGCCAGGCCCACGACAGCGACCCGGCGGGCTTCCTGGCCGCGGGCGGCGGCTACCGGCTGACCGACGCCGGCGGCAACGACCTGCTCCGGATCGATCGGCGGGGACACATCCACCTCACGGCGGTCTTCCCCGCGCAGATGACGCCGGTGCCGTCCCAGATGGGCGGCGGCCAGATCCCCATGCAGGCGGTGCCGACGGCGGTCACGCGGGGACCCGACGGCGCGTTCTACGTCAGCCAGCTGACCGGGTTCCCCTTCCCCGACGGCGGCGCGCAGATCTTCCGCATCGTGCCGGGACACGCCCCGACCGTGTGGGCCAGCGGGCTCACGAACGTCACCGACCTGGCCTGGCGCGGCCACCGGCTCTACGCGGTGGAGATCGCCCAGCACGGGCTGCTCTCGGTGCCGCCAGGACAGGTGCCCACCGGAGCACTGGTCCGCGTGCGGCACGGCGCCAACAAGCACCTGCAGGTGGTCGCGCAGCTGAGTGCGCCGTACGGCGTCGCGATCCGCGGCGGTCACGCGTTCGTGACGACCTGCTCGGTGTGCAAGGGCGGCGGCAGCGTCACGCGGGTGGCCCTGCCCTGAGAACACGCGGTCCGTGAAGGGTCCCCGGCACCTGAGGGGGATCCTCCACGGGCGGCGCTACTTCAGGTACTTGTCGAGCCCGGCGGGCAGCTCGAAGGCGGAGGGGTCGAAGTCGGCCGGCAGGTCCGACTCCTTGAGGCCGAACGGGTTCGCGGCGGGGGCCGACTCCGCCTCCGCCACGGCCTGTTGGGCAGCCTTGGCGGGGTTGCCGGAGCGGCGGGCGCCCTTGCCCTTCTTCGCCTTCGGCGCCTGACGGCTCTTTGCGCGCTTGCCCATCCCGGGGAGGCCCGGCATGCCCGGCACGCCGCCGCGCGCCATCTGCTCCATCATCTTCTTGGCCTCGCCGAAGCGGTCGATCAGCCCGTTGACGTCGGAGACCGACCGGCCCGAGCCCTTCGCGATCCGCGAGCGGCGGGAGCCGTCGATGATCTTCGGGTTGGCGCGCTCGGCAGGCGTCATCGACTGGATGATGGCCTGGATCCGGTCGATCTCGCGCTCGTCGAAGTTCTCCAGCTGCTCACGGAACTGGCCCATGCCCGGGAGCATCCCGAGCATCTTGGTCATCGAGCCCATCTTGCGCAGCTGCTGCATCTGGGTGAGGAAGTCGTCGAGGGTGAAGTCGCCGCCGGCGAGCTTCTCCGCGGCCTTGGCGGCCTCCTCGGCGTCGAAGGCCTTCTCCGCCTGCTCGATCAGCGTGAGCAGGTCGCCCATGTCGAGGATGCGGGAGGCCATCCGGTCGGGGTGGAAGAGGTCGAAGTCGGTGAGCTTCTCGCCGTTCGAGGCGAACATCACCGGCTTGCCCGTCATCTGGGCGATCGAGAGCGCCGCGCCGCCTCGGGCGTCGCCGTCGAGCTTGGTGAGGACCACCGCGTCGTAGCCCACGCCGTCCAGGAACGCCTGCGCGGTGTTGACGGCGTCCTGGCCGATCATCGCGTCGACGACGAAGAGGATCTCGTCGGGTGTCACCGCGTCACGGATGTCTGAGGCCTGCTTCATCAGCTCCGCGTCGATGCCGAGGCGGCCGGCGGTGTCGACGATGACGACGTCGTGGAGGGTACGGCGGGCCTCGTCGATCGCCCGCCGGGCGACCTCCACGGGGTTCCCGACTCCGTTTCCGGGCTCGGGTGCGAACACCGTCACGCCGGCGCGCTGGCCGTTGACCTGCAGCTGCTGCACGGCGTTGGGACGCTGCAGGTCGGCGGCGACCAGCATGGGGCTCTTGCCCTGGCCCTTGAGCCAGAGGGCGAGCTTCGCCGCGAGGGTCGTCTTGCCGGCGCCCTGGAGCCCGGCCAGCATGATCACGGTCGGCGGGTTCTTGGCGAAGCGCAGGCGCCGGGTCTCGCCGCCGAGGATCGTGACGAGCTCCTCGTTGACGATCTTGACGACCTGCTGCGCGGGGTTCAGCGCCTGGGAGACCTCGGCCCCGCGCGCCCGCTCCTTGACCCGCCCGACGAACTCCTTGACCACGGGGAGCGCGACGTCGGCCTCGAGCAGCGCCAGCCGGATCTCCCGGGCGGTGGCGTCGATGTCGGCCTCGGAGAGCCGGCCCTTGCCGCGCAGGTTCTTGAAGGTGTCGCTGAGGCGGTCGGAGAGTGTGGCGAACACGTGTGGTCAGTCCTCGGGGCCGGGAGTGTGGAGCGCGGGCGTGCGACCGCCCAGCCTAACGACCCCTCGCCGCTCGGTGGTCAGGTGAGGGCGGTGGTGAGGGCGGCGAGGGCGGCGGCGGTGCGGTCTGGGGCGAGCGGTCCGCCGGCGGGCTCGTGGACGTAGAAGACGTCCACGGCCTGGGGACCCAGCGTGGCGACGTGAGCCGACCGGACGGCGATGCCGAGCCCGGCCAGGGCGGCACACACGACGTGGATCAGCCCGGGACGGTCTTGCGCGCGGACCTCGAGGACAGTGGCCGAGGTGGAGGCGTCCGGGTGCTCGAGCACGACCGGCGGCTGCCCGCCGCCTCCGCCGCGGAGCCGCCCCGACGGGTCGAGGCTGCCCTCGGCGATCGCCCGGAGCCGCTGGCGCAGCACCGCCGCGTCCAGGTCGGCACCGGCCACCACCCACTCCGAGACGCCCACACGGACGCGGTTGTCGTCCTGGGTCCACACCCGCGCGGAGCGGACCGGCGCACGCTGCAGCGCCAGCGCGCCGGCCACGTCGGCGAGGAGCCCGACCCGGTCCGGAGCGACGACGGTCACCGTGGTGAGGTCCGCGCCGACGCGGACCGTCACCGACACCTCGCCCGCACCCGCGGACGGTGCGCCGGTCTCGGTGCGCGGGGTCGGCTCGGCAGGCGCGACGGCGGCGAGGGCGCGGGCGGTACGGCGTACGAGGTCGCGGACCAGCCCTGCCCGCCAACGCGACCAGGCCTGCTCGGAGGTGGCCCGCGCGTCGGCCTCGGTGAGCGCGGCGAGCAGGTCGAGGAAGCCGCGGTCGGGAACCTGCGCGAGCACCGAGGCCACCGTGGCGGGGTCGGCGAGGTCGCGCGTCGTCGCCGTCTGCGGCAGCAGCAGGTGGTGGCGCACGAGGCGGCCGACCAGCGCTGCGTCGGCCTCGTCGAAGCCCCACCCGGCCGCACGGGCCACGGCGAGTGGCGCTCCCGCCTCACTGTGGTCGCCGGGCTCGCCCTTGCCGATGTCGTGGAGCAGGGCCGCCACGACGAGCACGTCGGGCCGGGCGACCCTGCCGAGCAGCGCCGCCGCCTCGATGCAGGTCTCGACGAGATGCCGGTCGACGGTGAAGCGATGCACGGTCGAGGCGTGCGGCAGCAACCGCACCCGCTCCCAACCGGGCACGAGGCGGTCCAGCGCGCCGGTCTCGTCCAGGGTCTCCCAGACCGGGAGCAGGCCCGGTCCGGCCGCGAGCAGGCGCACCCAGAGTTCGCGCGCGCCGGCGGGCCACGGGTCGGGCAGCGGCGGGGCGGACCGGACGAGCCGGGCCACTCCGGTCGGCGCGAGCACCAGGCGCCGTTCGGCGGCCTCCACGGCGAGCCGCAGCAGCAAGGACGCGTCCCGGTCCACGGCGGCGCCGCGGTCGAGGACGACCTCGTCGTAGGAGACCGCCACCCCGGGCGCCACCGGATCCAGCCGCGGCCGTCGCACGCTCCCGGCGGGCCGGCGCTGGACCGCGTCGGCACGGCGCCAGGCCAACCGGCTCAGGTGCGTGACCCGCCGGCCCAGGGCGCGGACGTGGCGCTGGGCGGCCAGCGCGTCCGGAAGGCCGAGAGGGCCGGCGAGCTCTGACCAGAGCTCCGGGGCGACCCGGTCGCTGGCCCGGCCGTGCAGTGCCTGCACCACGTCGCGGATGTCGAGCAGCGCCCGCCGGCACCGCTCGAGGTCGGCGTGCGGCACGTCGACGAGCCAGGTCGCGACGAGCCCGGTGAGGACGGTGGCGTCACGGAGGCCGCCGGTCGACTCCTTGAGATCCGGCACGGCGGCGTCGGCGAGCTCGCCCAGCCGGTCGTTGCGCGCCGCGACCAGCTCGCGCAGCTCCGGCAGCCGGCGGCGGGCCTCGCGTCGCCAGGACGCCAGCACCGCCGCACGCAGCCGCAGGGTGAGGTTCGGGTCGCCGGCGAGGTGACGGACGTCGAGCAGGCCCAGCGCGACCCGCGGGTCGGCCTCGGCACGCTCGACCGTCTCCGGCACCGACCGGACCGCGTGGTCGATCGTGCGCCCGGAGTCCCACAGCGGGTACCACAGCGCCGCGGCGCCCTCGGCGAGCAGCACGCCGTCGTCGTGCACCAGCAGCACGTCCAGATCACTGAACGGCGCCAGCTCACCGCGCCCGTAGCCGCCGACCGCGACGAGTGCCGCGCCGGTCGTCGGGCACCCGCTCGCGTCGTACGCCGTGCGGCACAGCAGGTCCGCCTCCGCGGTCCTCCGGGAGCGCTCCTCGGCGGTCATGCTCGGGCGGTCAGATGGCCGACTCGTCCCGGTCGCCGGTGCGCACCCGCACCACCGACTCCACGGGGACGACCCAGACCTTGCCGTCGCCGATGCGGCCGGTGGCGGCGGCCCGCACGATGGCGTCGGTGACCGGCTCCACGTCGAGGTCCTCCACGACGATCTCGACGCGGACCTTGGGCACCAGCGCGATGTCGTACTCCGCGCCGCGGTAGACCTCCGTGTGGCCCTTCTGGCGTCCGTAGCCACTGACCTCGCTCACGGTCATGCCGGTGACGCCGACCCCCTCGAGCGCGGTCCGGACGTCCTCCCAGCGGTGCGGCTTGATCACGGCGGTGACGAGCTTCATGAGTTCTCCTTCGACAGCGCGGACAGGGCGGACAGGCTTCCGTGGGTGCCGAACATGCCGTGCCGGGCCCCGGCGGCGGCGTGCAGGTCGTAGGCGGTCTCGGCGTGCAGGACCAGGTCGATGCCGCTGACCTCGTGGTCCTCGTGGACCCGGAAGCCGAGGAACCGGTGCACGACGAGGGCGAGCACGCCGGAGGCCACGAGGGCGTAGGCGAGGACCACGACCACGCCGAGGGCCTGGCGGCCCAGCGGCAGCAGCCCGCCGCCGTGGATGAGGCCGGCGACGCCGCTCGGCGCCGAGGCGGTGCCCAGCACGCCGACCGCGAGCGTGCCGACGATGCCGCCGACCATGTGGACCCCGACGACGTCGAGGGAGTCGTCGAAGCCGAAGCGGTACTTCACCCCGACCGCCAGCGCGCACACGGCTCCGGCGACCGCGCCGGTCACCAGCGCGCCGACGGGGCTGAGCGCGCCGCAGCTCGGCGTGATCGCCACGAGCCCGGCGACCAGGCCGGAGGCAGCGCCGAGCGAGGTGGCGTGACCGTCACGGCGGCGCTCGACCGCCAGCCAGCCGAGGATCCCCGTCGCACCGGCGCACAGCGTCGTCACCATCACCACCGCGGCGCCGTGGCCGGCCCGCAGCGCCGAACCGGCGTTGAAGCCGAACCACCCGAACCAGAGCAGGCCCGCCCCGAGCATCACCAGCGTGAGGTTGTGCGGGCGCATCGGGTCCTTGCCGAACCCGACCCGGGTCCCGACCACCAGCGCCAGCGCCAGTGCGGAGGCACCCGAGCAGATCTCGACCGCCGTACCCCCCGCGAAGTCGACCAGGTGGACGTCGTTGAGCAGCCACCCGCCGTGGTGTCCGGGGCGGTTCGCGTCGAACACCCAGTGCGCGACCGGGGCATAGACGACCAGCGACCACAGGGCGACGAACAGCAGCCACGCCCCGAACCGGGAGCGGTCGGCGATGGCGCCGGAGACGAGCGCGCCGGTGATCACGCAGAACAGGCCCTGGAAGACCGCGAAGAGGATCACCGGCACGGTGAGCCAGCTGTCGGCGCGTCCGGTCACGAGGTCCTCCAGCCCGAAGTGCTGGGCCGGGTTCCCGAGCAGGCCGCCGCCGAGGTCGTCGCCGAACGCCAGGGAGTAGCCGACGAGCACCCACAGCGGGACGATCACCGCGAGCGCGCCGAACGTCATCATGATCATGTTCAGCACGGCCTTCGAGCGGACCATCCCGCCGTAGAACAGCGCGAGGCCGGGCGCCATCAGCAGCACCAGGGCCGTGGCGGCGAGCAGCCAGGCGGTGTCGCCGGCGTCGACGTGACTCATGGTCCCGAACTGTCGCCGACCAAGGTTTCACCCAGCCTGCGCTCGTGTTTCGCTCGTGTTACACCCACGTGCAGGCCGCCGCCGCGCAGCGCCGAGGGCCGCCCCTCCAGGTCGTACGCCGACTCGCCGTGCTCGACGAGGTCGATGCCGTCCAGCTCCGCCTCGGCGCTGATCCGCCAGCCGATCGTGTGCTTGATGGCGAGCCCGATCGCGGTCGTCCAGACGCCGGTCCAGACGATGGTGAACGCGGCCGCTCCGGCCTGGTGGCCCAGCGAGCTCCATCCGCCGCCGTGGAAGAGCCCGTCGATGCCGCCGGGCGCGGAGGAGGTGGAGAAGAACCCGATCAGCACGGTGCCGACGACCCCGCCGACCAGGTGCACCCCGACGACGTCGAGGGAGTCGTCGAGCCCGAAGCGGAACTTCAGCCCGACCGCGCCGGCGCAGGCGGCGCCCGCCAGGGCTCCGATCGCGATCGCGCCGAGCGTGTCGACGGCGCCGCACGCCGGGGTGATGGCGACCAGTCCGGCGACGATCCCCGACGCCGCACCGAGCGAGGTCGCCCGGCCGTGCAGCACCCGCTCGACCAGCAGCCAGGCGAGCATCGCGGCCATCGTCGCCACCGTGGTGTTGAGGAAGGTGACACCGGTCTCGGTCATGAACTGCCCGACGCCGCCGTCCTTGGCGGAGGTGTCGAGCACGATCGAGCCGACGTTGAAGCCGTACCAGCCGAACCACAGCAGCCCGGCACCGAGCATCGTCAGCGTGAGGTTGTGCGGCTTCATCGCCTCGGTGCCGAACCCCACCCGGCGTCCGATGATCAGCGCCAGCACGCCGCCCGCGACGCCGGCGTTGATGTGCACCACCGTGCCGCCGGCGTAGTCCTGGGCCGGCAGGTGCTGGGCGAGGAACCCGCCACCCCACACCATGTGCGCGAGCGGGAAGTAGCACAGCGTCACCCATACCGGCAGGAACACCACCCAGGACGACAGCCTCACCCGGTCCGCGATCGCGCCGGAGATCAGCGCGGCGGTGATCACCGCGAAGGTCATCTGGAAGCAGACGCCGATGTAGGCGCCCCACCCGACGCCCTCGAGGCCGAACAGCGCGAAGGGATCGGCGAGGAGGCCCCCGAGCCACGAGTGCGGTCCGAACGACTCCGACCAGCCCCAGAGGACGTAGACGAGGCCGACGACGCCCATCGCGACGTAGGACATCATCATCATGTTCAAGACCGACGTGGCCCGCGTCATCCCT
>JBQCCW010000016.1:0-2248 GCA_051961835.1 Marmoricola sp. | reverse complement strand
CTCCTCGTGCTCGACGTTGACGCACTCCACGGGGCCGATGCCCTCGGGGAAGTCGAAGACCTCCGGCTCCGAGAACGGCGCGGTGGTGTGCCAGGCGCCGTCCTCCCACACCACCGGTGGGTTCAGGCACTCCTCGATGGTCGTCCACATCGAGAACGACGGCGCGAACACCTCGTTGCCGTCGTCGTCGGTGACCACGAGGTTCGCGCCGTCGCGGGTGCCGAGCTCGTCGATGCTGCTGAACAGGTGGTCGGCGGCGTAGCGGGCGAAGACGTCCGAGAGCCCCGGCTCGACCCCGATGCCGACCAGCGCGAGCCGCCCCGCGGACTCCCACTCCGCGGCGGCCGCGAACTGCTCGTCGCCGAGCTTCACGCCGGGACGCTCGTACGGCGCCTCCGGGTGCGGGCGTGACAGCGACATCGCCATGTCGAGGTAGTCCGCGCCGGCGGCGTATGCGCCCTCGAAGACGGGCATGTCGAACACCGGGTCGACGGCGTTCATCACGTGCGTGACGCGGTGCTCGCGGCACAGCGCCGCGACCGCCTCCGCCGAGGAGGCGTCGACCCGCGCGGCGACGTACCGCTCGTCGACGGCCGCCGCCCGCTCGGCGCGGGTGAGGTCGTGGTCGGCGACGACGACGGTCTCGAAGAAGTCGCGGCGCGCGGCGATGGCCGCGAACGCCGAGCCGACGCCGCCCGCGCCGACGAGGAGGATCCTCATGCCGTCACTCCCCGATGTAGGACATCACGTGCTTGATCCGCGTGTAGTCCTCCAGGCCGTACATCGACAGGTCCTTGCCGTAGCCCGAGTGCTTGAAGCCGCCGTGCGGCATCTCGGAGACGAACGGGATGTGGGTGTTGATCCACACGACGCCGAAGTCCAGGCCCCGGGAGACCCGCATCGCCCGCGCGTGGTCCTTGGTCCAGACGCTGGACGACAGGCCGTACTCGACGCCGTTGGCCCAGCGCAGCGCCTCGGCCTCGTCGGTGAACCGCTGGACGGTCATCACCGGCCCGAAGATCTCGTGCTGGACCTGCTCGTCGTCCTGGTTCAGCCCCGAGACGACGGTGGGCTCGTAGAAGTAGCCGCGCTCCCCCTTGCGGGCGCCGCCGGTGTGCAGCTGCGCGTGGTCCGGCAGCCGGTCGACCATCCCGGACACCCGGTCGAACTGGCTCTCGTTGTTCAGCGGCCCGGAGTAGGTGTCCTCGTCGTCGGGCAACCCCGTCTTCGTGCTCTTCGCCTGCTCGGTGAGCGCGGACACGAACTCGTCGTGCACGCCCGGCCCGGCCAGCACCCGGGTGGCCGCGGTGCAGTCCTGCCCTGCGTTGAAGTAGCCGGCCATTGCGATCGCCTCGGCTGCCTTCTCGATGTCGGCGTCGTCGAAGACGATGACGGGCGCCTTGCCGCCGAGCTCCAGGTGAACGCGCTTCAGGTCGGTGGCGGCCGAGCTGGCCACCTCCATGCCGGCACGGACCGATCCGGTGATCGCCACCATCTGGGGCGTCGGGTGCGCGACCAGGGCGCGGCCGGTGTCGCGGTCGCCGCAGACGACATTGAGCACGCCCGGCGGCAGGAACTCCTGGCAGATCTCGGCGAGCAGCACCGAACTGGCCGGCGTGGTGTCACTCGGCTTGAGCACGATGGTGTTGCCCGCGGCGAGGGCCGGCGCGATCTTCCAGATCATCATCATCAGCGGGTAGTTCCAGGGGGTCACCTGGCCGACCACACCGATCGGCTCGCGGCGGATCCACGAGGTGTGGTCCTCGAGGTACTCCCCCGCCGCCTTGCCCTCGAGGACACGCGCGGCACCGGCGAAGAAGCGGAAATGGTCCGAGCTCAGCGGCATCTCCTCGGACATGGTGATGCCGAGCGGCTTGCCCGTGTCCTGCGACTCGACCTTCACGATCTCGTCGGCGCGGGCGTCGATCGCGTCGGCGATCTTGAGCAGCGCCTCCGAGCGCTCCCGCGGCGTCTTGTCGGCCCATGCCTCGAAGGCGCGATCGGCCGCGGCGTACGCGCGGTCGACGTCCTCCTCACCCGACAGCGGCGCGGTGCCGTAGACCTTTCCGGTCGAGGGGTCGATGACCTCGTAGTCCTTGCCGGACAGGGCGTCGGTGAGCTCACCGTCGATGACATTGCGCAACTGAACCATGCGGGCGACCCTAACCACGTCCTGACGATCTCGCCAGCCTTGACCGGCATTTCGCTTCGATTTCAGTTGTCAATCTCGGAAAATCCGCTTGATTTC
>JBQCCW010000015.1:0-2547 GCA_051961835.1 Marmoricola sp. | reverse complement strand
GTGCTCCTCGATCGGGCAGACCAGCGGCTGCAGCTCCGCGATCAGCTCGGCCCGCCGCTTCTCGGTGAAGCTCGCGCTGACCCCGACGTGCTGGAGGGTGTCGCCGTCGTAGAGGCCCAGCAGCAGGCTGCCGAGCAGCGGCCGCTCGGGCGTGCTGGTCTTGTGCTCGCGGTAGCCGGCGACCACCACGTCCGCGGTCCGCTCGTGCTTGATCTTCAGCATGGTCCGGGCGTTCTGCTCATACGGCGCGCCCAGCGGCTTGGCCACCACGCCGTCCAGGCCGGCGCCCTCGAACTGCGTGAACCACTCCTCGGCGACGGCGCGGTCGGTGGTGGTGCGCGTCAGGTGGCACCGGCCGTCGGCGCCGAGCCCGCCGAGCGCCCGCTCGAGCGCCGCCCGCCGCTCGGCGAACGGCCGGTCGGCGTACCGCTCGTCGCCGAGGGCCAGGAGGTCGAAGGCGACGTACGACGCCGGCGTCTGCTCCGCGAGCAGGTTGATCCGCGACGCGGCCGGGTGGATGCGCTCCTGCAGCACCTCGAACTCGAGCCGTCCGCCGCTCGCGACGAACAGCTCGCCGTCGAGCACGCACCGCTCGGGCAGCTGCTCCCTGATGGCGGCGACCACCTCGGGGAAGTAGCGCGTCAGCGGCTTCGTGTTGCGGCTGGTCAGCTCGACCTCGTCGCCGTCGCGGAACACCAGGCACCGGAAGCCGTCCCACTTCGGCTCGAAGCTCAGGCCGCCGTAGCGCTCGGGGTCCGGCACGCCGGACACGGACTTGGCCAGCATCGGGCGCACGGGCGGCATCACCGGGAGGTCCATGGGCCTGACATTATCTACGCGAGTCATTCCCCGGTTGGTCTGCCGGCAGGGCCCGCCTGACTTTGAATCAGGACTAGCGACGTAGGTTCGACTCCTACCCGGGGAGCTCCGTCACGGAGGTCCCGTGCGGACCGGCGAGCGGCCGGTCCAGACCCCACATCCTTAGTTCTGGGGATCTCTGCGGGCCCGCGCGTTCGCCGGGCGTTCACCCGCCGTCCCCCCGGCGTTGATCTCACTTCATTTGGTGACGCGGACCGTCGCCCGCTCGGCCGACGCTGGATCGCACCCGAGGCCACGGCCGGCGCCCGCCGGCGTGCGGGGTGCGCGGAGGGGGGCGTCGATGTCGGCCGCAATAACGAACGAGGCACGACCGGACATGGGCGGCGAGGAGCCGAGCCGGACGGGCCCGCCCGCGTCGACGACCGCGGTCGTCCCGCAGGTGTCCATCGTCGTGCCGACCCGCAACGAGCGGGACAACGTGGTGCCCCTGCTGACCCGGCTGCACGCCGCGCTGGGCGGCACGCCCGCCGAGGTGGTCTTCGTCGACGACAGCGACGACGACACCCCCGAGATGGTCCGTGGCGCGGCGGCCGAGTACGAGCGGACCAGCACCCGCGTCGCGATGGTGCACCGCACCCGCGAGGAGCGCACCGGCGGCCTGTCCGGCGCGGTCATCAGCGGGTTCCGCGCCGCCCAGGGGCCGTGGGTCGTGGTCATGGACGCCGACCTCCAGCACCCGCCGGAGGTCGTGCCCGACCTGCTGAGGGCCGCGGTCGACGGCGGCGCCGACCTCGTGGTGGGGAGCCGGTACGTCGGGGACGGCGACGCCGACGGTCTGTCGTCGTTCACCCGCACGCTGGTGTCGCAGGGCTCCGGCCGGCTCTCGAAGGCGTTCTTCCCGCGGCGGCTCAAGGACATCAGCGACCCGATGAGCGGGCTGTTCCTGGTCCGCCGGGCGGCGCTGGACCTCGACACGTTCAACCCGATCGGCTTCAAGATCCTGCTCGAGATCGCGGTCCGCCAGGCCCCGCTCAAGGTCCTGGAGGTGCCCTACACGTTCGCCGAGCGCAACGCCGGCGAGAGCAAGGCGTCGCTGCGGGAGGGCCTGAAGTTCGCCCGCCACCTGCTGCGCCTCAAGACCAGCGTCTCGACCGGGTGGCTGCGGATGGGCGGCGTGGGGGCGGTCGGCGCGACGGGCATCGCGGTCAACACCGCGGCGCTGTGGTTCTTCCACGAGTACGCCGGGCTCGCGCTCGGCCTCGCGGCGCTCCTCGCCACCCAGTTCTCGACGGCGTGGAACTTCGTCCTCATCGACCGGCTCGTCTACCGCCGGCGGCGCCACGGCCACTGGATGCGGCGCCTGCTGACGTTTGGCGTGGTCAACAACGTGGTCCTCCTGCTCCGGCTGCCGCTGATGACGTTCTTCATCGCCCAGCTGGCCATGGACTACCGCGTCGCCAACATCGCGACGCTCCTGCTCGCGTTCATCGCAAGGTTCGCGGTCGTCGACCGTGCCATCTATCGAGGAGATTCACACATGTCCATCGCGCCCGCTCCTACGTCGGTGCCTACCTTGCGCAAGCCGCAGTGGCTCGACCACCAGTACGACATCCCCGGCCTGGTCCGCGTCTGCTCGCAGGTCCCGCTGCCGGAGCTCGAGCACTTCCGGGTCCCGGCCCGCCCGGGTCCGCACGACATCGAGATCCGGGTCGGCGAGGTCGGCGGTCC
>JBQCCW010000014.1:0-37930 GCA_051961835.1 Marmoricola sp. | reverse complement strand
CACACCGTGCGGCACCCCGACTCGTCCTCGTGGAGCGCCTCGACGACCAGCTCGACCTCCGCCCCGACGCGCAGGTCGGCCACGCCGAACCCCTCGGCGACCTGGCCGAGCACCACGAGGCCCTCGGGCAGCTCCACCGCGGCGATCGCGAACGGCTGGTAGGGCTCGGTGCGCGGCAGGTACGGCGCCGGCGGCTGGTACTGCGCATCGGTGTAGGACCACACCGTGCCGCGTCGCGAGAGCGCGGCCTCCTCGAAGTCCGTGCCGTCGCACTGAGGGCTGCGGCAGAAGCCCGCCGTCCTCGGGAAGTACACGGTGCCGCACGTCGTGCAGCGCGAGCCGAGCAGCTGGGGCGTGTCGCCGGTGGTGAACCAGCCCTCGATGGCCGGAGTCGTCATCGCGCCTCCCAGAAGTAGAACACGTTCTCATCCTAGCCGGAGCGAGCGTGATCGACGTCCCCTCGTCCCGTTCGGGTCGGCGCGCCTGCGGTGTGCCACCCTCGTGCCGTGCTGGTCCTCGTCGTCGTGCTCGCCGTGGCGCTGGTGCTCTCCAGCGGCGCCGTCGTGGTCCTCGAAGGCCGCCGCCGTGAGCTGGTGCGCGAGCGCGACCGTCTCGTGGTCGCCCTCGACCAGGAGCGCGAGGTCCCTCCCCCGCTCTCCCGCCGCCGGCTGCGCGCCGCCAAGGCCGTCGGTGCGGTGGGAGCCGTCGTCGAGTCGGCGGTGGAGGGCGCCACCCGGCTGCGCGAGCAGGGGGTGACCGGACTGCTCATGTCCTCCATCGAGGACCTCAGCCGCTGGGCCGCGGAAGACCGTGGCGCCATCAGCCGGATCAGCGGCGCGGACGGCACCGTGACGATCCTCTTCTCCGACATCGAGGACTCCACGCTCCTCAACGACCAGCTCGGGGACGAGGAGTGGGTGCGCCTCCTCACCGCCCACGACGCGATCGTGCACGGCTGCGTCGCGCGTCACCGCGGACACGTGGTGAAGAGCCAGGGCGACGGCTTCATGATCGTCTTCCCCGACCCGGCCTCCGCGGTCCGCGCCGGCATCGCGATCCAGGACGAGATCGGCTCGGGAGGCCGCCGCCCGCTGCGGCGTACCCCGATCCGTGTCCGCGTCGGCATCCACTGCGGCCCCGCCGTGGAGCGCGACGGCGACTTCTTCGGCACGAACGTCGCGATGGCGGCGCGGGTGGCTGCCCAAGCCCAGGGCGGGGAGATCCTCGTCAGCGACGTGGTCCGCCAGGCGCTGCGCGGCGTCGAGGACGTCGTGCTGGTCGACGCCCGCGAGACCCCCCTCAAGGGCCTGCCCGGGACCCACCGTCTCTGGCAGGTCTCCGTCCTCTGAGGCGGAGCCCCGTCGTCGTTTGCCGGCTCCAAGCGTCGGGTACGCCCGCGGGACACGACCCGAGAGGAGTGCTCATGAGCGTCCAACCCCCGGTGGGGAACCTGTACGGCGACCGGGTCAGCGGCAACCGGATCGAGAACCGGGTGGCCGAGCACACCGGCGACCAGTACGACGTCCCCGCGGACGCCGACCACGTCGACGACCTGGTGAAAGCCGACGCCGACGAGCGGCTCGAGGAGTCGCCGGAGGAGCAGAAGAACCTCACCGATCCCGACCGCGAGGAGCGGGCGGGCGAGTAGCGCCCATCCGGCGCCCCTCGAGGGCCGGTTCCGCGGTCAGCCCCGGGGCCGGCCCTCGCGCTCGTCCTCGAGCCGGCGGTCGCCGGCCGTCACGTCCTCGATGTGCATCGCGGCCTCCTCGGCCGTCGCTGCCGCTCCGTCGATCCCGACGTCGGTGGCCAGCATCTCCTTGGTCTCGTCCTCGCCCACGCCTTCGTCGGGGGCGACGAGCCGCCCCGCGCGCGCCTCGGGGAGCGAGCCGGGGTCGTGATCGTGGACGTCCTCGGGCAGGGCGTTCTCATCCGGCACGTCGTCACCGCGCAACGGGTCGGCCTGCTCCCCGATCGGGTTGTCGTGGTACGGGTCCGGCTCCGGGACCTCGGCGCGAAGGTAGTCGTCGAGGTGACCGCCCTCGCGCTGCTCGGCGAGGGTCGGGTAGTCCTCGTAGCCCGGCGGGGGCCGCTCGGCCGGCGCGTATCCGCGATCGAGCACGTCCTCGAGGTTCCGGTCGTCGAGGGTCACCTCGGGCTGCAACTGGTCCTCGTCGTCGACCGGCTGACCGCCGTAGATCTCGCTCTCCTGCTGATCGCTGGTGTTGAGCCAGTCCATCTCGCCCGGAGGGACGGGATTCGAAGAGGTCATGTTCTCGCCGCTGTTCTCACTCACCCCGGCAGCGTGCCCGGGCGCCTGCCCTTCAAACCGTGGCCGCGACGACGCTCACGCCACACGGACCGCGTCGAGCTGCGCCGCCGCGAGCACCTCCGCGACGGTGATCCGGGCCAGGGCGGGATCCAACGCGTCGGCCAGCGGGTCACCCGGTGGATCGTCGACCTGCGGGTGCCACAGGACCCGGTGCGGGCCACCGGCGGGCGGACCCCACCGGGTGGGCGGCGTCGGGCCGAACAGGTGCACCGACGGTACGGCGTACGCCGCGGCCAGGTGACCCACACCGGTGTCGCCGCAGACGACCCGCGAGGCATCGGCGATCAGCGCGGCCAGCTGGCGAAGGCTCGTCTCGCCCGCCAGCACCCGACCGTGGGCGCCGGCCACCCGCTCGGCGAGCGCCCGCTCGCCGGCGGTGCCGGTCACCACGACATCGTGGCCCTGGGCCGACGCCGCCGCCACGACGGCCGCCCACCGCTCCGCAGGCCAGCGGCGCGCGCCCGTGGCGGCACCCGGATGCACCACGAACGCGCTCCGCACGACGGGCTCGACGTCCGGACGCCCGAGGAGCACGTCGTCGGGATCGGCGTCGACCTCCAGGCAGGTCGACACCAGCCGGCACCACCGCGCACGCTCGTGCTCCTCGGGGCGCCACGGTGGTCCGTCGACCCCGGCCGCGGCATTCGCGAACGCGACCTGATCGGCGGCGACCTGCTGCAGGAGCCGATGGCTCTGCGGACCGCGTCCGTGCAGGTTGACCGCCAACTCCGCGGGCGGCACGCCGTCGAGGGCAGCCGGGAGCCCGCGGACGCCGTCGACCGGGTGCACGGCGGCCGGCAGCCCGGCCAGCTCGAGCAGGGTCCCCGCCACGGCGGGCGCGAGCAACGTGAGCGGACGCCCGGGCAGCGCTGCGGCGAGTGCCCGCAGCGCGGGCACCCCGGCCAGCAGGTCGCCGAGCCCGAGCGCCCGCAGCACGAGCACCGGCGGCTCCCCCGCGGGGGCTGTCGGCGTCACGGCCAGGACGGCTCCATCGACGGGGTGATGACGAGCTCGCGGACCTCGCAGCCGGCCGGCTGACGCAGCGCGAACACGACGCCGGCGGCGACGTTCTCCGGCCGGTTCAGCTTCGCGTCGGGTCCCGGCTGGTACTGCGGGTCCCGGTCGTCGAAGAACGCCGTCTCCATGCCGCCCGGGACGAGCAGCGTCACCCCGACCCGACCGGCGAGCTCCGTGGTGAGCGCCCGGGTGAAGCCCACCACCCCGAACTTCGACGCGCAGTACGCGGTCGCGTCCGGCAGCGCGCGCAGGCCCAGCGTGGAGGCCACCGTGACGACCTTGCCCTGCCGCTCGGTCAGGCTCGGCAGGGCGGCCCGGATCACGGCGGCGGTGCCGATCAGGTTGACCGCGACGACCTTCTCCCAGGTCTCGGCGGGGACGTCCGCCAGCTGCCCGCACGCGTCGGTCCCGGCGCAGGTGACCACCGCGTCGATGCCGCCATGCTCCTCGGCCACCTCGGCCACGGCCGCCTCCGCGGCCCGCCCGTCCGCGAGGTCGACGATCCTGTGCGCCACCCCGGAGGCCGGCTCGGCGCGATCCAGGACGACCGGCGTGCCTCCCGCCTGCTGCACCGCCTGCACCACCGCCGCGCCCAGCCCCGAGGCGCCCCCGGTGACGAGGACGGTGCCCAGCTGCGTCTCACCGTTGTGTGTCTGCTCGCTCATCTGCTCTCTCCCTTCGTCGCATGTGTCAGGCCGTCTGCCGCCGCTCGCACCATCGAGGTGGTCGAGCGGCCGTCGAGGTACGGCAGCACCACCGCCCGTCCGCCCCACTCCTCGAGCACCTCGGCCTCGGGCAGCTCCGCACCCGCGTAGTCGCCGCCCTTGACCCAGACGTCGGGCCGGATCGACCGGAGCACCTCCTCGGGAGAGTCCTCGCCGAAGATCGCCACCCCGTCGACGCACTCCAGCGCCCGCAGCACCCGGGCCCGGTCCTGCTCGGACACCACCGGACGGCTCGGCCCCTTGAGCCGGCGCACGGAGGCGTCGGAGTTCAGGCAGACGATCAGGCAGTCGCCGAGGCGGCGGGCCGCGCGGAGGGTGGCGACGTGGCCGGCGTGGAGCAGGTCGAAGCAGCCGCCGGTGGCGACCACGCGGCCCCCCTCGGCGCGGACCCGGTCGGCCAGCGCCCCCGCGTCGGTCGTGGCCTCCGCCGGAGCCTCCTCGGTGGCCGCGAACCCCGCGGCGCCGCCGGCTCCCACGAAGCCGGCCGCAGCGGCGACGCCCGCCGCCACGGCCTCCGAGGGCAGTCCGCCCTCGAGCAGCGCCACCGCGGCGGCGGACGCGAAGCTGTCGCCGGCACCGCAGGTGTCGCCCGCGACGACCTCCGGAGCGGGCACGAGCAGCGGCGCGCCCTCGTCGCCGAAGGACAGCAGGGCGCCGCGCTCCCCGAGCGTCACCGCCACGGCCCGAGCGCTCCAGCGGCGCACCAGCCGACCGGCGCACCGAGCGGCCGCGTCCAGCGCGTCGGCCTCGCCGTCCAGTGCCGGCCCCATCGCACGGGCCTCGGACTGGTTGTGTGTCGCCAGCGCGACGCCGGGCACCGGCGGCGCGCCGCGCGGGTGCGGGTCCCAGACGACGGGCACGCGCCGGGCCGTGGCCTCGAGCAGGTCCCGGAGCCGGTCGTCCGCGGTCGCGCCGCGCCCGTAGTCGGAGACGAGGACCGCGCCGGCCTCGGCGAGGGCGCGCCGTGCCTCGTCGGGGAGGGGCCCGAGCGCACCGGTCCGGTCGCCGCTGTCGATGCGCATCAGGGTCTGGCCGGCGGAGCGGACGCGCTGCTTGACCGGCGTCGCGCCCGCCCATGGCAGGCCGACGAGCGTCAGGTTCGGCGCCGTCTCGGCGAGGAGCTCACGGAGCCGGTGCGCGGCGGCGTCGTCGGCGAGGGGGGCGAGCAGCACCACCGCGTCGGTACGCCGTGCGGCGAGGACCGCCGCCAGCGCCGCCCCTCCGGGACGGGGCCACTCCTGGGCGCCGCCGACGACGAGCGCCGGAGCGTCCGGAGTGACCCGCTCCACGGTGCCCACCACGTCGATGTCGAGCAGCGCGTCCCCGAGGACGACGAGGGGTCTGGCGCTCATCGGCAGGACCTCGGGGTGATGCCGAGCGCGGCGTCGAGCGCCTCGCACACCACGTGCAGCGCGACGAGGTGCAGCTCCTGGACCGTCGCGGTCAGTGGCGTGTCGACGCAGATCACGTCATGGGCGACGTCGGCGAGCCGGTTGGGGCCGGCCCCGGTGAAGCCCCACACGGTCAGTCCACACTCGCGGGCACGCTCGGCGGCGGCCACGATGTTCGCGCTGTTGCCGCTGGTGGACAGCAGCGCCACCACGTCGCCGGGTCGGCCGTGGGCCTCGACCTGCCGCGCGAACAGCTCCTCGGCCGGGTAGTCGTTGGCGATGGCCGTCAGCGACGACGTCTCCGCGCTGAGGCAGATCGCCGACAGCGGCTGCCGCTCGAAGCGGTACCGGCCGACGAGCTCCGCGGTGAGGTGCTGGGCCTGCGCCGCCGAACCCCCGTTGCCGGCGGCGAGTAGCCGGCCGCCCTGAGGCAGCACCCGCGCCAGCCGCTCACCCCAGAGCTCGGCCTTGGCGACCATGCCCCGGAAGCCGGCAGCCGCCTCGACCACCGCGTCGAGGTGCGCCGCACCCACCCCGGCAGCGCGTTGTGCCCCGACGCGGGCGAACGCGGCCGTGCCGGCGTGCCGGGTGCTCTCGTAGGTCGTGGTCATCGGGCCACCTCCGCCCGCGCGTCCCGGCTGTCCCGTCGGGTCGCCACCGTGTCCGCATAGACCTCCTCGGTCGCCGCGACGACGCTCGACCAGTCGTAGCGCTCGAGCACCCGCCGGCGTCCCGCCTCTCCGTAGCGGTGCAACCGCTCGCGGTCGGCGAGCAGGTGCCGGAGCGCCTTGGCGAGCAGGTCCGGCCGCCGGGGCGGCACGAGGTCACCCGTCACGCCCGGGACGACGGTGTCGAGCAGGCCGCCGACGGCGGTGCCCAGAACCGGCCGGCCGCACGACATCGCCTCGAGCGGCACGATCCCGAACGGCTCGTACCACGGCGCGCAGACCACCACGTCCGCGGCGTGCATCAGCGCCGAGACCGACGCTCGGTCGACGGCGCCGACGAAGCGGACGCGGTCGCTCACACCGTCCGCCTCGGCGAGCGCCCGCAGGCGCGCCACCTCCGGGTCCGCCTCGAGCGCATCACGCGCCGGTCCTCCGGCGACGGTGAGCACCGCGTCGGGCACCTCGACGAGCGCGCGGATGACGTTGCCGATGCCCTTGCGCTCGACCAACCGGCCGACGGCGAGCAGACGCGGCGGACCCGGCTCCCGCCCGCTGTCCCCGGGGGCGAACGCGGTGGAGTCGACGCCACAGGGGATGACGGCCGCGCGACCCGGAGGCATGCCCATCCGGCGCAGCTCGTCGACCTCGTCGGAGCAGGTCGCCACGACGCGGGCGACCTGACGGCACAGCTCGCGCTCGATCGGGATCCGTTCGCGGGGGCTGGTGTCCTTCATGCCCTGGTTGCGCCGCTTCACCGTGCCGAGGGCGTGGAACGTCTGCAGCACCGGTACGTCGGGCCCGGCCGCCCGGACCGCCGCCCAACCGCTCATCCAGAAGTGGCCGTGCACGACGTCGACGGGCTCGAGCCGGAGCCGTTGTCCGACCCAGTGGGCGAAGTCCGGCATGTACTGCAGCAGCTCGTCCTTCGGCACGTCGGTCGGCGGCCCGGCGGGGACGTGCTCGATGCGGTAGCCGTCCACCTCCACGCACGCCGGGAGCGACGTCGAGTCCCGTCGGGTGAACACCCGCACCTGGTGGCCGCGGGCCGCCAGACCGCGGGCCAGCTCGGCCACGTGGACGTTCTGCCCACCGGCGTCCACGCTTCCCAAGGTCGCCAGTGGGCTGGCGTGCTCCGAGATCAGTGCAACCCTCATGAGGCCTCCTCCTGCGCTGCAGCGGTCCTGCCTGACAGCTCCTCGACGGCCGCGGTGACCCGCGTCGCGTCCACCCCGGCCAGGCACGGATGCCCGGGCACGGGGCACGTGACCGCCCGGGTGCCGGCGCACGGCGCCTGCTGGTCCCCCAGCAGCACCGTCGGCACGCGGTACGGCGCCCATCGCACCGGCGGCACGGTGGGAGCGAACAGGGACACCACCGGTGTCCCCACGGCGGCGGCCAGATGCGCCGTGCCGGTGTTGCCGGCCACGACGGCCGCCGCGCCGGCCAGCACGGTGGCCAGCTGCGCCAGGTCGGTGCGCCCGCCCAGGTCGAGGGCGCCCGTCTCGGCCACCGCGCCGGTGAGCTCGCTCTCGCCCGGCCCTCCCGTCGCCACGACGGTCCAGCCCCGTTGGCCGAGCAGCGTCGCGGTCTCGACGAAGCGCTCGAGCGGCCACGCACGGGCCGGGGCGGACGTGCCGGGGTGCAGCACGACGTAAGGCGAGCGGGGCAGATCGACCTCGGGCAGCGGTGCCCGCACCCGGAGCCGTCCGTCGTCGCCCGGCGGGAGGGTCCCTCCCGCCGCCAGGGCGAGCGACAGGGCGCGCTCGGCCTCGGGCTGGTCCTCCTCGACACGGTGGCGCAGGTCCAGCAGGCGGCCGGGGAAGTCCTCGCTGATCGCGCCGATCCACGGCACCCCCGCCATCCGCAGCACGAGTGCGGTGGGCAGCGCCGACTGGTGGAAGGAGGTGAGCACCACGGCCCGGTCGAAGCGGCCGGAGAGCCGCTCGACGAGCGCGTCGATGTCGCCCCGCTCGACCGCGGGCGCCTCGAGGTCGATCCACGGACAGTGCCAGACGAGCACCTCGTCGACGCCCGGCAGCAGCTCCGCCGCGGAGCGGCCCCGGGGACCGACGAGCATCGTCAGACGCCGCGAGGTGTGGGCGAGCGCCCGCACCGCCGGGCCGCCGACGAGGACGTCGCCGACGCTGTCGAGCCGGACCACGAGGGTCCGGGGTGCGCCGGCCATCACCGCACTCCCGCGAGCAGCAGGTCGACGGCGCCGGCGAGATCGCCGGCCACGTGGGGCGCCGCCTCGATCTCCTCGCGGCGGGTGACGGCGTTGGGCACGAGCACCGCCAGGGCCCCGGCTCGCGCACCGGCCGCGACGTCGGCACCGGTGTCCCCGATCATCGCCGCCACGACCGGCTCGACGCCCAGCCGCTCGCAGGCGTCGAGGACCATCCCCGGGCGCGGCTTGCGGCAGGCGCAGTCCTCCTCGGGAGCATGGGGGCACAGGACGACGACGTCGAACGGTCCGAGGAGCTCCTCGACGCGGGCGTTGACCGCCTCGGCCTGCTCCCGGGTGATCAGTCCGCGCCCGATCCCGGACTGGTTCGTCACGAGGCCCACGCGCAGCCCCGCGGCGCGAACCCGCTCGAGCGCTTCGCGGGCGCCGGGGACCGGCCGGACCAGGGCCGGATCGCCGTTGTAGGGCTCGTCGTGAACGAGCGTGCCGTCGCGGTCGAACAGCACCACGTCGGGTGCACCCCGCCAGGCGCGCGCACCCCGGTGGCGGCGGAAGCCCCGGAGGCTGTGCCAGGTGGCGGCGAACGGGATGGTCGCGCTGGTGAGCAGCATCCGCCGCACCTCGTCGGCGTCGCGCGGTCCGGGCGCGATCCGGGCAGCGGCGAACTCGCCGATGCCGGCCACCGCACCCAGGGCGATCAGGCCGGCCGCCCGCCGCCGTCCCGCCGCGAGGGCCACCGCGGCGCCGGCGGTCGCCCCCGTGACCGCCAGATGCCGCGGGAAGCGGCCCTTCCCGGCGCGGGACCGCTCCCGCCAGTCCGGACCGTGAAGGGCGCGCATCAGCTGGTCGTCGGCGTTGCCCGCCTGCATGCGCAGGCTCACCCAGTCGTCGGCGGGCCGGACCGGGTGGACGATCCGGCGACGGCCGTCCTCGATGCGGCCCGCGGCCTGCTGCAGCCGCAGGGCGAGGTCGGCATCCTCCCGGTAGGCGCGGCGGAAGCGCTCGTCGAACCCGCCGATGCGCGTGAGGGCATCGCGGCGCACGCTCATGTCGGCAGTGATCCAGAACGCCGTCTCCAGGCCGGACGTCGCGCGCTCCCAGTCCGTGGGCCGCCGGTCGGTGGGCATCGGCACCCGGACCGCGCCCTTGCTCGCCGCCACGTCCACCGGTGTGCGGGCGAGGTCGGCCAGCAGGTCGGCGTACCAGGAGGGCTCGGGAAGCACGTCGTCGTCGAGGAAGCTCACCCAGGGCGTCCGGCTCGCGTGCCAGCCGACGTTGCGCGCGGCCGCCGGTCCCCGGCCACCGGACCGGAGCACCCGGACGGCGAGGCCGGTCTCAGGCTCCAGCGGCTTGACGTCACCGGGGCGGTCGTCGACGAGCAGCACGGGGCCGTCGACCGGTCGCGTCCCCGACTCGAGCGCGTGCAGGAGCGCCTCGAGACTCGGCCGGCCGATCGTCGGCACGACCAGGGTCGTGAGCGGTGAGGAGTCCTTCGTCACCGGACCCTCCGCAGCACGAACGGCCCGATGGCCGCGAGGTCCACGGGGGTGGAGCCGAAGAGCTCGAGGACGTCGGTGGGGCTGTCGACCATCGGCCGACCTCGCGTGTTGAGCGAGGTGTTCACGACGACCGGCAGACCCGTCCGCTCCTCGAACGCCGCGAGCGCGCGGGCGAGCAGCGGGTGGTCCTCGGCCGTCACGGTCTGCACGCGGGCGGTCCCGTCCACGTGGACCACGGCCGGGATCCGGTCCCGCCACGCATCCACGACGTCGTGGACGAAGAGCATGTACGGCGAGGGCAGCGGACCGCGCGTGAAGATCTCGGCGGCCCGCTCGGCGCGGACCATCGGCGCGACCGGGCGGAACTGCTCGCGCCCCTTGACGATGTTGAGCCGCTCGAGGTTGCGCTCGTGACCGGGATGCGCCAGCAGTGAGCGGTGTCCGAGCGCGCGGGGCCCGAACTCGCTGCGGCCCTGGTACCAGGCGACCAGCCCGTTGTCGGCCAGGCAGGCGGCGACCTCGGCCGCGACGTCGTCGGGCCGCTCGTAGCGGACCTCGGCCTCCTGCAGGATCCGCTCGATCTCGGTGTCGGACCAGCCGCGACCGAGGTCGGCACCGGGCATCGGCTGGGGCAGCACGCCCTCGTCGGCACTGACCTGCAGCGCCGCGCCGAGCGCGGTGCCCGCATCACCGGCTGCGGGCTGGACGAACACGTCCTCGTACGGACCGTCGGCGAAGATGCGGGTGTTCGCCACGCAGTTGAGCCCGACGCCCCCGGCGATCGCCAGCCGGGTGTTCCCCGTGCGGTCGTGCAGCCAGCCGACGAGGTCGACCAGCACCTCCTCCAACACCGTCTGCACCGAGGAGGCGAGGTCGGCGTGCTCGGAGGTCCACTCCGACTCGGGGTCACGGGCCTTCACCATCGCCGACCACGGCACGTCGCCGGCCCGGAAGCCGCCCCGTCCGTCGGCGTGGACGAGCTTGCGGAGCTCGTCGGCGAAGCGTGGCTCGCCGTACGACGCGAGCGCCATCACCTTGTACTCGTCGCTGCTGCGCAGGAAGCCGAGGTGCTCGGTGACCGACTCGTACATCAGCCCCAGCGAGTGCGGCAGGTCCTGGGTGCGGAAGACCTCGAGACGGCCGCCGTCGTAGGTGCCGGCGAGGTGGCTGGCGCACTCCCCCCGCCCGTCGAGCACGAGGACGTCGCGGTCTCCCGTCGGCGCGGCAAGAGCCGCCGAGGCGCCGTGGGCCACGTGGTGGGGCACGAACCGAACCGTGGCGGGATCCAGGCCCGGCAGTGCCGTCGCGAGGAACTCCGGCGCCCGGCGCGCGTAGCGCTGGCGCAGCTCGTCCCACGGATCGGAGAGGCCCATCTGGTCGGCCGGGCGCGCGAGGTCGGGGTCGTAGGAGTAGGCGACGGCGTCGAGGTCCTCCGGGCGCAGCCCGGCGTCCTCGAGGCACCAGCGCGCCGCCAGCTCGGGAAGCTCCCAGGCCGAGAACGGAACCGGCCGCTTGCCGTGCTTGCGGCGCGACAGCCGCTCCTCCTCGACCGCCGAGACGATCTGCCCGTCGACGACGAGCGCCGCGGAAGGGTCGTGGAAGAGGGCGTTGATTCCGAGAACGCGCACGGACGGCCTTTCGGTGGGGCACTGTCGAGCACCGGTACGACTCCCGGCTGCTGCTTGAACCGAGACCACGTGGAAGTGGCGACGTGCCCACTTCTCTGTAAGAGAAACGCTTCTCGGTCCAGACCGGAGCCGGAGCCGTCACGGAGCGGGGCGGGGCATGAGGCGAGAAGTGCGGGGCACGTCGCCCTCGTGCGCATCTCCGTCATCGGGACCGGTTACCTCGGCGCGACCCATGCCGCCTGCCTCGGCGCGTGGGGGCACGACGTCGTCGGAGTCGATGCCGATCCGGCGCGCGCCCGCCGTCTCGCGGAGGGCCGCGCGCCGTTCCACGAGCCGGGCCTCGACGACCTCCTCGCCGCGGGGGTCGAGGCAGGTCGGCTCACCTTCACCACGGACCCGACGGCGGTGGCCGGCTGCGACGCGCACTTCCTCTGCGTCGGCACGCCGCAGCGCGAGGACAGCAGCGGCGCCGATCTGGGCGCGCTCTGGTCGGCAGCGGAGGCGCTGCTGCCCCACCTCGACGACAAGGCGCTCGTCATCGGCAAGTCGACGGTCCCGGTCGGCACCGCGCGCGTCCTCGGCACCTGGTTCGCCGAGCAGACCGGCCGGCGGGTGCCGCTGGCCTGGAACCCGGAGTTCCTGCGGGAGGGGCACGCGGTCGAGGACTCCCTGCGTCCCGACCGGCTCGTCTTCGGCGTCGAGCGCAGCGAGGACGACCGGCTGCTGCGCCGCATCTACGCCCCCGTGGTGACCAGCGGCGTGCCCGCGGTGACGACGGGCTTGGAGACAGCGGAGCTCGCGAAGGTGGCGGCCAATCTCATGCTGGCGGCCCGGATCGACCTGGTGAACCTGCTCGCGGAGACCTGCGAGGCGTCCGGGGCGGACATGCGCGACCTCACCCGGGTCCTCGGCCTGGACCCGAGGATCGGACCGGAGGTGCTGGTGCCCGGCATCGGGTACGGCGGCGGCTGCCTGCCCAAGGACAGCCGCGCCTTCGGGGTGCGTGCCGAGGAGCTGGGCGTTCCCGGTGCACGCGCCTTCGTCGACCATCTGGACGGCATCAACCAGCGCGCACGCGAGCGAGCGGTTCAGGCGGCGCTGCGGCTGCTCGACGGCGAGGTGACCGGCGCCCCGATCGCCGTGCTCGGCGCTGCCTTCAAGGCCGACTCCGACGACGTGCGCGACTCCCCCGCGCTGGCGGTGGCACGACGGCTGCACGCGTTGGGCGGCGCCGTGCGTGTCTACGACCCCCGGGCGGCGGCCAACGCGCGCCGGGCGGCTCCCGAGCTCGAGGTGTGTCCCTCCCTCGAGGACGCCTGTCGCGAGGCGCGACTGGTCATGGTCCTCACCGAGTGGGTCGAGTTCCGCGCGATCGACCCGCGGGCGCTGGCCGACCTCGTCGCCCGTCCCGCAGCCGTCGACGGCCGCCAGGTGCTCGACGCCGCTGCCTGGCTCGACGCGGGCTGGGACCTCTACACGCTCGGCACCGGGCGACACCGGGGGGAGCCGCCGGCGTCGGAATCCGCGTCGCGGGCGCCGAGCGACGTACTGGAGAGGAGGAGCGCCTGATGCGGGTGCTCGTCTGGCACGTGCACGGCTCCTGGGCCACCGCCTTCCTCCAGGGCGGCCACGACTACCTGCTGCCGGTCACGCCGGACCGGGGACCGGACGGCCTGGGCCGCGCGCGCACCTGGGACTGGCCTGCCCGCGCCGTCGAGGTCGACGCCGCCGCGCTGCACGACACCGACATCGACGTGGTGGTCCTGCAGCGGCCGCACGAGGTCGAGCTGGTCGAGCAGTGGACGGGCCGCCGGCCCGGCATCGACCTGCCCGCGGTGTACGTCGAGCACAACACGCCGGGCGGCCAGGTCCCCTACACCGTCCACCCCCTGGCCGAGCGCGACGACATCCCGATCGCCCACGTGACGCACTTCAACCGACTGATGTGGGACAACGGCCTCGCGCCCACCACCGTGGTCGAGCACGGCGTCCTCGATCCCGGGCATCGGTGGACCGGCGAGCTGCCCCGAGTCGGCGTGGCGATCAACGATCCCGTGCGCCGTGGTCGGGCGGTGGGGACCGACCTGCTGCCGCGCTTCGCCGAGGTGGCCCCCCTGGACGTCTTCGGCATGCGCGTCGAGGGGGTCGGCGAGGCGCTCGGTCTCCCGCCGGAGCTCCTCGCGGCCCACGAGGACGTCCCCCAGGACGCCATGCACGCCGAGTTGGCGCGGCGCAGCGCCTACCTGCACCTGCACCGGTGGACCTCGTTGGGACTGACCCTCATCGAGGCGATGATGCTCGGCATGCCGGTCGTCGGCCTGGCGATGACGGAGGCCGCCGAGGTGGTGCCGGCGGAGGCGGCGCTGCTGGGCAACGACGTCGACCGCCTCGTGACCGAGCTCCGGGACCTCCTGCACGAGCCGGAGCGCGCCCGCGCGCTGGGCGAGGGGGCGCGCCGCTTCGCACTGGACCGGTTCGGCGTCGAGCGGTTCCTCGCGGACTGGGACGAGCTGCTCGCCGCGACCGTGGACCGGGACCGGCTGGCGTCAGCCCGCTGAGCCGCGGCCGAGCCGGGCGAGGTCGACCCGGCCGGCCTCCCAGTCGATCGAGGCGTCCCCGACGGGAACGATCTGCTGGTGGCGGTGCACCGCGTGCACCAGCGCGCTGATGAGCCGGGGCCCGTTCTCGGGGTGCCGGCCGTAGCCGAGCCGCGCTCCGGGCCGGCCCCGACCCACCACGAGGGCGGTGAGCAGCGGATGGTTGCCGTCGTCGGGGCTGCTCCCGTCGAGGCGTACGTCGGTCACGATGCCCACCCGCCGGCCCTCGTGGTGCACGGGCAGGCCGAGAAGCTGGCCCAGCCGGTAGCGGCCCACCCCGCCGTGCGGCTGGGGCACGATCACGTCCTGGCGCCGACGGTGCAGGTGGACGCCGCTGTCGAGCCGGTCGACATCGCCGAGGTCGATCCACCCGGGGACAGCCCACCCGGCGCGCTGCCGTCCCAGGTCGCGCCACAGGCGGGCCACCGCTCCCCCGTGGGGCCCGCCGAGCCGCGGCAGTAGTGCGGCCGGCCCGAGCAGGATGCCGGTCGCGCGCAGTGCCCCGGCTCCGCCGTCTCCGTCCCCGGCCGGGGCCAGCTCGACGTCGTCGACCTTCCCGACCATCCGGCCCTCGCTGTCGAGCACCTGGCGGTCGAGGAGCATCAGCCCCGCATCGAGCTCGCCCCTCAACCGGTCACGGGTCGAACCCTCCACGTCGCCGGCATGCGGGTCCTTCTCGGGCATGTCAGGCTCCCATCCCGGTCACGATCATCAAGGGGATCGCGGCCACCGCTGCCACCACCACGATCACCAGGAACGCCATCGCGAGGGCGTTGAGGGCCCGGCCGTTGACGCGGTCGCCCATGTAGCCCGGGTCGTTGGCCACCACGAGGATCGGGAAGTAGGTCAGGGGCAGCGCCACCGCGCTGAAGACCACGGAGGCCTCGGTCACCTTCACCGGGTCGACGCCGGTGAGCAGAATCCCGATCGCGAGGGCCGTCGCGGCGGCGACGACCACGTGGAAGCGGGCAGCCTCGCGGGGGCGCACGTACTTCCCCCATTGCCACCCGAAGTACTGGGCGATGCTGTAACCGGTCGAGAGGCCGGTCTCGCAGGCAGCGCCGAGGGTCGCGGCGACGAAGCCGAGGATGGCGATCGCCAGCCCGATCTTGCCGAACGCGACCGCGACGGGCAGCCCGGTCTGCGCGAGGCTGTCGACGTTGAGGCTCAGCGGGAGCAGCACGATCGTCGCCGCTGCGGTGATCGACAGGCTGAGCAGGCCGCCCAAGGGGAATCCGATGAGCACGTTCGCCCGCATCTGGGGGATCGACTTCGGCGTCCACCCCTCCTCGACGCCGCCGGAGGAGAAGAAGAAGACCTCGTACGGCGTGAGTGCCGACCCGAAGAGGGCGACCGCGTAGTAGCACCATGTCGTCCAGGTCTCGTGCGGCGGCTTCTGCACGGCGGCGAACTGGGTGGCGAGGTGGCCCCAGTCGGGACCGAGCTTGAAGACGCCGACCACGAAGACGAGCAGCGCCAGGCCGAGCAGCCCCAGCACGTTCTCGATCATCGAGAACTTCGCCTTCCAGAGGATGAACCACACGATCAGGCCCAGGACGGGCGCGAGGATGACCTCGTTGACCGAGGTCACCAGCTCCAGGGACAGCGCGATGCCGCCGATCTCGGCGACGAAGGTCAGCATGCTGACCGCCATCGAGCCGACCAGGTTGAGCAGGCCGATCCGGGGACCCAGCCGCTCGCGGACGATGTCGAAGGTTGCCCGGTTGCTGCAGGCCACGACGCGCCCCGACATCTCGGCGAAGAGCGCGATCCCGACGACGCCGAGCAGGATGATCCAGCCCAATGACATGCCGAACCGGGCACCCACCTGGGCGTTGGTGACGAGGTCGCCGATGTCGACGAAGCCGCCGATGGCGGTCAGCACACCGAGGAAGATCTTGAGGTACTTCTTCACGACGCCGGCCCCTTCACTGTCCCACCGGGACGCGGTCGGCGTCTCGGGACAGCGCTCGCTCGATGTGCTGCACCTTGGTGGCCATCGCCGTCAACTGAGGGCAGTACCGCGCACAGGCGTGCGGATCCTGATCGAGCAGTGCCTGCCGCGCCTGGCTGATCAGGGTGGTGGCGTCGTCGAGCGTGGAGCTGATCCGGCCGGCGCGCCGCTCCTGGGATTGCGGCGGCTGCTCGTCTCCCCACGCGCTCACCGCTCCTCCCGCGCTGGACTCAGCCTGGGCGACCGCGACCCGGGCGTAGTTCGGCACCAGCCGGTCGGCGGCGTGCTGCTGCAGCACCAGCGTGGTGGTGCCGAGGGCCGAGACGACGTCGCCCGCGGCGCGCTGCCCGTGGACCAGCCACCCGTGCTCCGAGGGCGTCGCCGGCACCACGCATCCGGTCAGCATCGGCCCGGCGAGGACCAAGCCGCACGCCACCAGCCCGCTCCGCCACCTCGTCACGGTCGCCTCCTGCCTCCTCGCCCACCCCCGCGGCCCGCAGCAGGCACGCGCAACCGTTGCACCGGCGCATGCATGTGCTGAGAGAGCGAATGCCCGATTGCCTGGCCGCCCAAACGGGTACCGCCGGGAGGGTGAACCTCCCCAAGCCACGCGGCACGCTCAGTGCGGCGGTCTTCGCCGCTCTCGTCGACGACAAGCCCGTGGACCCGTCACTGGCCGCCGTGGTCCCGGACGGCGAGGAGGACGGCCACATCGCCCTGTGGGCGCTCTACCAGCTGCACTACGCCGGGTTCGACGACGTGAGCGACATCCACGAGTGGGACCCGGCGCTGCTCGGCGTACGCCGGGCGCTGGAGGAGCGCTTCGAGGAGCGGATCCGCGCCCGCTTCGAGTCCGCCGGCGGCGCCCCGGAGGGCGAGGTCGGCCAGGCCCTCTTCGCCTTCGTCGAGGCGTTCGACGGCCCGTCGCTGTCCTCGTACGTGCAGCGCCACGCGACCGCCCAGCAGATGCGCCAGCTGCTCGCGCTGCGCTCGCTGTATCAGCTGCAGGAGGCGGACCACACCGCCTGGGTCATCCCGCGACTGGGCGTCCGCGTCAAGGCCGCAACCGTCGAGCTGCAGTACGACGAGTACGGCGGCGGCGACCCCCGGCGACTCCATGCGCACCTGTACGCCCGCGGCATGGCCGCCTGCGGCCTGGACCCGGTGCCGTTCGCCTACGTCGACCAGGCTCCGGTGGAGGCACTCGAGCTCAACAACGCGATGGCCCTGTTCGCCCTCCACCGACGGTGGCGCGGCGCCTCGCTGGGCCACCTCGCGGCGTACGAGGCCACCAGTTCGCTGCCCTGCCGTCGGATGGCCCAGGGGTTGGAGCGGCTCGGGTTCCCCGAGGAGATGCGCGCGTACTACCTCGAGCACGTGGAGGCCGACGCCGTCCACGAGCAGCTCGCCGCCCGGGAGATCTGCGGCCCGCTGGTGGCTGAGGACCCCGAGCTCCGCGACGACGTGTTCCTGGGCGCCTTCACCTGCCTCGACCTCGAGGCGCGCTTCGCCGGGTGGCTGCTGCACGAGTGGGGAGTGCAGGAATGAGACGGAGCGCCGAGGAGGGAATGACTGCTGACGCCGGCGGGGACCTGCCTCGTCCCGACATCGTGATCTGTCCGGACGGCCCCCTGCTGCTTCGGGGCGACCACGTCGTCGAGGACGCCGATGGCACCCGACACGCGACCACCCGACCGGTGAGCGCGGTCTGCCGATGCGGCCACACCGCAACGGCACCGTGGTGCGACGGCACGCACAAGGTGGTCCGCTCCCGCTGAGGAGCGGCCGCTGTCCTTCCCGCTCCACCGATCCTCAGGAGTAGCCCATGAACGACGCCACCACCGAACGTGCCACCGCCCAGAGCCTGCCCGAGGGCGACGTCATCCGGATCCTGCTGGAGCAGCACGCCGAGGTCCGCCGCCTCCTCGGCGAGCTGACCTCCGGCAGCACCACGGTCGACCGGCAGGCGACCTTCGACCGGCTGCGCACCATGCTCGCCGTGCACGAGACGGCCGAGGAGCTCATCTTGCGGCCCGTGTCGGCGAAGGTGGCGGGCAAGCAGGTCGCCGACGCCCGCGACCAGGAGGAGCACGAGGCCAACAAGGTGCTCGCCGAGCTGGAGAAGCTCGACGTCGACAGCGCGGAGTTCGCCGAGGAGATCAAGGCCTTCGCCACGGCCGTGTCGGACCACGCCGACGCCGAGGAGGCTGAGGAGTTTCCCCAGGTGCTCGCCCAGTGCGACGCCGACGAGCGCGCGAAGATGGGCAACCGGCTGCGAGCAGCGGAGAAGGTCGCACCCACCCATCCGCATCCCAGCGCTGCGGGGTCGACGACCGCGCAGGCCGTGCTCGGGCCGTTCGCCTCGATCGTGGACCGCACCCGCGACGCGATCGCCTCGCACGGAGACTGAGCCGCCTTCCTTGACGATGCCGGCGGGTCACCCGAGACTCGGCGCACCGAAGCAGAGACGAGGTGCGAGGTGACCCGCCGGATCCTCAAGCTGAACGACGCCGCCTGGCTGTTCGCCGAGAGCCACCGCACCCCCATGCAGGTCGGGATGCTGGCGACGTTCGAGCTTCCCGAGGACCGGCCCGCCTTCGTCGCCGACCTGGTCGACCGGTGGCGGCAGGTCCGGACCTTCGCGCCGCCGTTCAACTACCTGCTGCGCACCTTCCCGCTGCCCGGGTGGACCGAGCTGCCCGACGACCGCATCGACCTGGACTACCACCTCCGGCACTCGGCACTGCCGGCGCCGGGCTCCCAGCGGGAGCTGGGCGTCCTGGTGTCGCGCCTGCACTCCCGGGTGATGGACCGGCGCTACCCCTTGTGGGAGTGCCACGTGATCGAAGGGCTCGAGGAGCGCAAGTGGTCGCTCTACATGAAGGTCCACCACTCCCAGATCGACGGGGCCGGCGGCATCCGACTGCTCCGGCGGATGCTGTCGGTCGACCCCGACGCCCGGGACATGCTGCCGCCGTGGGCGGTCGGGACCCGGGGCCCCGACCAGTCGGGCCTCGCCCGTGTCGGTCGCCGGCCGGCGTCGCCGGCGCCGCGTCCTGCGGTCACCTCCTCGCCCCTGGAGCGGCTGGAGTCGGAGGTCGCCCAGGTGATCGGCAGCGCGGCGACCGTCGCCGGCTCCTTGGGCCGCACCTTCCTCGAGACCCTCACCGGCCCCGGCGAGCCCGAGCGCGCCGTGCCGTACCGAGCGCCGCAGACCATGCTCAACGGACGGGTGCACACGCCCCGGCGCTTCGCCACCCAGCAGTACCCGGTCCGCCGACTGAAGGCCGTCGCGGACGCCGCCGGCGCCAGCCTCAACGACGTCTTCCTCGCCCTGTGCGGTGGAGCGCTCCGCCGTTACCTGATCGAGCAGGACGCGCTCCCCACAGAGCCGCTGACCGCGAATGTCCCGGTCTCGGTGCGGCCCGGCGGCGGCGCCGCGGTGGGGAACGCCCTCACGTTCCTGCATGCCACGCTGGCGACCGACGATGACGACCCGGTGCGGCGCCTGGCGCGGGTCCACGCGTCGACCGCACTCGGCAAGGCGCGCCTGCCGAAGGTGGGCAACCTGGCGATGGACGCCTACACCGCGGTGCTCATGGGCCCCTTCCTCGGGCAGGCGGTGCTCGGCATCGGCGGCCACGGACCGCCCTCCTCCAACGTCGTGATCTCGAACGTCCCGGGGCCCGCGGAGACGCGCTACCTCGACGGGTCGCCGCTGCGCGAGCTCTATCCGATGTCGCTGCTGTTCAACGGCCAGGCGCTCAACATCACGGGTGTCTCCTACGACGGCTGCTTCAACATCGGCTTCACCGGGTGTCGCGACCTCCTCCCCCACCTGCAGCACATTGCGGTGTTCTGCCTGGAGGAGCTCGAGGACCTCGAGGGTCTGCTCGGGCTCGAGGGAGCCGTCGGTGCCTGACCCGCGGCCCCCCGCCACCGTGCTCGTGGTCGATGCGGCGAACGTCGTCGGCTCGCGCCCGGACGGCTGGTGGAAGGACCGCCCCGGAGCCGCGCGTCGGCTGCACGAGCAGCTGCTCACGGCGGACACGAGGTACGACGAGATCGTGCTGGTCCTCGAGGGACAGGCGAAGGGCGGTGTCCGCTCGGGCCGCGACCACCACGTGCGCACCGTGCACGCCCGGCGCGACGGCGACTCCGCGATCGTCGACGCTGCCCGCGACGCCGTCATGGCGGGCTCGACGGTCGTCGTGGTCACCGCCGACCGTGCGCTCGGTGCCGCCGTCGACGTCGTCGGCGCGCGGCCGATGAGCCCGTCCTGGCTCTGGGACCTCCTCGCCTGACGCCCGCGGGCGTCGCCGCGGCCCTCGGGATCCGCGCCACCCCAAGGCGCGTCGGTTGAGGTGGGAGCGCGCGCCGGTGGCCCGGCAGGCGTCATCGTTTGCCGGGTCGGCGGTGTCGCGGTCGTTCGGGTGCTCAGATGAGGGTGCGGTAGGTGGCCCCGTCGGGGCCCGTCCAGAGATAGTCGCCGTCGGGGAGGCGCCGGTAACGCCACGCCGTGAAGGTCTTACAGCGACGTCCGCGCAGCGACTTCGTCGGCGCGTTCTGATGTCGCCGGCAGAGCGGCGCCAGGTTGTCCGGGCGGGTCTGCCCGGGTGGGCCGCCGTCGTCGATGGGGACGTAGGGCTCGATGTGGTCGAGGTCGCAGGACCTGGCGTCGCGGTCGCACAGCGGGAAGACGCAGTGGCGGTCGCGTTGGATGACGAGCTCCCGCATCCACTCGGGTGGGTCGTGGCGGTCGACGGCGTCGGTTCGGTTCAGGTCGAGGACGGGCCGGATCCGGAGGTCGGTGTCGCCGAGCCATTCGGCGAGCAGTCCCAGCGTGGCGGGCCCGATCTTCTCGACGACCCCGATCCGGTCCTCCCCACCCAGGTGCGCGATCAGGTCCTCGATGCGCACGTGGACGAAGAGCGTGGCGGCCAGGGACGAGCGGCGCCCGCTCGCTGATCGAGGTGCCACGAAACCCGCACCCGAGCCCTGGTCGTCGCTTGCGGTGAGGTCGAGCTCGCCGGTCATCAGCTGGTCCGCGATCACCCCCAGCGCCTTGGAGCGGCGGATGTCCAGGCTGGACGTGTCGCCCTCGTCCGCGAGCTGGGCTGCCTTCGCGGCGACCAGGGCATCGAACTTCATCGCATCGGTCGGGGACAGCTGGCCCCGGATCGCGGCGGTGGCCACGTTGCTGGGGCGGCAGTTCTGACCGGGCAGCTCGAGGTCGAGGTGGCGGGCGTCGCGGGCCTGCTCCTCAGCCTTCCGGGTCCGCTCGGGGTCCCACTTCGCGACCGCGTAGGCGAGCGTGGACTCGAGTTTCTTCTTCGTGCAGCGCCCGGCGAGGTGCCCGATCTGGGCGTCCACCCACGCCGCCGCCTCGACGGGGAGGGTGGAGCAGGCGTGGGCGATCGACCGGGCGGTCCACGTCGGACACGCACCAGACTTCACGCGCTCCCAGAGGATCGGGTGGCGGTGAGCGAGATCGAGGACATCGGCGACCAGGCTCATCGCGCTGATGCTGGAGATGCGCAGCCGGGTGGCGAGCTGCTCGACCGCGAACTCCGCCACCGGCGGGGTCCCCTCACCACCGAGCCGGTCCTCGCCCTCCTCGACCGGAGCGAAGACGGACCGGTCCACCAGCCACGATGCCGCACTGTCGTCGCTGCCGACGGGGTGGGCGTGCGCCCAGGCGAGCACCGCCTCCAGCTTCGCCGCCGCGTGGCGCCGTTCGGCCTGCTCCTCCGCGGCGACGGCGTCGAGCAGCGCAACGGGAGCCACCGGAGTCACAGGAGCCTCCGGCTCTGGGACCTCGAACCACTGCTCTGCCATACCCCTCACCGTAGGGGTCGCCACCGACCCTCCACCCGACCCCGAAGGCGTTGTCCACAAGCGGATTCGGCCCTAGCGGAGGTCAGTCCTGCGGCCAGTCGACGATGTCCTCGAAGTCGGAGTGGCGGCGAAGCCAGGACTGCACGTAGGGGCAGTGCGGGATCAGGCGTCGGCCGCCGTCGCGGATGTCGGTGACGGCGTGCTCGGTGAGGCGTCCGGCCAGCCCCTGGCCGCCGTACGCCTCGTCGACCTCGGTGTGCAGCACGTCGACGTGCTCGGCGTCGGGCTCGGCGTAGTCCAGGCGACCGATGAGCCGGTCACCGTCACGGAGCTCATAGCGCCGGCGCTCCGGCACGTGCTCGATGGTGATCGTGCCGGCCTGAGGTCCCTCGCTGCTCATGACCGCCATCGTGTCCGACCGCCCGCAGCCGGACAACCCGCGAGAACCTCCGCCGGCCGACCCGGCCCATAACGCGACGCGCCGCCCGCTCGTTGACCGGCACACAACCCTGGAGGCTGACCATGAGCAGGACGCCCTCGCTGTCCCCGACCGTCGCGGCGGACCTCATCCGCTCGGTGGATGCGCACCGGGCCGTCATCCCGGCGCGCCACCTCAGCCTCGTCCGCGCGGTCTGCTTGCAAAGCGTCGCGCTGGGCCTCGAGCTTGGCGCCAGCGACCGAGGCCGGAGGGCAGCGCGGGCCCGCTCCTCGGCGACGCTGCTCCTCGAGCTCACCTGCAGCTGGCTCGACCCGACCACGCGCCAGGACCTGGCGGTGGTGTGCTGGGAGGCGGCAGCCGCCTCCTGATGCCTGAGGTCAGTGCCCCACCATCGACATGCTGGTCGCGGTGATGAACCAGAAGAGGAAGACGATGAAGGCGACCAGCACCAACGTGAGCACCAGCGGCACGAACGCACTCCTCCCGTCGGAGTAGTAGGGGTGCTCCGACCTCGGGTTCTCGCGATCCTCCATGGCTCTATGGTGCCCGATCCGGTGAACCGGCATGCCGCTGGGTCGGTCCGGGTACCGCACCGGCGTCGCGAACGTCTCACCGAAGGAGACCGCCATGCCCGGAAAGCAGGAGTTGCCCTCGACCCTCGATCGCTCCGCCAAGAAGGCCCAGCGCACCTGGATCAAGGCACACGACTCCGCCGTCGACGAGTACGGCGAGGGCGAGCGGGCCCATCGCACGGCGTACTCGGCCTTGAAGCACTCCTACGAGAAGGTGGGCGACCACTGGGAGGCCAAGGACGAGAAGGGCCCGTCGGACCGCCAGGCGGCGCGCGAAGGATCGGCCGCGCGCAAGGGCGGTGACACGGCGGGAGGCGTCGACGCGAACGCGACCAAGAAGCACCTCATGGACCTCGCGCGCGAGCGCGACGTGCCCGGCCGGTCGACGATGACCAAGGACGAGCTGGTGGACGCCCTGCAGAAGGCGAACGACCGGGAGACGCGCCGGAGCCGGTCCTGAGCGAGGAGAGGCCGCCGGTCGCCTCGCTCGACCGGATCGCCGACGTCTACGGTCCGGCCACCCCGCACCCTCGGGCGACCGTGTGGCCGGCGCGTGTCGACCTCCATCTCGAAGAGGGGCTCGCGCCGGAGGACGTCGATCGCTGGTCAGTCCGCCTGCCTGTTGTGCAGCAACGGGTGTGGGTGCGCCATCGCGGTCAAGGACGGCCGGATGGTCGGCGTCCGCGGACGTGCCACCGACGCGGTGAACCACGGCCTGCTCGGCCCGAAGGGCCCGTACGGCAGCACCGGGTGGGCCTCGTCGCCGGACCGGCTCACCCGGCCGCTGGTCCGTGAGAACGGGCGACTCGTCGAGACCGACTGGGACACCGCGATGGGGCGCGTCGTCGCGGAGTCGAAACGGCTGTTGGAGGAGAAGGGGCCGCTCAGCCACGGGCTGGGTGCGGGTGGAGTCACCACGGGGAGCGATCGAGGTACG
The DNA here is from genome assembly GCA_051961835.1 of Marmoricola sp. Taxonomy (GTDB): domain Bacteria; phylum Actinomycetota; class Actinomycetes; order Propionibacteriales; family Nocardioidaceae; genus Marmoricola. Next base: position 14,151 of record JBQCCW010000014.1, on the reverse strand, counting down.
AGCGCGGGTCGGTCAGGTCGACACGTGCGTGGGCCTCATCGGCGACCGCCTCCCTCGGAGGGATCCAGCGTGTAGTGCGGCGTGGGCGTCTTCCACACCGGTCACCTGCTGGGGCGGTGGAGCGAGGAGAACCGCCAGCGGCTCGCACCGATGGTCCAGCGGTACGGCGAGCAGGATGTCGCCGAGCCCGAGCGGCTTCACCACGACGGCCTGGCCGAGGCCCGGACCGGCGAGATCGGGCTCGTCCGCGACCTGCAGGACCTCCACGTGCTGGCCGACCTGGTGGAGACCACGTGGACCGTGGTCGCCCAAGGCGCCCAGGGGCTGCGCGACCAGGAGCTGCTCGACATCGCCCACGCGTGCAGTGCCCGGACCTCCCGGCAGCTGAGCTGGCTGAACACGCGGATGAAGCAGGCGACGCCGCAGGCGCTCATCGTCGCGTCCTGAGCACGCGGCCCGAGCACGCGGCCTGAGAGACGGCCGACGCCCCCACCGTGAGGCGGAGGCGTCGGCCGTTCTCAGCTACGCGTCACTCCGGGGTGGAGCCGGCCGCCTCGTCCAGGGGGGCGGCGACGCGGCGGTGCGCCTCCCAGATCTCCTCGGGCATCCGCTCGAACTGCTTGAGGTGCTCCTCGCGGTGCCCCATCTCCTGCTGCCAGCGCGGCACGTCGATGCTCAGGATCCGCTCGAGGTCGCCGGCGTCGATGTCGAGGCCCTCGAGGTCGAGCTCCTCCTGGGTCGGGATGATCCCGACCGGCGTCTCCTGGCCCTTGACCTCGCCGTTCTTGAGCTTGATCAGCCACAACAGCGGGCGCAGGTTCTCCCGGTAGCCGGGCCACAGGAAGTGACCGTCCTGAGCGTCGCGCTGGAACCAGTTCACGTGGGCGAAGATCGGCTGGTCCTTCGCCGCACCGACGACGTCGAGGTAGTGGCGGGCGTAGTCGCCCTCGCCGTAGGCCATGAAGGGCCGGTTCGACATCGGGTCGTAGCGCAGCACGCCCTCGGTGCCCTCGGCGGCGAAGGTCGCCTCGGCCCCGAGCGTCAGACCGTCGTAGACGCCCTCGGCGAGGTCGGTGATCGCGCGCACCAGCGGCTCACGGTCGCGCGTGCGTCCGCCGAAGATGATCGCGTCGATCGGCACGCCCGTGGGGGCGTCGTAGTCCTCGGCGATGTTCGGGACGTTGTCGAGGGTGGTGGTGAAGCGGCTGTTCGGGTGGGCCCAGGGCAGGTCGGCCTCGTCCTCGGACCGCTCGGCGATCGGGTTGCCCTTCCAGTCCAGCCAGCCGGCGGTGTCCGTCGGCGGCTGCGGCGTCTTCCCCTCCCACCAGACCTCCTCGAGGTCCGGGTTGTAGGCGACGTTGGTGAAGATCGCCTTGGTCCCCTCGTCGACGGAGTGCAGCGCGGTCGGGTTCGTGATCTCGTTGGTGTCCTTGGCGACCCCGAAGACGCCGTACTCGGGGTTCATCCCGTAGAGCTTGCCGCTCTCCTCGTCCACCCACAGCCAGGCGATGTCGTCGCCGTAGAAGGACACGTGGTAGCGGTCGCCCAGCGCGTCCGGCGCCAGCATCATCGCCAAATTGGTCTTGCCGGAGGCGCTGGGGAAGCCACCACAGATGTGGTAGCTCTTGCCCGTCTCCTTGTCCTTGATGCCGATGAGCATGTACTGCTCGCCGAGGAACTTCTTGGACGCCCAGCCGTCGTAGGCCGCCTGCCGCAGGCCGTGGGCGATCTTGCCCAGCAGCGCGTTGCCGCCGTAGGAGGAGCCGAAGTGGAGGATCGTGCGCTCGTCGGCGACGGTGACGAAGTAGCGCTGGTCGTCGGGGGTGCCGTGACCGAGGCTCTCCAGGTCGCCGGTCACGTGCACGGCGCGGACGAACTGGTCGGGGTCGTCCAGGTCGTTGACGTACTCGACGCCCACCCGTGCCATCCGGATCATGTGCAGCACGACGGTGCGGGTGTCGGTGAGCTCGACGCCTGCGGCCCAGGGCGCGAGGGCGTTGCCCTTGGGCGCCATCAGGTACGGGATCACGTACATCGTCTTGCCGGCCGAGGCGCCGCGCATCTTGTCGATGACGACCGGCTTGATCTCCTCGGTCGGGCGCCAGTTGTTGTAGACGCCCTTGTCCTTGGGGTCGCTGGTCGCGACGATCGTGCGCTCCTCGGACCGCGCGGTGTCCTTGGAGTAGGAGCGGGAGAAGTAGCGCCCCTCGCCGGCCGGCTGGAGCTCGCCTGCCTCGAGCGCCTCGGCGATGAGCCGGTCGTCGTCGGCGGCCGTGACGACCTCCACGCGCTCGGCGCCGGTGAGCTCCGCCCAGTGGGCGACGTACTCGCGCACTTTCGGATTCGTCAGCCCCGCGGCGTCCAGCGCCTTCTCCACGTCAGCCATGCGTCCTCGTCCTTCCGCGTGTGATCCGCCCCGAAGCGGTCCCGCTGTGCCGCCGCGAGTGCCGCACCCGGTGGCCTCGGGCGGAGCGTACCGCCGGGTGCCGGTCAGTCTGCACCGTCGGAGGCCCGCTCGCGCCCGGGGGTCACCGAGCGGCGCGATTGGAACGTGCACATCCGGTCGCGGGTGACCAATCCCACGTACGGCGCGTGCACATCGACCGACGTTCCCTCACCCGGTGTTCCGCATGCCTGCCGCGATGCCGTTGATCGTGATGAGCAGGGCCCGCTCCAGCACCGGGTCGACCTCCTGCGGTGTCCCGCCGGCGCGGCGGTAGCGGCCGAGCAGGTCGGCCTGGAGGTGGTGCAGCGGCACCAGGTACGTCTCGCGGATGTCCAGGGTGGTCCGCAGGGTGGGGTCCCGGTCGAGCAGCGCCCCCTCCCCGGTGACCTGGAGCACCTGCTCGACGGTGCGCGCGAACTCCTCCCGGATCGGGTCGAGCAGGCCCCGCAGCCGCTCGGGGGCCAGGGCGACGTACCGCTCGGCGATCTCGAGGTCGGTCTTCACCAGCGTCATCGAGACGTTGTCGAGGAACGTGCGGAAGAACGGCCACTCGGCGTACATCCGGCGCAGCTCGGCCAACCGGTCCTCGTCGCGGGTCACCGCCGCGAGCCCGGAGCCCACGCCGAACCAGCCGGGCACGATCTGGCGGGACTGGGTCCAGCCGAACACCCACGGGATCGCGCGGAGGTCGTCGATCCCGGCGTCGGCGCCCGGCCGGCGGGCGGGGCGAGACCCGATGTGGAGGGCACCGAGGAGATCGACCGGCGTCGCGGCGAGGAAGTACTCCGCGAGGCCCTCGGCGTCGACGAGCTCGCGGTAGCGGTCCTGGGCGTGCCGGGAGATCTCGTCCATCAGGCCGTCCTGGCGCGCGGCCACGTCCGGCGCGCGCCGGTCGGTACGGTGCAGCAGCGTCGCCTCGAGCGTGGCGGCCACGCTCAGCTCGAGGTTCTCCCGGGCCAGGACCGGCAGGGCGTACTTGTCGCTGATCACCTCGCCCTGCTCGGTGATCTTGACCTCTCCGTCCACGGTGCCCGATGGGAGCGCCATGATCGCGTCGTACGTCGGCCCGCCGCCCCGCCCGACCGAGCCCCCACGACCGTGGAAGAAGCGCAGCCGCACGCCATGACGACGCGCGACGTCACGCGCCCGGCGCTGCGCCCGCTGGATCTGCCACTGCGAGGTGGCGATGCCGCCGGACTTGTTCGAGTCGGAGTACCCGAGCATCACCTCCTGGAGGTCGCCGCGCAGCCGCAGCAGCTCCCGGTAGGCCGGGTCGGCGAACAGCGCCTCGAGGATGTCCTCGGTCTTCTCGAGCTCGTCCACGGTCTCCAGGAGCGGCACCAGGCCGATCCGCGCGACGCCCCCGGGGAGGTCGATGAGGCCGGCCTCCCGGGCGAGCACCGCGGCGGCGAGCACGTCGTCGGCGTCGTGGGTCATCGAGATGACGTAGCTCTCGATGACCCGGGGCCCGAACGTGTCCAGTGCCCAGCGGACGGTGTCGAAGGCGCCGGCGGTGGTCCGTCCGGCCTCGTCGAGCGGCAGTGGGTGCGGCGCGAGCGGGCGGCGGCCGGCGAGCTCGGCCCCGAGCACCTCCCGTCGCTCGGCGGCGCTCAGGTCGGCGTACGGCCGATCCAGGTCGCCGGTCCTGTCGAGCAGCTGGGCCAGGACGTGGTGGTGCTTCGCGGAGTGCTCGCGCACGTCGAGCGTGGCCAGCGTCAGGCCGGTCGCCGAGACCGTGCGGAGCAGGCGCTCGAGCGCGCCGCCGGCCACCACGTCGCCCTGGCAGGACGCGACCGACCGGTGCAGGACGAGCAGGTCGTCGAGCAGCGCGGCGTCGTCGGCGTAGTCCCGATCGGGGTGGGTGGGAGCGGCCTCGGCGATGCGGCGCGCGGTGAGGCCGAGTCGGAGGTGCACGCAGGTGAGGTAGAGCCGGTACGGCTCCTCGACGTTGAGCCGGCGATACCGCGGCTCGACCTCCGGCAGGTGCTCGAGGAGCTCGGTCAGCCGACGGGAGAGCTCGGGGGTGACGCCCGAGACGCGCTCGCTGACCGAGAGGTCCCGACGCAACCGGTCGACCATCGTCTGCAGCAGCCGCACACCGTGCACCGCCTGCAGGGTCAGCACCTCCCGGGTCACCTCCGGGGTCACGAACGGGTTGCCGTCGCGGTCGCCGCCGACCCAGCTGCCGAAGCGCAGCGGGCGGACGTCGACGGGCAGCGCCACGTCGCGGGCGGCGAGCTGATCGCGCAGCTCCTCGAGGACGTCCGGCACCGCACCCGCGGCGAGGCCCTCGAGGTAGTAGACGACGTTGCGTGCCTCGTCAGCGGGCTCCGGCGGCTCCACCCGGATCTCGTCGGTGAGCCACAGCAGCTCGATCGCCTCCTCCAAGCGGCGTGTCCGGCGGGGCCCGTCGGGCTCCTCGAGAAGAGCAGCGACGCGCCGCAGCTTGTCCAGGGTGGAGCGCCTGGCCACCTCCGTCGGGTGCGCGGTGAACACCGGCCGCACGCCGACATGGGGGAGGTCCTCGGCGAGGGTCGCCGGGTCGACGCCGGCGTCGGCGATGCGCTCGAGCGCACGCTCGATCCAGCCGCCGTGCTCCTCGCGCAGCCGCAGCAGCGCCCGGCCGCGGTGGACCTGCTCGGTCACGTTGGCGAGGTGGAAGTAGGCGGTGAAGGCGCGCACGAGCTTCGTGGTGGTGGCCAGCTCGAGGTCGGGCAGGTCATCGAGACTCTCCTGGCGAGAGTGCGCGCGGACGAGCTCGACGAGCTCGAGCAGCTCGGGGCTCTCGGTGCGCGCGAGCGTGTCGCCGAGGATCGTGGTCACCAGGCGGATGTCGGCGCGCAGCGCGTCGTCGGGGCCGGAGCCGGGGAGAGCGTCGGTGGGCGCGTCGGGCGAGAGGTCAGTCGCGTTCACGGGCGGTATCCAACACCAGCAGCACGACCAGGTTTCGCGGTCCGTGGACCCCTTCGACCCGGTTGAGCTCGATGTCGCTGGTGGCCGACGGGCCGCTGATCCAGGTGGTCGGACGGCGGGGGTCGAGGAGCCCTACGGCGTCCCCCACCGAGGGCACGATCTGTGAGGCTTTCACCACGCAGACATGGAGATCCGGGACCAACGACAGGGCCCGACGACCCTGGCCCGGACCGTGGTCGAGCACCACCGTGCCGGTCTCGGCGATGGCCACGGCCGCGGCCGTCACGACGGCGTCGTACCCGTCCAGGAGGGCGGCCGGAAATTGCTCGTCGATGTCCGCTCCGTGGACGTCCCAGGGCAGGTCCGGCGGCACGACGGTGCGCCGCTCGCCGAGCGCCTCCACGACGCGTGAGACGACCTCCGGCGGCCCACAGCGCAGGACGGTCGCCCGGTAGTCCTCCACCCGCTCGACGAACAGCTCCAAGACATCGGCTGAGGACGGCGCGCGGTCCGGGCGGACCACGGGCGGCGGCTCGGACGCCCCCGCCTGGGCGGCCCGGACACGACCCAGGATCTCCTCACGACTACTCACGCTCGCCTCCATCGGTCCGACGCCACCACGCCCGGAACGACTCGGCCGGTGGTGCGGGGAGGTCTCGGGCACCGGTCCAGGCTGCCGCTCCCGGGCCCGGGAGGGTGCCGAGCGCCCGGCGACCTCCGGGGAGCGTGCGCCGCCCGAGCCGTCCGGCAACCCGTCCGGCGAGCCCCGAGAGTCGCTCGACGCCCGCCCACCGGCCGGCGCCACCGAAGGTCCATCCGGCGGCTCGCATCGCCACCGCCTCGGGCTTCGGCGCGCCCCCGCGGTGGGCGTCGACGACCTGGCTGCGCAGCTCGACGAGGACGGTCGGGATGTCGATCCGCACGGGGCACGCCTCGAAGCACGCACCGCACAACGAGGAGGCGTAGGGCAGCGAGTCGACCTGGGCGTCCGCGCCGACACCACGCAGCAGCGGGTTCAGGATCGCCCCGATGGGACCGGGGTAGACCGAGCCGTACGCGTGCCCGCCGGTGCGCTCGTAGACCGGGCACACGTTCAGGCACGCCGAGCAGCGGATGCACCGCAGCGCCTGCCGGCCCACCTCGTCGGCGAGCGCGCGGGTGCGGCCGTTGTCGAGCAGCACCACGTGGACCTGCTGCGGCCCGTCTCCGGGAGTGACCCCGGACCACGTCGAGGTGTAGGGGTTCATCCGCTCGCCGGTCGAGGACCGCGGCAGCAGCTCCAGCATCACGTCGAGGTCCTGCCAGGTGGGGACGACCTTCTCGATCCCCACGACGCTGACCACCACGTCGGGCAGGGTCAGGCACATCCGCCCGTTCCCCTCCGACTCGACCACGACCAGCGTTCCCGTCTCGGCCACCGCGAAGTTCGCCCCGCTGACCGCCATCCGGGCGCGCAGGAACTTCTCCCGGAGGTGCTCCCGGGCCGCCTCGGCGAGCACCGCCGGCTCGTCGGTGAGCTCCTCGGGCGCCGGCCGGCCGACCTCGCCCATCCTGCGGACGAAGATCTCCCGGATCTCGGCACGGTTGCGGTGGATCGCGGGCACCAGGATGTGGCTGGGCAGGTCCTCCCCCAGCTGCACGATCAACTCCGCGAGGTCGGTCTCCCACGCGGCGATCCCCACCGCCTCGAGCGCCTCGTTGAGGCCGATCTCCTGGGTGGCCATCGACTTGACCTTGACCACCTCGTCGATCCCGCTCGCTCGCGCGACGTCGGCGACGATGCGGCACGCCTCCGCCGCGTCGCTCGCCCAGTGCACCACCGCTCCGTTGCGGGTCAGCGCGTCCTCCAGGACCTCCAGGTGCTCGTCGAGGCGGAGCAGCGCCTGGTCCTTGATCGCCGCGCCGGCCAGTCGCAGCTGCTCCCACTGAGGGACCTCGGCCACCACCGCTGCCCGCTTCGCCCGGATGGTCGCCGTGGCGTTGCCGAGGTTGGTGCGCAGTTGCGCGTCGGCGACCGCGGCCCGGGCCGCCTCCGGGAACGGCGGCATCCCCACGAAGGTCGAGCGAGGCGACGTCGTGCTCACCGGTCGCCCTCCTGACTGACGAGCACCTCGGCGAGGTGCATCACCCGGACGCCGGCCCGCTGCCGGGAGAGCAGCCCCCCGATCTGCATCAGGCAGGAGTTGTCGCCGGCCACGAGGACCTCCGCGCCCGTGTCGCGCACGCGCCGGGCCTTGTCCGAGCCCATCGCCACCGACGTGTCGGCGTTCTTGACCGCGAACGTCCCCCCGAAGCCGCAGCACTGCTCGGCATCCGGCAGGTCCAGGAGCTCCAGGCCCCGCACCGCGCGCAGCAGCCGCAGCGGCCGGTCCCCCACCCCGAGCATCCGCAAGGAGTGGCAGGTGGGGTGATAGGTCACCCGGTGCGGGAACGAGGCGCCCACGTCCTCCACGCCGAGCACGTCGATCAGGAACTCGCTCAGCTCGTACGTCGGCGGCGCCTCCGCCACCGCCCGCTCGAGAGCGGCGTCCCCGCTGCGGCGGGCGACCAGCCCGTGCTGGTGCCGGGCCGAGCCCGCGCACGAGCCGCTGGGCGCGACGACGGCGTCGTAGCCGGCGAACGCCTCGACGTAGCGGCGCACCGCCGGCACCGCCTCGTCGAGGTAGCCGGTGTTGACCATCGGCTGACCGCAGCACGTCTGCGCCTCGGGGAATTCGACCTCGATCCCGAGCCGTCGCAGCAACGTCACGACCGCCTGCCCCGTCGCCGGGAACATCGCGTCGTTCACGCAGGTCACCATCAGGGCCACCCTCGGCGGCGTGGGCGGAGTCACCCGCCCATCCTGCACCCATGCACCGGGACCTTCGGCCCGCGAGGTCCCGATGTGCCGTGCCCGGGCGGACGAATCGTCCTAATCTGACTCGCGTGGAGGTCAACAGTGCGCCTCCGGGGACGAGTCTGCCGGACACCGACGTCTGGGCGCGGGCCACGCTCGCGTCGCTCGTCGCGCTTCCCGGCGTACGGCGGGTGGGGCTGGCTCTCGCCGAGGGGGGCGGTCGTCGGCTGTTGTTCACCGCCAGCGATCGGCTGAACCACGACGGTGGCCGATCCGGCGGCGCTGTCGACTGGTGCCACATCGACGCCTACGACCAGGTGCCTCTCAACGTCGCGGTCCGCACCGGCGCGCCGGTGCACGGCACCCTCGACGCGCTCGCCGGGCGCTTCCCGGAGTTCGTGGCCCGGCAGGGGGCCGAGATCCGGTCGGTCGCGGCGGTCCCCTTGTGTGCCGGGGGCCAGAGCCTCGGCGCCTTCGTGCTCTTCTTCGACGCAGCGGAGTCCTTCGACACCCGCCAGATCGACGCCTGGTGCCGCCGGGGCGAGGAGCTGGGCCAGGCGCTTCGTCGCACCAGGCAGGGCGACGGCCAGGAGTCCTGGGCGGTCGATCACGACGCTTCCCCGGACGGAGCCGCTGGAGCCGAGGGGGCCCACGGGGCGAACGGGGCGCGAAGCGCCACCCACCCGGTGCCCGCGGACCTCGCCGCGGTGCGGGAGGCCCGCCGGTTCCTCCAGGCGACCCTCGCGGGCTGGGGCGTGCACGAGGACGCTGCCGCCACGGCGCAGCTCTGCCTCTCCGAGGTGGTCACCAACGCCTTGATCCACACCCACGGCGGCTGCCGGGTCCGCGTCCTCCTCGAGGACCGTGCGCTCACCGTGGCCGTCCGCGACCACGGCGTCCGGCCCCGGAGCCGCACCCGGCTTCCCGCGGCCCGTCGGCCGGAGCCGCCCGACCTCCTCGAGGTGCACGGGCGGGGCCTGCAGGTCCTCGAGGCGCTCGCCGCGCGCTGGGGCTCCGAGCTCGGCACCGACGGCACCACCGTGTGGTTCGTGCTCGACGTGTGACCTCAGCGCACCGTCCGGCTGCGTGCCGGGGGCGGCTGAGGCAGGTAGAAGCGGCCGGCGGTGCCGAGCGAGACCGCACCGCAGGAGACGCCCCGCCCGACCGCCGCCCGCGCCGGCAGCGAGCGTGAGCTCGGACCCGCGGCGAGCCGGTAGCAGCCGCGCACCACCTTCCAACCGCCCTGCCAGCTCGCGAACGACCTGTCGTTCAGCGGGAAGGTGACGCGCACCGACCGACCCGCCGGGATCCGAACGGTCGTGTAGCCGACGAGCTGCCTGACCGGCTGGGGCAGTCCCGCGGCCGACGGCTTGCCGATGTAGAGCTGCGGCACGGCGTAGCCGGCGCGGTGGCCCGTGTTGGTGATCCGCATCGTCGCGAGCACCCGCGTGTTGGCTGCGTGGGAGCGCTGCAGGTGCAGCGCGCCGTACCGGAAGGTCGTGTAGGACTTCCCGGCGCCGAACGCGAACGCCGGGCTCAGGTGGTGGGCGTCGTACCACTTGTAGCCCACGAACACGCCCTCGTCGTAGTACTCCTCCTCCGCCACGCCCGGGTATCGGCGGCGGTCGCCCGCGGTGGGGAGCTGGCTCGCGCTCGCCGGGAACGTGGCCGGCAGCCTGCCGCCCGGATCGGCGTCGCCGAAGAGCACCCGGGCCAGCGCCGTGCCGCCCTCCTGGCCCGGGTACCACGCCTCGAGGATCGCCGGCACCTTCGCTCGCCATGGTGTGAGCACCGGCCCGCCCGTCTCCAGCACCACCACGGTGCGCGGTTGCGCGGCCGCCACCGCGGTGATCAGCCCGTCCTGGTCGGTGCCGTTGAGGGGGCAGCGCTGCTGGGCGCAGGACGACCCCTGGAGCAGCAGCACCGAGTTCGAGTTCGCCAGGTCGCTGGGACAGTTGAGACCGAGGCAGTCCTTGTCCTGGCCCTCGGTCTGCACGTCGCCCACGACGACCACCGCGACGTCGGCCGCCTTCGCCAGCGCGGCTGCCCTGGCCGGATCGCTGCCGTCGGCGTAGGACACCGTCACGTGCTTGCCGGCGCGCCGGGTGATGCCCTCCAGAGCAGTGACCACGCTGCGCGGCGTGACGGCCCCCGAACCCCCACCGGTGATGAACCGGTCGGCGTACGGGCCGATCACGGCGATCCGGCGCACGCCGGGGCGCAGCGGCAGCACGCCCTGGTTCTTCAGCAGCGTGATCGCGCGCTCCTCGGTGGTCTCCGCGAGCGCCTCGTGCGGCCGCACCCGGATGAGCCCGTCGTCGTCGACGTACCCGGGGCGGTCGAAGACCCCGAAGGCGAACAGTGTGCGCAGGATGCGCTGCACGTGCGCGTCGAGGGTCTCCTTCAGGGTGAGCCCGGCGGCGAGCGCGGCCTTGATCGCCGTCGGGTCGTAGGACTGGTCGGTGGTGCCTTGGGCGGGCACGAAGTCCAGGCCGTTGTTCATGTTGCCGGCGGTGTCCTTGGACGCGCCGTAGTCGGAGAGGACGATTCCCTTGAAGTGCCACTCCCCCTCGAGGACCTGCTGCAGCGTGTGGTGGTTCTCGCAGGCGTAGTCGCCGTCGACCCGGTTGTAGGAGCACATGACCGTGCCGGTGTGGCCCTGTTTCACGGCGGCCTCGAACTGCGGCATGTAGACCTCGCGCAGCGTCCGCTCGCTGGCGTTGACGTTCACGATCTGGCGACCGCCGTCCACAGCGGTGATCGGCGGCACGCCGAGGCCGCCCTCCTGGTTGTTGGCCAGGTAGTGCTTGACGTCGGCGATCACGCCCGTGCTCTGGGCACCCTTGATCCACTGGACCGCCGTGCGGCCCACGAGGAACGTCTCCTCGCCGTACCCCTCATACGTGCGCCCGCCCTGGGGCGTCCGCATGATGTTCACCGTCGGAGCGAACACCACGTCGTTGCCCTTGTGCTTCGCCTCGTCGGCGATCTCCTGCCCGTTGCGGTAGGCCAGCCGCGTGTCGAAGGTGGCGGCGAGCGCCATCGGGATCGGCATCGCGGTCGCCTTGCCCTGGCGAGGTCCCACCGGGCCGTCGCTGAAGTAGACGGCGCGCAGGCCCAGCCGCGGTACGGCGTACGTCGCCCCAGTGTGCGGAGACGCACCCCGACCGTTGCCCCCGACCAGGCTGATCTCCTCGTCCTCGGTCATCGCCCGCCGGAACAGCGTCGCCCGCGCGTCCGGGGTGAGCGAGCGGTCGCACCAGGGTTGGGCCGCCTGGGTCGGGCAGGGCGCCGGTGCCGCTGCGGAGGGCGCTCCGGCCGCCGGAGCGGCGCCGGAGGTGCCGGAGAGGACCAGCCCGAGCGCGACCGCAGCGGTCGTGGACAGGCCGAGGGTGCGCTGGCGAGCGGACATGGGAGCTCCTGGGTCCGAGAGGCGTCGCTGTGCTGAACGACCCAGACGCCGCGGGGTGACGTCAGCGGCGCGGTGGCAGCCGGTGCAGCACCACGTCCCGCAGCTCACCCTGATCGGCGACCAGGGTGAGATAGGTGCACGCCGGCTGCCGGCGCCGGTCGGTCGGCGAGCCGGGGTTGAGCAGCCGGATGCCTCCGGGGGTGACGCTGTCCCACGGGATGTGACTGTGCCCGAACACGAGCACGTCGGCGCCCGCGAACGCGGCGTCGCAGCGCTCCTCACGGCCCCGGGCCGGCCCGGTCTCGTGCACGACGGCGACGCGGGCACCGCCGATGTCGGCGTGGGCGATCTCCGGCAGGCGCTCGCGCAACGGCCCGTGGTCGTTGTTGCCGTAGACCGCCACGAGTCGCCGCGCGCGGCCCTCGAGCTCGTCGAGCAGCGTCACGTCCACCCAGTCTCCGGCGTGGACGACGACGTCGGCGGCGTCCACCGCCGCCCAGACCTGCTCGGGCAGCTCACGCACCCGCTTGGGCACGTGGGTGTCGGCGAGCAGGAGGACACGTTCGGCAGCCACGGCTCCGACTTTAGGAATCCACCGAAGCCGGCCGCGACCGGGCGGCCCAGCCGCTCCGTGCCCGTGACCTGTCCCCGCGAGGGCTCGTTGAGGCCGGCACAGGACCAGGGGAGGGCCGATGAGCACGATGACCAGCGCCAGCACCATGACCGTCGAGGCCAGGAGCGGCGAGGACCGCGCCTACGCCGAGATGATGGTGGCGGCGGCTGTCGCGGACTACCGGGAACTGCTGACCCTCGGCCAGCGGCAGCGGCTGCTGCTGATCTGCAAGGAGGCCCTCGACAGCGACACCGAGGACGTCGAGCGGCTCACCCGAGACCTGCTCTGCGCGCTGTGCCCCGACGTCCCCGGCGGTGTCCGCGACACGCTGGCCTGGATCTGCGGCGACCTGGCCGCACGGCGCTGAGGGATCGCGGCCTCGCTACATTGCCGCCCATGGAGATCCTGCGCACGCCCGACGACCGGTTCGCCGACCTCCCGGGCTGGCGCTGGGCGCCGTCGTACGTGACGACGTCCGACGGGCTGCGGATGGCCGTCCTCGACGAGGGCCCCCGGGACGCGCCGGTCGCGCTCTTGTTGCACGGCGAGCCATCGTGGTCCTACCTGTGGCGCACCGTGGTCCCCGTCCTCCTCGACGCCGGCATGCGCGTGGTCGCTCCCGACCTGATCGGCTTCGGCCGCAGCGACAAGCCGGCACAGCGCGAGGACCACACCTACGCCCGTCACGTCGAGTGGCTGCGCTCGGCACTGCTGGATCCCGCGGGCCTCGGCCTGACCGACGTCACCCTGGTGTGCCAGGACTGGGGCGGCCTGCTCGGTCTGCGCCTCGTCGGCGAGCACCCGGAGCTGTTCGCGCGAGTGGTCGCGGCCAACACCGGACTGCCCGACGGCAGCTACCGGCTGCCCGAGGAGTGGTGGTCCTTCCGGGACTTCGTGGACCGCACCGAGGACCTCCCGGTCGGGCTGCTCGTGCAGTTCGGCTCCGGCACCGAGCTGCCGCCCGAGGTCGTCGCGGCGTACGACGCGCCGTTCCCCGACATCGCCTACAAGGCCGGCCCCAAGGCGATGCCCGACCTGATCCCCCAGGAGCCCGACGACGTCGCCGCCGCGCCGGCCCAGGCGGCGTGGGAGGTCCTGCGCCGCTTCGACAAGCCGTTCCTGTGTGCGTTCAGCGACGGCGACCCGATCACCCGGCACGCCGACGTGCTCTTCACCAGCCAGGTCCCGGGCGCCGCGGGGCAGCCGCACACGACCATCGAGGGCGCCGCGCACTTCCTGCAGGAGGACCGTGGTCACGAGCTGGGCACGGTCGTCGCCGACTGGCTGCGGAGCCTGGGCGTCGTCTGAGCTGCGCTTGCCCCGGCGAACGGTCTACCGGGCGGCGTCGAGCGCCGCCGCAAGCCCCTCCGGGTCGGCGACCGTCAGCGTCGCCCCGGGATGGCGCAGCCGGCCGGTGGGGTCCAGGACCCGGACCGGCTCGTGGAACCGCACGCACAGCGCCCGGTCGCCGTTGGTGGCGAAGGTGACGCCGTGATCGGCCAGCGACAGGTGCGCCGGGCCGGCGGTCTTCAGCCACCCGAACCCACCGGTGACCTGGTGGCCCTCGACGTTGGTCACCGGCGTGTCGAGGCGCCAGGGTCCGAACCGCGCCCGGAGCCGGCCGTCCTCCACGCGCGCCCAGGTGGTGCTCGGCGTGACGCCGAAGGCGAGGCCCGCCGCACGGTAGGACGGCACGAAGCGGAACGGGAAGGTCGTCACGGTGGTCGCGTGCCCGCACGGCGACCCGCCATGCCTTCTCGACCGAGGGACGGACATCCTGGAGCGGTGCTGGTTCGCGTGGCACCCTAGGCGTGACGGCGGTCCCACCTGGTGGCGACGTGACGTCGTGGGGCGTGGCTCGTTGGGGATGCGGGCCGGCCACAAGGGGGAACGATGAAGACACTCGCTCCGTGCGAGGACCCGACGACCGT
>JBQCCW010000013.1:0-3171 GCA_051961835.1 Marmoricola sp. | reverse complement strand
CGACACCAACCTGGGCCGGCTGCTGGAGATCTACGAGGAGCTGCGGGAGAGCTCCCAGCTGCTCGTCATCACCCACCAGAAGCGCACGATGGAGGTCGGCGACGCGCTGTACGGCGTCACCATGCGCGGCGACGGCGTCTCGGCGGTGATCAGCCAGCGGCTGCGCGAGCGGGAGACCGCGTGAGCCGGCCCGACCGCGTCCGGCCGACCCGGTCGTCGTACGCCGTGTGGCGGCAGGCCACCACCCGCTGGGCCGACGACGACGTCTACGGCCACATGAACAACGCGACGTACTTCGAGCTGATCGACACCGCGGTCAACGCGCACCTCGCCGAGGCGCTCGGCGCCGACATCCGCACGCTGCCGGCGATCGGTGTGGTCGCGGAGGTGTCCTGCCGGTACTTCCGGGAGATCGGCTACCCGCGCCCGGTCGACCTCGGCCTCGCGGTGGAGCGGCTCGGCACCTCCTCAGTGATCTACCGGGTGGGCCTGTTCCAAGGCGACGGCGACGAGGCCGCAGCCGAGGGGCGCTTCGTGCACGTCTACGTCGACAACACCGACCCGCAGCGTCCCTCGACCGCGATCCCCGCCGACATCCGCGCCGTCCTGGAGCCGCTCGTCCGGAGCTGAGCCGCACGTGGCCCGGCCCGTGTGACGCCGGTCTCCGGCGCCGCGACCGGCGACGCTTGTGCACCGGGGCGCTGGGTACCGTCGGCTCCATGATCTCGGTGCTGCTCCTGCTCGTCGTGTCCCTCGTCGTCGCCGGTGCCGTCGCGGTCTATGCGGCGTACGTGCACCGCGGCCAGGAGGTGCCCCACGCGCCCTGGCTGGGTGAGGCGATGAGGCGCGGCGTCGCCGCGCTGCCGACGCTGGACAACCAGCCCCGTCGCCCGCTCGAGCTGGACCGGTTCGCGGTGCCCGCCGTGCAGACCGTCCGGGTCCGGGCGCGCGACCTGCGCCAGCGCCGTCTCGCCCACCGCTGAAGCGGGCGCTTGCGCCCATGATGGGATAACTGCATGACTCTGCTCGTCCTCATCGTCATCCTGGCGGTCGCGTTCGTGATCGTCGTGGCCGGCGGCATCGGCCTCGTCGCGCGCACCCGCCGCCGCTCCGGCGACCGTGTCGTCACCGACCGCCGCCGCGGACAGGTCATCGCCGAGCGCGACGTCATCCGCACCGAGCCGCTCGAGGTTCCCGACAGCCTGCCCGCCGACGCCGGCGACACCATCCTCGTGCCGGCTCCCGGCGTCGAGCTGCCCGAGTCCACCGCCAGCCGGCTGGTCCGGCTGCGGCAGCGGCTCGCCGGCTCCCAGAACCTGCTGGGCCGCGGCCTTCTCGCCCTGCTGTCGCGGGACCGGCTGGACGACGAGACGTGGGAGGACCTCGAGGACACCCTCATCACCGCCGACCTCGGCGTCGGTCCGACGCAGGAGCTGGTGGAGCGGCTGCGCACCCGGCTGCGGGTCGAGGGCGGCGAGGCGCCGGTCCGGGAGGTCCTGCGCGAGGAGCTCCTCCAGCTCGTCGGCCCGGACCTCGACCGGTCGCTGAAGACCCAGGGCGCCGACGGTCAACCGGCCGTCGTGCTGGTCGTCGGCGTCAACGGCGCGGGCAAGACCACCTCGGTCGGCAAGATCGCGCGCGTGCTCGTCGCCGTGGACCGCTCGGTCGTGCTCGGCGCGGCGGACACCTTCCGTGCCGCCGCCACCGAGCAGCTCGCGACCTGGGGCACCCGCGTCGGCGTCGAGGTCGTCACGGGGCCGGAGGGCAGCGACCCGGCCAGCGTCGCCTTCGACTCCGTGCACGAGGGCATGCAGCGGCGCAGCGACGTCGTCGTCATCGACACCGCCGGGCGCCTGCAGAACAAGCAGGGCCTGATGGACGAGCTCGGCAAGGTCAAGCGCGTGGTGGAGAAGCAGGCCCCGGTCACCGAGGTCCTGCTCGTCCTCGACGCCACCACCGGTCAGAACGGCCTGGTCCAGGCGCGGGTGTTCCGCGAGGTCGTGGACGTCACCGGCATCGTGCTCACCAAGCTCGACGGCTCGGCGAAGGGCGGCATCGTCGTCGCCGTGCAGCGCGAGCTCGGCGTACCGGTGAAGCTGGTCGGGCTCGGCGAGGGTCCCGACGACCTGGCGCCGTTCGACCCCGAGCTGTTCGTCGACGCGATCCTCGGCGACTGAGCGACCCGCGCTCAGGCGCGCAAGCCCTCCAGCGTCATCCGCACCAGCTCGGGCACCTCGGCGACCTCCGGCATCGGCCGACCGGTGATCACGCACACCGCGAGCAGGCCGGTGAGCCACTGCACCGCCCAGCGCAGGTCCACGTCGGCGCGCAGCTCGCCGCGGGCGATGGCGCGCTCGAACATCAGCTCCGCCTGCGCCTCCGCCCGCTCGCTGGCCGAGCGGTACAGCGCGGCGATCCGGTTGTCGCGGACCGACTCCACGATGGTCGTGCGCAGATAGGCGCCGCCGGCGTCGGAGTTGGCGAACGCCAGCACGTTGGCGTAGACGACCGTGAGGTCGCTCTCGATCGCGCCGGTGTCCGGCAGCGGCATCTCGGAGACGTAGAGCCGCTCCATCGCCGCGACGGCCAGGTCCTCCTTGCGCGCCCAGCGCCGGTAGACCGTCGCCTTGCCGACGTGGGCGCGAGCGGCGACCTCGTCGACGGTCATGGAGTCGAAGCCGCGGGCGAGGATGAGCTCGGCGGCCGCCTCCAGGATGCGTACGTCGGCCTGCGGGTCGCGAGGCCGCCCGCGGCGCCGTACGACGGGCGCCGTCAGCCCCACCCCTGCCGGGGACGGGGGAGCGTCCGGGGTCGCCTCGAGGACCGGCTCGCCCTGGTCGACGGGCGGTGCAATCACGCTCTGGTCCACGCCCCGCAGGATAGGGCCCCGCCGGCGTCGGCCGTCGGACTTCGGACGAATCGGCGTTGCTCGACACCGAGCCGTGACACGGGCGTCGAGGACGTGACACCGAGGAAACACAACGACGCATCGCCTGTAACGCGGAGCCGCCACGGTTCTGTCGCATGGACGGCTACTACGCGTGGATGATCGTCGCGACGGCACTCGTGCTGATGATGACGACCCCGGCGCTCGCGCTCTTCTACGCAGGGATGACGCGGGCCACGTCGGTCTTGAACATGATGATGATGTCCTACGTCGCGATGGGCGTC
>JBQCCW010000012.1:0-18764 GCA_051961835.1 Marmoricola sp. | reverse complement strand
CTATCACCGAACATCTCCTACAGGTGGGCTATCCCGGCGGGCGGTCACTGACCTTTACTTACGATTCCGCGGGCAGGCGGATAAAGAGTGTCGATCAGAGTGGCTTCACGGTCAATTACACATACAAGTTCGGCCTTTTGGCCGGGCTCCCGGGCCACTGCCGTTCCGCGATCCGTCGTACGGCGGGGCGGCGGCCAGGACTGACAACTCGCGCGGCGAGGACTGACAACTCGCGCGGCCACGAGGGGCAAGTCGGCGGGCCGGGAGGGGCAACTCGCGGGGGTCGGTAGGGTCGGGAGCATGTTCGCCGTGTACGCCGAGTCCTTCTCCGCAGACGACCCGTTGAGCGGGCTGGTGGTGGGGGAGCGGCCGGACCCGAAGGCGCCGGAGGGCTGGGCGACGGTCACGGTGAAGGCGGCCTCGCTCAACCACCACGACCTCTGGTCGCTGCGCGGGGTCGGGCTGAAGACCGACCAGCTGCCGATGATCGTCGGCTGTGACGCGGCCGGCCTCGACGAGGACGGCAACGAGGTGGTCGTGCACGCCGTGATCAGCGACCCCGACTGGTCCGGCGACGAGACGTTCGACCCGAGACGGTCGCTGCTCTCCGAGCGTCACCAGGGCACGTTCGCCGACACGGTCGTCGTCCCCCGGCGCAACATCGTGCCCAAGCCGGCCTCGCTGTCGTTCGAGGAGGCCGCGTGCCTGCCGACCGCATGGCTCACCGCCTACCGGATGCTGTTCACCCAAGGAGGACTGAAGGCCGGCGACACGGTCCTGGTCCTGGGTGCCGGCGGCGGTGTCGCGACCGCGCTGATCACCCTGGCCCGTGCCGGCGGCCGCAGGGTGCTGGCGACCAGCCGCGACGAGGGGAAGCGGGCGAAGGCGCTCGAGCTGGGGGCCCACGACGTCTTCGAGTCCGGAGCGCGGCTGCCGGTCAAGGTGGACGCCGTGATGGAGACCGTCGGCCGCGCGACCTGGTCACACTCGATCCGCTCGCTGCGCCCGGGCGGGAAGATCGTCATCTCGGGCACCACCTCGGGCCCGAAGCTCGACGACGCCGAGCTGACCCGCATCTTCTTCCTGCAGCTGCAGGTGATCGGGTCGACGATGGGCACCCGCGACGAGCTGGCGTCGCTGGTGACCCTCCTCGACGCCAGCGGCACGAAGCCGCTGGTTGACCGGGTGCTCCCGATGGACCAGGCACGCGACGGCTTCGCGGCGATGGCGCAGGGCGACGTGTTCGGCAAGATCGTGTTCACCCGCTGAGGATGGGCACCCACTTCCTCACCGGCGCCGGATCGGGGATCGGCCGAGTGCTCGCCGACGCCCTCCAGGGTCGCGGAGACCGGCTCGTCCTGCTGGCGCGCAACGAGCAGCGGGCTGCCGCCCTCGCCGAGCGGTACGCCGGCTGCCGCACGGTCGTCGCCGACCTGGCCGCCGCGTCGGCCCCCCTCGACCTCGACGGCGTGCCCGACGCCCTCGACTCCGTGGTGCACTCCGCAGGCGTGGTCGACGTCGCTGCCGTCGCCGACACCGAGCCCGGGAGCCTGTCCGAGACCGTCGTCGTCGACCTCCTCGCGCCGATGCTCCTGACCCGTGCACTCCTCGAGCGAGTGCGCCGCGGTCGCGGCACGCACGTGTTCGTGAACTCCGGATCGGGGCTGCGCGCCAACGCCGGCTGGGCGTCGTACAACGCCGCGAAGTTCGGCCTGCGCGGCTTCGCCGACGCCCTGCGCCAGGAGGAGGAGGCGTACGGCGTGCGGGTGAGCTCGGTGTATCCAGGGCGCACGGCGACGCCGATGCAGGAGCAGGTGCACGCCCAGGAGGGGAAGGACTACGACCCCGGCACGTGGATCCGGCCCGAGACCGTGGTGGCGGCGATCCTGCAGATCCTCGACCTCGGCCGCGATGCCACGATGCCCGACGTCACCGTCCGCCCTGGGCCGGGCGGGTCTCACTCGACGTAGTCGGACTCCCACTGCAGGGCGCCGACGACGACCATCCGCAGCTCCTTCTCCGCCCGCCGCGTCACGGCGGCCTCGCTCCTCTCGGAGCCGGCGGCCAACAGGTCCTCGACGGTGTTGACCATCGCGGTGACGATGAGGTGCGCGAGCACGTGGAGGTCCTCGGTGGACCACCGCGGCGGGCGCGCCAGCTGGGCGAGGTCGGTGGCCAGCTCGCGCTCGAAGAGGTCGAGCTCGTGCTGGACCCGGTCGCGGACGATGGGGGCGCCGCCGATCCGCTCCCGGGCGATGAACCCGAAGTGGTCGCGTCGCGCACGCACGTGCTCGGTGAGCACGGTGACCGACCGCTCGATGATCTCGGCCGGCGCCGGCTGCCCCCGACGGACCTCGCGGAGCATCGCGCGCAGCGACTCGAAGGACTCCTCCACGAGTGCCAGCCCCAGCTCGTCCAGGGAGGCGAAGTGGCGGTAGAACGCCGTGGGGACGACCCCGACCTCCTTGGCCACCTGCCGCAGCGAGAGCGGCCCCAGCCCGTTGGTCTCGCTGAGCCTGAGCGCGGCGTCGAGGATGGCGCGCCGGGTCCGCTCCTTCTGCTCGACGCGGGTCACGGTCACCCTCGCAGCCTAATCGGTGTGGTCGAGTGCACGAGTGTCCACTGTCACGCTCGGTCGTCCTTGACGCTCCGGAGGCCAACCGGTTCACTATCCAGTGAACAGGCGTACACCGAAAGGACGGGCGTCATGGCACTCGCCGAGAGGATCCTGTCCTCCCGCACCCTGGCCGCACTCACCGCGCCGCACGGCGTGGACCGCTACCTCGAGCTGGTCAACCCGATGTGGGCCGCGACCGAGGTCCGCGCCCGGATCGTGAGCATCGTCCGGGAGAACCCCGAGAGCGACGGAGCCGAGGTCGCGACGCTCACCCTGCAGCCGACGAGCACGTGGCGTGGGCACCGGGCCGGTCAGTACGTCCAGGTAGGCGTCGAGCTGCCGGGGTCCGCCCGGCGGCTGACCCGCTGCTTCTCGATCTCCTCGGCCGCCACGCTGCCAGGGGAGCGCTTCAGCCTCACGATCCGCGCCCACGAGGAGGGCCAGGTCAGCAAGTTCCTGGTCCGCGACGCGCGCCCCGGCCAGATCCTGCACCTGAGCCAGGCGGAGGGGGACTTCACCCTCCACGAGAGCGCCGCGACGCCGACCAACAACCGGCTGCTCTTCCTCACCGGCGGGTCCGGCATCACCCCGGCGATGTCGATCGTGCGGACGCTGCTGCGGGACGGGTACGACGGGAAGGCACACCGCAAGGTCACCTTCGTGCACTTCGCCCGGTCCGCCGAGGACCAGATCTTCGCTGCCGAGCTCGCCGAGATCGCGGCGGCCGACAACCACGTGGACGTCCACCTGCACTACGGCGACGACATGTTCAGCGCCGACAAGCTGGAGCGGATCGTCCCCGGGTTCCGCGACGTCGACACCTGGGCCTGCGGTCCCGCCGGGCTGATCGAGCTCGTCCGCTCGGCGTACGACGGCAGCGACCGGCTCACGGTCGAGTTCTTCAAGCCGCCGACGACCGCGACCGGCGAGGCCGGCGGGACGCTCACCTTCGCCGGCAGCGCCCTCAGCAGTGCCAACACCGGCGCGAGCATCCTCGAGCAGGCCGAGTCCGCCGGGCTGCGTCCGGAGTTCGGCTGCCGGATGGGGATCTGCTTCTCCTGCACCGCCCGCAAGACCGAGGGCACCGTCCGCAACGTCCTCACCGGCGAGGAGTCAGCGCTGCCGGACGAGGACATCCGCATCTGCGTCAGCGCCCCCGTGGGCGACTGCGCCGTCGACCTCTGAGGAGGAATCCATGGTCTCGACAAGCCCCACCACCGCGGGAAGGCTCACCCCCGCCCAGCTCGAGGCGTTCGGCGCCGAGATGGACGCCATCCGCCGCCGCGTGATCGCCGATCTCGGGGAGGAGGACGCCGCCTACATCCGCGGCGTCGTGAAGCGCCAGCGCCAGTTCGAGGTCGCCGGCCGCGCGCTGATGTACCTGCCTCCGGCCTGGCCGCTGGCCGTGGCCGCGCTCAGCGTCTCCAAGATCCTCGACAACATGGAGATCGGCCACAACGTGATGCACGGCCAGTACGACTGGATGGGCGACCCCGGACTCAACTCCCGCATGTTCGACTGGGACAACGTCTGCCCCGGCGAGCAGTGGAAGTACTCCCACAACTACATCCACCACACCTTCACCAACATCCTCGGCAAGGACCGCGACATCGGGTACGGCGTGCTGCGGATGGACGACGCGCAGCCGTGGCACCCCTACTACCTCGGCAACCCGCTCTACGCGTTCCTCCTGATGGTGTTCTTCGAGTGGGGAGTGGCGATGCACGATCTGGAGGTGGAGAACCTCGTCAACGGCAGCCGGAAGCTGGAGGACAACAAGGCCCTCCACGCCGGGATCATGCGCAAGGTCAAGCGCCAGGCGCTCAAGGACTACGTGCTCTTCCCGCTGCTGACGGGCCCGCTCTTCCCGCTCACCTTCGCCGGCAACGCCACGGCGAACCTGGTCCGCAACATCTGGGCGTTCAACATCATCTTCTGCGGCCACTTCCCGGCCGGAGTGGAGAGCTTCACCGAGGAGGAGTGCCTCGACGAGGTCGGCCCGGACGGGGAGCGCACCGAGAGCCGCGGGCACTGGTACTACCGGCAGGTCCTCGGCTCGGCGAACATCACGGGCGGTCGCCTGTTCCACCTGATGAGCGGCAACCTCTCCCACCAGATCGAGCACCACCTGTTCCCCGACATCCCCGCGCGGCGCTACCCGCAGATCGCGGAGGAGGTCCGCGAGATCTGCGAGCGCTACGGGCTCGCGTACCACACCGGGCCGCTGCGCAAGCAGCTCGGCAGCGTCGCCACGAAGATCCTCCGGCTCGCGCTGCCGCCCCGGCGTACGTCCGCCGTCGAACCGGTCGAGGTCCCGGTCGCGCAGCCGGCGGCCGCCTGAGCCGCTGAGAGCGCCCTCACGTTGCCCTCGCGCGACCGAGCGAAGAGACTCCTCGCTATGAAGGACCACCTGAGCAGGGCGGAGATCCGCAAGGACGCCGTCCAGGGCACCGTCGAGGCGGCGGCCGGCACGGTCGGCCAGGTCGCGACGATCCTCACCGGCGCGGTCCGCGACGTCGCGGGCGCGCTCGGCGGCCTCGCCACGGAGATCTTCGAGATCCGCGACGCCGCCCGGCGGGCGGCGGAGGACCACGCGGACGACGTTCGCGGAGGAACCGACCCGCAGGCGTGAGTCTGAGGCGGGGTCAGGAGACCGCGGCGATCCTGTCCAGGACCGCCCGGGCCAGCTCCTCGGGCCGCTCGTCGGGGATCCAGTGGCTGACGCCCTGGAGCACGACGAGCTCGTACGGCGCATCGACGTACTGCTCGCACAGTTGCGCGCCCGTCCGGGTCAGTGCGACGTCGCCGTCGCTCCAGACGTAGGTCGTGGGGACCCGCGCGGGCGTGCCCATCGCCTTGCGGTCCGAGAGCGGAAGCGCGCGGTACCACCCGAGCCCGCCGGGGAGGGCGCCGGTGTCGACGATCTCCCGGTGGTAGGTCGCGACCATGTCCGGGGTCATGCCGGCCCGTCGCAGGAACCAGTCGCCGAACGGCCCGGCCATCAGGCGCTCGGGCAGCGCGGGGATGTTGAACGCCCCCATGTACCACGAGTGCAGCGCCTGGCCCTTGGGCATCGCGGCCAGGAACGCGCCGGGATGAGGGACCGAGACGGCGGTGAGCGAGCGCAGCGCGGCGGGTCGCTGGATCGCGACGGCCCATGCCACTGCTGCGCCCCAGTCGTGCCCGACCAGGTGCACCGGACCGCCCACCTGCTCGATCAGCGCGAGGACGTCGCCGGCGAGCTTGCCGGTGATGTAGGAACGCCGCCCGTGCGGACGAGCGCCGGGGGAGTAGCCCCGCTGGTTGGGTGCCAGGGTGCGGAACCCCTCGGCGTGCAGCAGCGGCGCCACCTTGCCCCAGGAGGTGTTCGTCTGCGGGAACCCGTGCAACAGGACGACCACCCCACCCTCGAGCGGCCCCTCGTCGAGGACGTCGAAGGTGAGCCCCTGATGGGTGAACGAGGTGATCCGGCCAGCGTGCGCTCCGCTCATGACGCGAGGGTAGCGAGGCCCGCCGCCCGTGCCGCGGCGCTACTCGTCGTCGGGGTCGTCGAGGCGGGCCAGCCAGGTGGCCAGCCGCTCGACGGCCGTCTCGAACTCGGGGTGGGTGTCGGTGAACTCCTGCAGCCGGTCGGCGACCCAGGCGAGGGTGACCTCCTCCTCGCCCCGGCGCTTCTCCAGCTCCTCGATGCCGCGGTCGGTGAAGTACATCAGTAGTCGTTGAGCTCGGCCGGCTCGGCGAAGGCGGCGTCGAGGAGGTTCTTCTGCTCCTCGACGTGCCGCGAGTGCTGACCCACCGACGGCGAGGAGGACGCGGGACGCGACAGCACCTCGACCGCGCGGTCCAGCTGCGGGAACAGGTGCAGCTGCAGGTGCGGCGCCGGTCCCATGTTCGCCGGCTCGTCCTGCACCCACCGCACCGCGCGGGCGTTGGGGTACTGCGCGAGCGCCTGCTGCACCTCGGCCACCGGGGTCGGGTAGAGCTGCTCGAGGCGTACGACGGCCGTCGTCGGGTCGTCGCCCTGCCGCTTCTTGCGCTCCACCACGAGGTCCCAGGTGATGCGGCCGCTGCACAGCAGCACCGTGCTGACCTGGTCCGCGGGGACCGCCTCGTCGGTGACGACCGGGCGGAACGACCCCGAGGTGAAGTCGTCCGGCTGGGAGGCGGCCTCCTTGCGCTTGAGCATCGACTTCGGGGTGAACACGATCAGCGGCTTGTGGTCCTCGCCGAGGGCGTGCCGGCGCAGCAGGTGGAAGTAGCTCGCGGGGGTCGACGGTTGCGCCACCACGAACGCCTCGTCGGCCGCCATCGTGAGGAACCGCTCGATCCGCGCGGAGGAGTGGTCGGGGCCCTGGCCCTCGTAGCCGTGGGGGAGCAGCAGCACCACGCCGCTCTGCTGGCCCCACTTGGTCTCACCGGCGGTGATGTACTCGTCGATGACGATCTGGGCGCCGTTGACGAAGTCGCCGAACTGCGCCTCCCAGAGCACCAGCGCGTCGGGGCGCGCCACGGAGTAGCCGTACTCGAACCCGAGCGCGGCGTACTCGCTGAGCAGCGAGTCGTAGACGTAGAACTGCGCCTGGTCCTCGGTGAGGTTGGCCAGCGGCGTCCACTCGTCGGCGTTGCGACGGTCGATGATCGTGGCGAACCGCTGCACGAACGTGCCCCGTCGGGAGTCCTGGCCGGCCAGCCGGACCGGCCGGCCCTCCATCAGCAACGACCCGAGGGCCAGGATCTCACCGGTGCCCCAGTCGATCGGGCCCTCGGTGATGCCGGCGGCTCGGCGCTGCAACTGCGGCAGCACCTTGGGGTGCACGGTGAAGCCGTCGGGGGCGCTGACGTAGGCGTCGGCGATCCGCTTCATCACCTCGGGGGTGATCGCGGTGTCGGCGTCGCCGTACGTCTTCTCCGGGTACGCCGGCACCGTCGTCCACGACTCCGGGCGCGTGTCGAGCTCGCGGACCTCGGTGAAGACCCGCTCCAGCTGCTGCTGGTAGTCCTTGAGGACCTGCTCGGCCTCCTCCAGCGTGATGTCTCCACGACCGATGAGCGACTCGGTGTAGAGCTTGCGCACCGACCGCTTCTGCTCGATCAGGTCGTACATCAGCGGCTGGGTGTACGACGGGTCGTCGCCCTCGTTGTGCCCGCGGCGCCGGTAGCAGACCAGGTCGATGACGACGTCCTTCTTGAACGCCTGCCGGTACTCGAACGCCAGCTGCGCCACCCGGATGCACGCCTCCGGGTCGTCGCCGTTGACGTGGAAGATCGGCGCCTGCACCATCCGCGCCACGTCCGTGGCATAGAGGGAGGAGCGCGAGGAGGCCGGCGAGGTGGTGAAGCCGACCTGGTTGTTGACGACCAGGTGGATGGTGCCGCCGGTCCGGTAGCCCCGCAGCTGGGAGAGGTTGAGGGTCTCGGCGACCACGCCCTGGCCGGCGAACGCGGCGTCACCGTGGATGAGCAGCGGCAGCACCGGGAAGTCCGCGCCGCGGTTGAGCATGTCCTGCTTGGCGCGGGCGATGCCCCCCAGGATCGGGTCCACCGTCTCGAGGTGCGAGGGGTTCGCGGCCACCGACACCCGGATCCGGTCCCCGGAGCCCGCGACGAACTCGCCCTCGGCGCCCAGGTGGTACTTCACGTCGCCCGAGCCCTGCACGGTCCGCGGGTCGATGTTGCCCTCGAACTCGCGGAAGATCTGGTTGTAGGACTTGCCGACGATGTTGGCCAGCACGTTGAGCCGGCCGCGGTGGGCCATCCCGATGCACACCTCGTGCAGCGAGGCCTGCGCGGCCGCCTCGCAGATCTCGTCGACGAGCGCGACCGCGGTCTCGCCGCCCTCGAGGCTGAACCGCTTCTGCCCGACGAACTTCGTCTGCAGGAACGTCTCGAACGCCTCGGCCTGGTTGAGCTTGAGCAGGATCCGCAGCTGCTCCTCGCGCGGCGGCTTCTGGTGCGGCTGCTCGACGCGCTCCTGGACCCAGCGGCGCTGCTCGGGGTCTTGGATGTGCATGTACTCGATGCCGACCGTGCGGCAGTAGGAGTCGCGCAGGATCCCGAGGATGTCGCGCATCCGCATGAACCGGCGCTCGCCGCCGAAGGACCCGGTGGCGAACTCGCGGTCGAGGTCCCACAGGGTCAGCCCGTGCGACTCCACCGCGAGGTCGGGGTGGCTGCGCTGCTTGTACTCCAGCGGGTCGGTGTCGGCCATGATGTGGCCGCGCACGCGGTAGGCGTGGATCAGCTCCAGGACCCGGGCCTGCTTGCTCACCTCGTCGTCGTGGCTGGCGGAGATGTCGGCCGACCAGCGGATCGGCTCGTAGGGGATCCGCAGGGAGCGGAAGATCTCGTCGTAGAAGCCGTCCTCGCCGAGCAGCAGCTGGTGCACCCGGCGCAGGAACTCGCCGCTCTGGGCGCCCTGGATCACGCGGTGGTCGTAGGTCGACGTCATCGTCATGATGCGGCTGATCGCGTTGCGGGTGATCGTCTCCTCCGACGCACCCTGGAACTCCGGCGGGTAGTCCATCGAGCCGACGCCGATGATCGCCGCCTGGCCGGCCATCAGCCGGGGGACCGAGTTGTTGGTGCCCAGGCCGCCCACGTTGGTGAGGCTGACGGTGGTGCCGCCGTAGTCCTCCATCGAGAGCTTGTTGTCGCGCGCCTTGCGGATCAGCTCCTCGTAGGCGGTCCAGAACTGCGCGAAGTCCATGCTCTCGCAGGCCTTGATGCTCGGCGCGACGAGCTGACGGGTGCCGTCCGGCTTCTGCTGGTCGATCGCGAGGCCGAGGTTGATGTGCGCCGGCGTCACCATGGTCGGCTTGCCGTCGACCTCGGCGAAGGTGTTGTTCATCTCCGGCAGCGCCTTGATCGCCTTGATGATCGCGTAGCCGATGAGGTGGGTGAAGCTCACCTTGCCGCCGCGCGCGCGCTTGAGGTGGTTGTTGATGACGATGCGGTTGTCCCACAGCAGCTTGACCGGGATGTTGCGCACCGAGGTCGCGGTGGGGACCGACAGCGACGCGTCCATGTTCTTCGCGGTCGCCGCGGCGATGCCGCGCAAGACGGTGTACGTCGGCTCGTCGGTGGCTTCGGGCTTCTCCTTGGCCGCCGGCTCCTTGGGCACCGGGGCGGCGGTGGGCTTCGCGGGGGCCTTCTCGGTTCCCCTTTCGGGCCCCTTCGCGCGGGCCTGCGCGGGCGCCGCCGTGGCAGGGGCCTTGGCCGGCGCCGTGGCGGGAGCCGGCGCCTTCGTCGCCGCCGCGGCGGGCGCCTTCGCGGCGGCCTTGGCCGGGGAGGACGTGCCGTTCGCGTTGCTGTCGCCGTTCGCACCGTTCGGCGCCGCCGCGCCCGCGCCGTCCTTGCTGAAGAAGTCCCACCAGACCTTGTCGACGCTGTGCGGGTCCTGCTGGTACTTCTCGTACATCTCGTCGACGAGCCACTCGTTGGCTCCGAATGCGGACAACGGGTTCTCGGAAGACTCCGACACGGCCTGTTTCGCCTCTATCTCATCGATTGCGCGCGGGTGACTCCCGCAAGGCTAGTCCCCGGCCGCGCGCTTTTCAGCGGGCGGGCGGGGAAACCGCCGCGGTGTCATGCGGCTCACGTCCCGGGGGCGAGCGGAGCGCGACAGAGGGCGCCTCCGGCAGGATTCGAACCTGCGACACCTGGTACCGGAAACCAGTGCTCTATCCCCTGAGCTACGGAGGCACGGACCCACCCGCAGGTGCGTCCGGTCGCGAACCCTACCGGGCGAGATGGGCCCGGAGGAAACCGGCGCCCGCCGATAGGCTTGCCCAGTGACCCCCCAGCAGCTCTCCGCGGTGATCGTCGACGCCCTCAGCGGGCTCGTCGACGACGGCGCTCTCACCCTCCCCGACGGCGTCCCGGCCGAGGTCACGGTCGAGCGCCCCCGGCAGAAGGGCCACGGCGACTACGCCACCAACGTCGCCCTGCAGCTGGCGACGAAGGCCGGCACCACCCCCCGGGCCCTCGGCGAGCTCCTCGCCGAGCGGCTGGTGAAGAGCGCGGGCGTCGCGGGAGTCGACGTCGCCGGCCCGGGCTTCCTCAACATCACCGTCGAGGCCGGCGCACAAGGACAGGTCGCCGCCGACATCGTCGCCGCCGGTGCGTCGTACGGCCACAGCGACGTGCTCGCCGGCCAGAAGGTGAACGTCGAGTTCATCTCCGCCAACCCCACCGGCCCGATCCACCTCGGCCACACGCGCTGGGCCGTGCTGGGCGACGCGATCGGGCGGGTGCTGGCTGCCGCCGGCGCCGAGGTGACCCGCGAGTTCTACATCAACGACCGCGGCGTGCAGATGAACCACTTCGCGGACTCGATCATCGCTGCGGCGACCGGGCAGCCGACGCCCGAGGACGGGTACGCCGGCGGCTACATCGACGACCTCGCACGCCAGATCGGCGAGAGCCACGCAGGCATCTTCGACCTTCCCGCCGAGGAACGCCGCCGTGCGGTCAGGGCCGCCGGCTACGACCTGCAGTTGCGCGAGCAGCAGCAGCAGCTGGACGCCTTCCACACCCACTTCGACGTGTGGTTCTCCGAGCTGTCCCTGCACGAGTCCGGCTCGGTCCCGCAGACCCTCGAGCGCCTGAAGAGCCTCGGCCACGTCTACGAGCAGGACGGCGCGCTGTGGATGCGCACCACCGACTTCGGCGACGACAAGGACCGGGTGCTGATCAAGTCCGACGGCGAGCGGACCTACTTCGCCTCCGACACTGCCTACTACCTCGACAAGCGGGCGCGTGGCTTCGACCGGTGCATCTACCTGCTCGGCGCCGACCACCATGGGTACGTCGGCCGGCTGCGCGCGATGGCCGCCTGCGTGGGCGACGACCCGGACCGGACCCTCGACGTGCTCATCGGCCAGCTCGTGAAGATCCTCCGCAACGGCGAGGAGGTGAAGCTCTCCAAGCGCGCCGGCACGATCGTGACGCTGCAGGAGCTCGCCGACGAGATCGGCGTGGACCCGCTGCGCTACTCCCTGGCGCGCTATCCCGCCGACTCGCCGCTGGTGCTCGACATCGCCGAGATCACCCGCACCTCCAACGACAACCCGGTCTACACGGTGCAGTACGCCCACGCCCGCGTCTCCAGCCTGCTGCGCAACGCGGCAGACCTGGGGGTCACCGTCGACGCCGGGGCGGTCGACCTCTCGCTGCTCAGCCACGAGAAGGAGGGCGAGCTGCTCCGGGCGCTCGCCGAGTTTCCGCGGGTGGTCGCCAGCGCGGCCGAGCTCCGCGAGCCGCACCGGGTCGCGCGCTACCTGGAGTCGCTGGCCGGCACCTACCACCGCTTCTACGACAGCTGCCGCGTGCTGCCGATGGGCGACGAGGCGACGACGGACCTGCACCGGGCGCGCCTGCTGCTGGTGCAGGCGACCCGGGTCGTGCTCGCCAACGGCCTCGACCTGCTCGGCGTCTCCGCGCCGGAGCGGATGTAACCGCCCGATGAGAGCGCACGAGGCCGGGTGGGCCCATGCCGCGGTGTCGGTCCGCGGACCGGCGTGGCTGCGCGAGCCCGACGACGCGAACGCGCTGCTGCCGCGGCTGTGGTCGCGCACCGCTCGCAAGGACGACGGCGTGCTCGAGGTCGGCGGTGTCGCGCTGACCGACCTGGTGGCCGAGCACGGCTCGCCGGCGTACGTGCTGGACGAGGAGGACTTCCGGGAGCGAGCCGCGGCCTTCCGTGACGCGTTCGCCAGCGCTCCCGACGTGCACTGGGACGTGTACTACGCGGGCAAGGCGTTCCTGTGTACGGCGGTCGCACGCTGGATCGCCGAGGACGGGCTGTTCCTCGACGTCTGCTCCGGCGGTGAGCTGGCCGTCGCCGAGCGCGCCGGCTTCCCGATGGAGCGGGTCGGGTTCCACGGCAACAACAAGTCGGAGGCCGAGCTGCGTCGGGCCGTCGAGCTCGGCGTGGGCCGGATCATCGTGGACTCGTTCCACGAGATCGAGCGGCTCGCACGCCTCACGACCGAGCGCGGCACCACGGTCGGTGTGCTGGTCCGCGTGACCGCGGGCGTCGAGGCGCACACCCACGAGTACATCGCCACCGCCCACGAGGACCAGAAGTTCGGGTTCTCGATCAGCGACGGCGCGGCGCTGGAGGCGGTGCGGCAGGTCGTCGCGGCGCCGGGTCTGGAGCTGCGCGGCCTGCACTCCCACATCGGCTCGCAGATCTTCGACTCCGCCGGCTTCGAGGTGGCGGCGCGCAGAGTGCTCGCCCTGCACGCCCAGGTCCGCGACGAGCTCGGCGTCACCATGCCCGAGCTCGACCTGGGCGGTGGCTTCGGCATCGCCTACACCACCCAGGACGACCCGGCCGAGCCTGCGGTGCTGGCCGCCGAGCTCACCAGGATCGTCGTCGAGGAGTGCGTGGCGCGCGACCTCGACGTGCCGCGCCTGTCCGTCGAGCCGGGCCGGGCGATCGTCGGGCCGTCGATGTGCACCGTCTACGAGGTCGGCACCGTCAAGGGGGTGGAGCTCGACGGGGGCGCCGTGCGCACCTACGTCTCGGTCGACGGCGGCATGAGCGACAACATCCGGACGGCGCTCTACGACGCCGACTACTCCTGCACCCTCGCGTCGCGTGCGTCCGAGGCGCCGCCGCTGCTCACCAGGGTCGTCGGCAAGCACTGCGAGTCCGGCGACATCGTGGTGATGGACGAGTTCCTGCCCGGCGACGTCCGCCCCGGCGACCTGCTCGCCGTGCCGGCCACCGGCGCGTACTGCCGCTCGATGGCCAGCAACTACAACCACGTCCCCCGGCCGCCGGTCGTCGCGGTGCGCGAGGGCCGCACCCGGGTCGTCGTACGCCGCGAGACGCTGGACGACCTCCTGGCCACCGACGTGGGGATGGGATCATGAGCCCCGTGGACGAGAGCGTGCGCCCGGTGCGGGTGGCCCTGCTGGGCTGCGGCGTGGTCGGCTCCCAGGTCGCCCGGCTGCTGACCGAGCAGGCCGGCGACCTCGCGGCCCGCGTGGGCGCCCCGGTCGAGCTGGTCGGCGTCGCGGTGCGGCGGCTGGGACTGCCGCGCGACGTCGAGCTGCCCGAGGAGCTCTTCACCACCGACGCCGAGGACCTCGTCACGCGCGAGGACGTCGACGTGGTGGTGGAGGTGGTGGGCGGGATCGAGCCGGCTCGCTCCCTCATCCTCGCCGCGCTCGAGCACGGGGCGAGCGTCGTGACGGCCAACAAGGCGCTGCTCGCCGAGGACGGTGCGACGCTGTTCGCGGCCGCGCGTCGTGCCGGCCGGGACCTCTACTACGAGGCGGCCGTCGCCGGGGCGATCCCGATCCTCCGGCCGCTGCGCGAGTCGCTGGCCGGCGACCGGGTGACGCGGGTGCTCGGCATCGTCAACGGCACCACGAACTTCATCCTCGACCGGATGGACTCCGCGGGCAGCGGCTTCGCCGAGGCCCTCGACGAGGCCCAGCGCCTCGGCTACGCCGAAGCCGACCCGACCGCCGACGTGGAGGGCTTCGACGCCGCCGCGAAGGCGGCGATCCTGGCGAGCCTGGCGTTCCACACCCGCGTCACCGCCGCGGACGTGCACCGCGAAGGCATCGTCGACGTCACCGCCGGGGATGTCGCCTCCGCCCGGGAGATGGGCTGCGTGGTCAAGCTGCTGGCGATCTGCGCGCTCGAGGAGGGGCCGGACGGATCGGCCGTCTCCGCCCGGGTGCACCCCGCGATGAGCCCGCGTACCCATCCGCTCGCCAGCGTGCGCGAGGCCTACAACGCCGTCTTCGTGGAGAGCGAGGCGGCCGGCCAGCTGATGTTCTACGGTCCGGGGGCCGGCGGGTCGCCGACCGCCAGCGCGGTGCTCGGCGACCTGGTCACCGTGGCCCGCAACCGGCTCGCCGAGGTGGCCGGCCCTGGAGACTCGTCGTACGCCGGCCTGTCGGTGCTGCCCATGGGCCGCACCCAGACGCGCTACCACGTGCAGATCGACGTCGAGGACAAGCCCGGTGTCCTTGCCAGCGTCGCGCAGGCCTTCGCCGAGCGGGGCGTGTCGATCCAGACGGTCCGGCAGGAGGGGCGCGGCGACGACGCCCAGCTCGTCGTCGTCTCGCACACCGCCAGTGACGCCGACCTGGCCGACACCGTGGAGAGCATCCGGGGGATGGCGCACGTGCGCGACGTGTCCTCGGTGATGCGCGTGGAGGGGATGGACCAGTGATGACCCCAGTGACGAAACAGGCGACCAGCTGGCAGTGGCGCGGCGTTCTCGAGGAGTACGCCGACCGGCTCGACATCCCCGACGGCACCCCGGTGGTGACGCTGCGCGAGGGCGGCACGCCGATGGTGCCCTCGGCCTGGCTCTCGGAGGTCACCGGTGGCGAGGTGTGGCTCAAGGTCGAGGGTGACAACCCGACCGGGTCGTTCAAGGACCGGGGCATGACCGTGGCGCTGTCGGTGGCGGTGGGGCAGGGCGCCGAGGCGGTGGTGTGCGCCTCGACGGGCAACACCTCCGCGGCGATGGCCGCCTATGCCGCCCGCGCGGGCATCAAGCCGTTGGTCCTCGTGCCGCAGGGCAAGATCGCCGCCGGAAAGCTCGCCCAGGCGATCGTGCACGGCGCCCAGGTGATCATGGTCCGCGGCAACTTCGACGACTGCCTGCGGATCTCCCGTGGCCTCGCCGAGCAGTACCCGGTCGCGCTGGTGAACTCGGTCAACCCGATGCGCCTCCAGGGGCAGAAGACGGCGTCGTTCGAGATCGTGGAGTTCCTCGGCGACGCCCCGGACATGCACGTGATGCCGACCGGCAACGCCGGCAACATCTCCGCCTACTGGCTCGGGTACACCGAGGACCACGCCGCCGGGAACAGCACGCGGCTGCCGGTGATGCGCGGGTGGCAGGCCGCCGGCGCCGCGCCCCTCGTCCAGGGCGCCCCGGTGCTCGACCCCGAGACGGTCGCCTCGGCGATCCGGATCGGCAACCCGGCCTCCTGGGACCTCGCGATGGCGGCCGCGGACCGGTCCGGCGGGAAGTTCCGCTCGGTGACAGACGAGCAGATCCTCGACGCGCAACGCCGGCTGGCCTCGACCGAGGGCGTGTTCGTCGAGCCCGCCTCTGCCGCCGGGGTGGCCGGGCTGCTGCTCGAGGCCGCCGAGGGCGTCCGCTACGACGGACAGCGCATCGTCGTCACCGTCACCGGTCACGGGCTCAAGGACATCGACACCGCCCTGTCCACCTTCACCGACCTCGTGGACACCGTGTGCGACGCCGACACCGACGCCGCCGCCGCGGCGGCCGGTCTCGCCTGACCCATGAGCGACCTGCCGGCCGTGGAGCCGCTGCGCCCCGGCGCGACGGTGCTCGGTGAGGGGCCGGTCTCGGTGACGGTCCCGGCGACCAGCGCCAACCTGGGCCCGGGCTTCGACTGCCTGGGCGTGGCGCTCACCCTGCGCGACGAGCTCACGGCGCGGGTGCTCGACGGCGCCCCCGACCAGGTGGAGATCGAGGTCGAGGGGGAGGGCGCGGGCGCCGTACCGCAGGACCGGACCCACCTCGTCGTCCGCGCGATGGACGCCACCTTCCTGCGGGCGGGCGTGACGCCGCCCGCGCTCCGGCTGACCTGCCGCAACCGCATCCCGCACAGCCGCGGCCTCGGATCGTCGTCGGCGGCGATCGTCGCCGGGATCGCGCTGGCCGGCGCGCTGCTGCCCGAGGAGCTGCGGCCCGACGAGGACGCCTCGCTGCGTCTGGCAAACGCCTTGGAGGGCCACCCGGACAACGTCGCGCCGGCGCTGTTGGGTGGCTTCGTGGTGAGCGGACAGCAGGACGAGGACGTCTGGGCCAGGCGGGTGCCCCTCGCCCCGGGTCTCGGGACCGTCGCGCTCGTGCCCCCGGACGGTGTGCGCACCGAGGTGGCTCGTGGCCTGCTGCCTGCGACCGTGCCGCACGCGGACGCTGCGGCGAACACGGGTCGGGCGGCGCTGCTGGTCGCGGCGCTCGCGGGCGATCCCGGCATGCTCCTGCGGGCGACCGAGGACTTCGTGCACCAGGCCTACCGGCGACCGGCGATGCCGGCGTCGCTGGACCTGGTGGCGGTGCTGCGCGAGGCAGGCGTGCCGGCGGTGATCTCCGGCGCAGGCCCGACCGTGCTGGCGTTCACCGGCCCAGGGCTGCCGGCGGCCGCGGCGAGTGCCGCCGCTCGTCCTCCCGGCTGGGCGGTGCTGGAGCTGGAGCTGAGCGACCGCGGCGTCGCCCCGGCCTGAGTACGCTGCTCGGCGTTCGACGGGGGCGTTGCGACACCTGCGCCGCCGGGCGGTGTTAGGGTCGCCCGCGACGCGGCGCTCGGTCGGCCTGCGGCCGTCCGGGACATGCGTCGTCTCCCACCACCCGTAGCCCTGCCGCGTCCTGCCCGGACGCCGCGGAGCGCCGACGTGGTGTCTTCCTCGCCCCACCGCTCTTCGTGCGGTGCGCGGCTCAGCCGACGTGGGAAGGACCTCACGTGACCGACACCCTCGACTTCCCCTCCGGGGAGCCCGGCTCGCCGGCAGGCGACGAGCGCTCCGCTGCGGACGCTCCGGCG
The DNA here is from genome assembly GCA_051961835.1 of Marmoricola sp. Classification (GTDB taxonomy): domain Bacteria; phylum Actinomycetota; class Actinomycetes; order Propionibacteriales; family Nocardioidaceae; genus Marmoricola. Next base: position 1,591 of record JBQCCW010000012.1, on the reverse strand, counting down.
AAGACCCGCAAGGGCGGGCTGAGCACCAAGCTGCTGCCGGAGCTGCGCGAGATCGCCGGTGGTCTCGGCATCGCGACAGCGGGGATGAAGAAGGCGGATCTCGTGGCGGCCATCCGCAGCGCCCAGGGCGGATCGCGCACCTCCCGCGCCGCGACGGCCGAGCCCGAGGCCGAGCGCACCGGCAGCCGGCAGGAGTCGCGCGCGGGGGCCGGCGAGGGGCGCCAGCGCGAGCAGGACGGCCAGCGTGGGCAGGACGGCCAGGGCGGGCAGGACGGCCGGCGTGGGCAGGACGGCCAGGGCGGGCAGGACGGCCAGGGCGGGCAGGACGCCTACCGGGAGCAGCGCGAACAGAAGGCCCAGCGCGAGCAGGGCGGGCAGGACGAGCGCCAGCAGGGCGGCCAATCCGAGCGGCGCGAGCAGGACGGCCGGCGCGAGCAGGGCGCCCAGCAAGAGAAGCCCGAGCAGAACAACCTGCAGAACGGGCAGCAGAAACAGGGCGACGGCGACGACACCTCCACCGGGAGCCGGCGTAACCGGCGCCGGCGGGGTCGCGAGCGGTCGGGCGGGCCGGGTGGAGCAGCGCCGGCAGCGAGCAGCGCGGCCTCCGGTGGATCGAGCGCTCCGAGCAGCCACCGCAGCCGCCACGAGCCGGACCTCAACATCCTCGAGGACGACGTCCTGACACCCTGCGCGGGCATCGTCGACGTCCTCGACAACTACGCCTTCGTCCGGACCAGCGGCTACCTGCCCGGACCCGACGACGTGTACGTCTCCATGTCGATGGTCCGCAAGTACGGCCTGCGTCGGGGCGACGCGGTGATCGGGCAGGTGCGCCAGCCCCGGGAGGGCGAGCGGCGGGAGAAGTTCAACCCGCTCGTCGCCATCGAGGGCGTCAACGGCGGTGACCCCGAGGCCGCACGGCAGCGCGTGGAGTTCCACAAGCTCACCCCGCTTTACCCCTCCGAGCGGCTCCGCCTGGAGACCGCGCCCACCGAGATGACCGGCCGGATCATCGACATCGCCGCGCCGATCGGCAAGGGCCAGCGCGGGTTGATCGTCTCCCCGGCGAAGGCGGGCAAGACGATGGTGCTGCAGACCATCGCCAACGCCATCACCACCAACAACCCCGAGTGCCACCTGATGGTGGTTCTCGTCGACGAGCGCCCCGAGGAGGTCACCGACTTCCAGCGGTCGGTGAAGGGCGAGGTGGTCAGCTCCACCTTCGACCGGCCGCCGGCGGACCACACCGTGGTGGCCGAGCGGGGGATCGGGCGCGTGATCGACATCGCGGCACCGATCGGCAAGGGCCAGCGCGGCCTGATCGTGTCACCGGCCAAGGCCGGCAAGACGATGATCATGCAGTCGATCGCCAACTCGATCACGACCAACAACCCCGAGTGCCACCTGATGGTCGTGCTCGTGGACGAGCGGCCCGAGGAGGTCACCGACTTCCAGCGCTCGGTGAAGGGCGAGGTCATCGCGTCGACGTTCGACCGTCCGGCCAGCGACCACACGATGGTCGCCGAGCTGGCCATCGAGCGGGCCAAGCGGCTGGTCGAGCTCGGCCACGACGTGGTCGTCCTGCTCGACG
>JBQCCW010000011.1:0-2394 GCA_051961835.1 Marmoricola sp. | reverse complement strand
GCTTCGGCAGCGTGACCTTCTTGCGCGGCAGCGGCTCGTACGGCACCCGGGCGAGCAGGTGGCTGATGATGTTGAGCCGCCCGCGCTTCTTGTCGTCGGTACGGGCGACGAACCACGGCGCCCACGGGGTGTCGGAGGCCGCGAACATGGCGTCACGCGCACGGGAGTAGTCGTACCAGCGGCCGTAGGACTCGAGGTCCATGGGCGAGAGCTTCCAGACCTTGCGCGGGTCGTGGATCCGGCTCTCGATGCGGCGGGTCTGCTCCCCGGGCCCGACCTCGAGCCAGTACTTGAGCAGGAGGATCCCGGAGTCGGTCATGGCCTTCTCGACGGAGGCGACCTGCTCGAGGAAGCGCTCGGTCTGGGCCGGGGTGCAGAACCCCATCACCCGCTCGACCCCGGCGCGGTTGTACCAGCTGCGGTCGAAGACGACGACCTCCCCCGCGGCCGGGAAGTGCTTGATGTACCGCTGGACGTACATCTGCGACCTCTCCCGGTCGGTGGGCGCCGGCAGGGCGACGACGCGGAAGACCCGCGGGCTCACGCGCTCGACGAGCCGCTTGATCGTGCCGCCCTTGCCTGCGGTGTCCCGCCCCTCGAAGACGATGCACACCTTGGCCCCGGAGGCCTTGACCCACTCCTGCATGGCGACGAGCTCTCCCTGCAGCACGGCGAGCTCCGACTCGTACTCCTTGCGCGGCAGCCTGCCCGCCCTGGCGGGGCGGTCCCCGTCCCAGGTGTCCACGACACCGACGGGCAGCTCTGCGGTGCTGACCGCCCGCCTGTCCTTCTTCTTGCTCATCGCCGGCCTCCCGCAGGCCGCGCACCCGCCTGTGCGGTTGCGTTCCCCCGAACCTCGGACCTCTTCGAGGCTAACTCCGGCGACGGCCGGGCGTACGCGCTTCACCGCGGCACACGGCATACGACCTCGGGTGTCCGGGGCGACCTACTGGCGGAAGCGGGCGATCGTGAGCCCGACGAGACGGGCGACGACGAGCGCGACGTAGAGCATGCCGGCGATCTGCTGGAGCAGCACGAACGCCCGCGCGTGCGCCTCGACGGCGATGATGTCCGACAGGCCCGTGGAGGTCATCGTCGTGATCGACAGGTAGAGCAGCTCGAACCAGGTGCGGGTGCCGGGGTCGGTCTCGCCGTAGATGGTGAAGGAGTTGCCCCAGACGAGCTGCACCGCCACGTAGAGGTAGGCGAAGCCCCACGCGACCACCGTGAAGGTGGCACCGGTGGCGTAGAGCTCGTCGCGGGTCACCCAGTTGTCGGCGAACATGTACCGGATGAGGCCGTAGCCCGTGTAGAAGTAGAAGAGCGCGTGCAGCACGGCGCTCCAGAAGGCGAGGACGTCGTTGAGCGGCCAGATCGCCTCGGCGACGGTCAGCAGCACGACCGGCCCACCGAGCAGCACCGCCACCCACGTCAGGGCCGGCGTCGCGCGCACCGCCCGGACGGCGAGGAACAGCACGAGCAGGCCGATCAGGCCGAAGATCGCGCGCCCGGTCTCGCGGACGTCGCCGGCGCGCGTCTCGATGAACGGGTAGGCCACGAGCGCCGTCAGCTGCGCGAAGAGCAGCAGCGCGCACGGCAGCTCGGAGACCTTGCGCCGGAGGCGGTCGAGCCGCGACGGCGCTGTCCCACGGGGCGATGACGGCCAGAGCTCCAGCGAGGCACTCACCGTCGGAGCCTATAGCCACGCGACCGCGGCTCCCGTCGTCAAGAACCCGTCAAGGCGCGTCAGCCCGTCGTCAACCCATCGGAGGTGCCGGACGGCCGGGCATAGGAACGTCCCATGGTCACCGACATCCTCCTGGGACTCGTGGCGCTGGGGCTGCTCGCCTACCTCGTCCACGTCCTGCTGCACGCGGACCGCTTCTGATGAGCGACGCCGACAGCGGTCTGCTCACCATCGCCGTCCTCGTCGCGGCCCTCGCCATCGTCCACGTCCCGCTGGGCAACTGGATGGCCAAGGTCTTCACCGCCGAGCAGCACTGGCGGGCGGAGCGACTCGTCTACCGCCTCGTCCGCGTCGACCCCGCCTCCGAGCAGGGGTGGTCGACGTATGCCGTCGCCGTCCTCGCGTTCTCCGTCGTCGGGGTGGTGGTCCTCTTCCTGATGATCGTCCTGCAGGGCGTGCTGCCGCTCGCCCGCGGGGCGGCCATGAACGTGGACACGGCCTTCAACACCGCCGTCTCGTTCGTCACCAACACCAACTGGCAGTCGTATGCCGGCGAGTCCGGAGCGTCGCCGTTCGTGCAGACCGTGGGCCTCACCGTCCAGAACTTCGTCTCCCCCGCCGTCGGGCTGGCCGTGGCCGTGGCGCTGGTGCGCGGCCTCGCACGCTCGACCGGCTCGACCCTCGGCAACTTCTGGGTCGACCTGACG
>JBQCCW010000010.1:0-3407 GCA_051961835.1 Marmoricola sp. | reverse complement strand
TGGTCGCCGGAGGTGACCAGGTGGAACAGGGTCTCGTCAGGAGCCGACAGCACCTGCTCGTCGAACGTGTACTGGACGACCGTGCCCTGCGGGTTGGTGCTGTTCGCCTGGCCGGGCGTGGTGGTGCTCACGACCTTGGCGGAGCGGAGCTCCGGGAGGGTCGTCGCCGAGTCGGGCAGCGTGGTGGTCTGAGCGGCCTGCTCCATCGCGGTCTTCTTGGCGTCGCTGATCGACAGCGGGCCACCGAAGAGCAGGTTGTCCGTGCCGGTCAGGTCCTGCGAGTGGTCCTTCAGGTACTGGAGCAGGTCCGCACCGATCGCCTGGGTGGTGCCCACCTTCGGGTCACCGGCGGTGATGAGCAGCGGGCGGTTCTGCTTGCCCGTCAGCGGACCGGCGCTCAGCGCGTCGGCACCCTGTGAGAACTCGCGGCCGGTGGCCACGTTCACGCGGGTCTTGGTGAAGCCGTAGTTCGCGATCTCGTAGCTCGCAAGCTGGGTCGCAACCGCAGCTCGGTTCGCACCGTTGAGCGAGGCGATGATCTTGATGCCGTTGTTCTCGAGCTGCTGGCGCGTCTCCTGGCTGATCGAGAGGTCACCACCCAGCACGATCGCCTTGGTGACACCCTGCGCCTTGAGCGCGTCGATGACCTGCTGCGGGGCGTTACCCAGGGTGACGAGGCCGACCGGCAGGTTCTTGGCGTAGGCCAGCGGGCCGGCAGCCAGAGCGTCGGGGAACTTCTCGCCGGTGGCGACGATGGCGGTGTCACCGGTCTTCGACGCGGCCTTGATGACGGCGGCGTCGACGTCGTAGCGGGTGTGACCCTCGATGCGGTCGACGGTGTAACCGGCGGCGCGGAGGGAGTCCTCCTGCTGGGTGCTCACGGACAGCGGACCACCAACGATGGTGATCTTCGTGGCGCCGGCCTTCTTGAGGGCGGCCATGGTGGCGTCCGGCGTGGTGTTGAGCTGCGTCAGCAGGATCGGCGCGTTGATGGCGCCCGAGAGGTAGTTAGCCGCAAGCGAGTCGGCGTACTTGCCCTGCTCGCCGCTCGCCAGGATGACGTGGTCCGCAGTGCCGTACATGCCGGCGACGTTGGCGGAAACCTCGTAGCGGTCCTGACCGCCGACGCGCTGGAACTGGAAGGCGCTGTCCGCGTGGGCAGCACCGGCACCAGCGAAGCTGGCACCGACGATGAGGGTCGACGTGGCCAGCGCGGAAAGGCCCGCCCGACCGAAGCCCTTCATTGGCTTACTCAAGATCTCCTCCAAGAGATTCATGTTGATGTGGGGGTGGTCCCCCGACTGGCGACTGCAACCCCCACGGACCACAGCCTCGTGGCGCACACTACAGGCGATGCGCCGGTTCGGTAGTTGCCTGACACGGCCGAGATGAAACCGTCATCGGGCAGCTACCGCGTGTTCAGTTGTGTGGCGCCTGTAACGCCTGGGGCGTGATCCACGTCCCGCCGGAACAGTAGTGCATGTCACCGGAGGCTGGCACGCCGGTCTGCCTCTGCATCAAACACACCAATGGCCACGCTGTCCACAGGCGCGTGCCACTTCTGACACGGAGTCTCGTGACCGGTTTCGGTTAACGGTCGTTCACCGCCGAAGAGCAGTTGTCTGCCCGGGCGCGCCCGTCTGAGCGGCGAGACAGCGGGGAACGGGCGAAAACGACTCGACGCCGCGCCCGGCGGGGGATGGCGGACGCGGCGTCTTGGAGGAGTCCTCAGGGACCTGTCACGCACAACACCGACCGCGCGACGGCGCACATCCTGCCCTAAAACGGCGCGAGCAAACGTGACCTGGGTCACAGCCGATTACTAGGCCATTTGTAGACCGGGGGTCTCGGAAGCGGAACCTTCGGCCGGCGCTCGACGATGACGAGGGTGCCGCCGGACTGCGGGCCGGTTGCCGTGGCCGGCGGCATCTGCATGCGTGCGGCCGCCCCGCGGTTCACGACGGCGCCGCGCTCGGCCCGAGCGGAGCACGACGCCGTCTCTTGGAGGAGATCCCGAAGGATCTGATGCCGTCCCCGCAGCGACGGCTCCTCCATGTTGCCGCGCGAAGGCCCTCCAGAAAACGTGACGCCGAGGACTCTTCGGGTTTCGTTATGTTCGGCGCTCAGAAGAGCGCGGAGGCGAGGTCGCGGCGCGCCCGCTGGACGCGCGGATCCGCGTCGCCGACGGCCCCGAAGAGGCCGATCAGGTGGAGCCGGGCCTTGTCCCGGTCGTCGCCCGCGAGGCGGCGTACGGCGTCGATGAGGCGGTTGAACGCGTCGTCGACGTGACCGCCGAGCAGGTCGAGGTCGGCCGCCATCGTCTGGGCGTCCACGTCGTCGCGGTTCGCCGCCGCGCGCTCCCGCGCGGCCTGCAGGTCGACGCCCTGCGTGCGCTGCAGCAGCTGCGCCATGGCGAGGCCCGCCGCGGCCTCGGTGTCCGCGGGGTTCGCGTCGACGAGCTTCTGGTACTCCGCGACCGCCGCGTCGACGTCGCCGCGCTCCAGGGCGTCCTGAGCGGGTGCGTAGCGCGGGTCCAGGGCCGGCTCGCCGGTCTCAGCGCCCACCGCGGCCTGCCGGGGCTGGTGCCGGCCGCTGAAGCCGCTGGCGGTGAGCTGCTGCAGCACCTGCGTCAGCGCCCGGCGCATGTCGTCCAGCGGCGCCGGCGACTGGAAGAGCGGCATCGGCCGGCCCTGCGCCACCAGCACGACCAGCGGCACCGAGGGGATCTGCATCGCCTGGGCGATCTGCGGCACCACGTCGACGTCGACGCGGCCCAGCAGCAGCCGGCCCTCGAGCTCGTTGACGAGCACCTGGAGGTCGTCTGCGAGCTGCACGCTCTCCGGGGATCGGCCGCTGGAGAAGAACGCCAGCAGCACCGGCGCGGTCATCGACGCCTCGAGCAGGTCCTGGAAGTTCTGCTCGTCGACCTCGACGACGTACGCGCTGCTGACGCCCTCGCTCCCCTGGCCTCCGCCTGCGCCCGCGGGCTGCTGGAGGCCGGAGAGGTCGATGGCGCCGGGACGGGAGAACGACTGCTCGGTCATGGGCGCCATTGTTCCAACCGCACCGTGACGGCGTCATGCCCCCTCGACGCGGGCACCGCCGAGACCCCGGTGGGGCAGCCCTCGCCCTTGCTCGACGAGGGCCGCCCGATGTCGCAGACGGGGGTTCCGCGACTTCTCGACGCTAGGGCCTCGGCGCAACCGTCGCGAGCGTTCGCGTGACCCTCGGGACGTAGGTCCGGGCGGTTCGCGGTGGTTCGAGCAGAAAGAGGAGGGGGCCGGCTCTCGCCGACCCCCTCCTCTTTCAGCGCGTACGACTCAGCAGAGGCCGAACAGCAGCGTGCAGGCCGTGCCGGTCAGGCCGGTCACCGTGGTGGTCAGCGTGTTGGTGATGACCGTCGGGTC
>JBQCCW010000009.1:0-10405 GCA_051961835.1 Marmoricola sp. | reverse complement strand
CGTGGGCCCCGACTTCGGCGCAGTAGGCGGCTCGGCGGACCTTCGCTCGATCGTCGGCGCTCTGCTGACGTACGGCCTGATCATCGCCGTTCTCATGCTCATCGTCTCCGCGACAGCCTGGGCACTGGCGTCCGGATCCGGGAGTTGGCACATCGCTCAGAAGGCCAAGATCGGCTGTTTCGTCGCCCTCGGCGGCGCGACTCTCACGGGCTCAGCGCTGACGTGGGCGAACTGGTTGCTGGGGATCGGTGCACACCTGTAGGACGTCCGCTCTCTTCGACAGGAGACCCGCCCATGACGCCGCCGATCCGCCTCCCCGATCTTGCGCCGCTCGACATCAACATTGGTCCGAACTCCAACGGCCTGCCCGGCATCTCCCAGTTGCGCAACATCGTCGGCGCCTCGATGACGGTCGGGCTCGTCCTCGCCGTACTCGCGTTGATCATCTCCGCCATCGTGTGGGCGCTCGGCGCGAACTCCTCCAACCCCCACCTCGCCGGCCGTGGGAAGCTCGGCGTGCTCGTCGCCCTCGGGGCCGCGGTTGTCTGCGGCGCGTCGGTGACGCTGGTGAACTTCTTTTGGAACGTCGGCCAGCAGGTCAGCTGAGGCCGATCAGTCATGGGTGTGTGCGATGTCCCGGTGATCCACACCGTCTGCAACGTCGCCGGCGACGCGGCCGGCGCGGTGGTGACCGCGCCGTTCGACTGGCTCGCCAAGGGCATGGGCGGGGCCGCGGCATGGATGTTCGAGACCGTCTGGAAGGTCATCGACACCACCACCTACGTCGACGTGACCAGCGGCGACTACACGAAGGTCTACAACATCATCTTCGGCGTCGCCATCTTCGTCATGCTCGGCTTCTTCATGCTCCAGGTCATCGGCGGCATGATCCGTCGCGAACCCTCCGCACTGTCCAGAGCGGCGCTCGGGATCGCGAAATCGATCCTTGGATCCTTCGTCGCCCTCGCCCTCCTCGGCACTGCGCTCGAGATCGCCGACCAGCTCTGCATCGGCATCGTCAACGCAGCCGGCACCAACCTGAACGAGATGGGCGACAAGGTCGCCGTGCTCGCCGGCGGGCTCGGCGCCATCAACCTCTCCGCGCCCGGCGCAGGCGCGATTCTCACGATCTTCCTCGGCAGCCTCGCGATCATCGGCGCCATGGTGGTCTGGATCAGCCTCCTCATCCGCAAGGCACTGCTGCTGATCGCGATCGTCTTCGCACCCATTGCACTCGCCGGTTCCAGCTGGGACCACACCCGCAACTGGGTCGGCCGCTGGGCCTCGTTCGTGATCGCGATGATCCTCTCCAAGGTCGTCCTGGTCGTGATCTTCCTGCTCGCGACTGCCCAAGTCTCCGCACCGATCGACGCCGACCTGCAGTCGGTCAGCCAGCCGATGGCTGGTGTCGTGCTGATGCTGATGGCCGGCTTCGCGCCGTACCTGACCTACAAGGCCATCTCCTTCATGGGCTTCGACATGTACCACGCGATGTCGGCTGAGCAGGAGGCGAAGGCGTCCCTCAACCGGCCGATGCCGATTCCGATTCGAGGACGTGGCGGGGGCGCCGAACCAGCCAAAGTCCTCGGAGACAGTGGTGGAAGCGGCAGTACACCGAACGGCCCCGCACCCACACCATCGGGCGGCGGCGCGCCCTCGGCTGGACGCGGCGGCGCGAGCGCATCGGGCGGAGCTGCCGGTGGCGGTGCGGCGGCGGGCGGTGCAGCCGCTGCGGGACTGGCTGTCGCGAAGACCGCGGCGACGGCCGGGCCACGGCTCGGTGGCTTCGTCGCCGCCCAGGCGACCGAGCACGCCGACGCGCACCAACCCTCAGCGTCCCCGACAGTCCCGCCCCCGGTCGCGGACTCCACTCTCCATGAAGTCGGCCGGCGGAGGTAGCTGGCGATGAGTGCCTCGACCGACTCCGAGCCGGCACTGACGCCGATCAAGTTCTCCCGGCTCGCGCGGCGCGGGATCCTGCTGGGCTTGTCGGGTCCGCAGCTGCTGATGGCGAGCCTCGCCACGGGAAGTCTCGTCCTCGGCCTGTACGTCGGAGCCGTCGTGATGACCTTCCCGATCATCGGCGTCTTCCTCGCCGTGGCGTTCGTCGGTGTCGGCGGACGGAAGCTGATCGAGTGGGCGCCAGTCGGAGCGCGCTGGTTGTGGCGGTCGACCGGCGGCCAGCTGATCTACCGCCGCAGGCTCGTGAAGCCTCGACCGGCCGGGACACTCGCCCTGCCCGGCGACGCCGCGCGCCTGCGCCAGTGGCTGGAGCCTCAGACCGGCGCGGTCATGGTCCATGACCCGCATGCCGCCACCTTGACCGCCGTCATCGGCGTTTCCCACCCCGCTTTCGTGCTCCTCGACCCTTCCGAACAGGAGCGTCGCGTCGTCGCTTGGGGCCGTGTCCTCGCCACCGCATGCCGCTCCGGCCGCATCGCAGCGCTGCAGGTCAGTGAACGGACACTGCCCGACTCCGGCAAGGATCTCGCGCAGTGGTGGGACAGCCACGGCACCCACGATCAGACCTGGACCTCACAGACCTACGGCGAACTCACCGACCGCGCCGGACCCGCCGGCGAACGGCACGCATCCACGATCTCGATCTGCCTCGACATGAAAGGTTCCCGGCGCGCGATCCGCACGGCCGGAGGTGGAATGAAGGGCGCAGCCACGGTCCTGCGCCAGGAGATGTCGACGATGATGGCCGCCATCCGGTCAGCAGATCTCTCCCCCGGCGGCTGGCTCAGCCCCGGTGACCTCGCGGTGATCCTCCGGTCGGCGTACGACCCGGCCGTCGCTGGGGCCCTCGAACGCCACGGTGCCATCGGTCGCGATCTCGCCACCGCTGGGCCGGTCGCCGTGACCGAGACCTGGGGCTCGCTGCGGAGCGATTCCGCGCATCACTGCGTCCTGGGGATCAGCGAATGGCCCAGGTCGCTGGTTCTCCCGGGGTTCCTCGCACCCTTGCTTCTCTCGTCCGGGATCTGTCGCACGTTCACCCTGCTCTACACGCCGATGCGCACCGACCGAGCAGCACGGGACATTCGCAAGAAGAAGACGGAGTACATCTCCGACGCCGCACAACGCCAGAAAATCGGCCAGATTGAAGACGCCCAGCAGAGTGCCGAGTACCACGACGTCCTCCAGCAGGAAGCCGATCTCACCGCCGGCCATGGGGTCCTGCGCTGCACCGGCCTCATCGCCGTCAGCGCGAGCGATCCAGAGGAACTCGAGCGTTCTGTCGCCGCTATCGAACAGGCAGCGATTCAATCTTCTTGCGAGACCCGGCGGCTCTGGGGCCAGCAGGCACAAGCCTTCGCCGTCGCGGCACTTCCGCTGGGACGACCGCTGTGACCGCTGGCCACGGCCGCCTGTCTCAGGACAGCGCAGCGACGGCCGCCTCGGCGGTCGCTCTAGCAGTTGGCCCGATGCCGGCCAGGGTCGCCGACGCGGGGCCCACCCAGTCGCCGTAGCCGACCAGGTAGAGGCGTGGCTCCTCGACGGCTTGGGTGCCGGAGGGCCCGCCGACGGCGATGCGACCCTCCTCGGTGCGCAGACGGAGCGACTGGAGGTGCCGAAGAGCCGGGCGGAAGCCGGTGCACCAGATCACGGCGTCCGCCTCCTGCTCAGTTCCGTCGGGCCAGGCCACACCGTCCGGAGTGAGTCGTTCGAACATCGGGTTCGCCTTGAGTACGCCGCGGTCTCGCGCCTCACGGACCGAGGGGACCATGACGATGTCGCCCAGGCCGCCGACGCCGGGGTGATCGCGCCCTTCTTCGAGTGCTTTGATCCGGGCCCGGGCGGTGGCGAAAAGTGCTCGGCCGTCGACCTCGTCGGGGAGGAAGCGTGGTGGGCGGCTTGTCACCCAGGTGGTCTCGGCGACCGTGGAGACCTCGGCGAGGATCTGTGCGGCCGAGTTGCCGCCGCCGACGATGACGACGCGTTGGCCGGCGAAGTGGGCGGGCTCGTCGTACTGGCTGGCGTGCAACTGTCGGCCGGCGAAGTCGGTGGCGCCGGGATAGACCGGCCAGAAGGGGCGGCCCCAGATGCCGGTGGCGGAGACGACAGCCCGGGCCGCGACGTCCAAGCCGTCGCCGGACACGATGAGTCGGCCGCGGGGATCCTCATCACCGCGTACGACGGCCCGCACGCACACCGGTCGCTGGACACGCAGCTCGTAGCGCTCCTCGTAGCGGGTCAGGTAGTCGACCACGTGGGAGCGGGGCGGGTAGCCGTGCTCGGCGTCGTTCCACGGCGGCATCATCCAGCCGGGCAGCGAGGAGAACGTGGACGGGGAGAACAGGCGCAGGCCCCTCCACATGTGCGCCCAGGCTCCGCCGGGCTGGTCGCCCGCGTCGAGGATCACGAAGTCCTCCCCCGGCACGAGCCCGGCACGGCGCAGGTAGAAGCCGGTCGCGAGACCGGCCTGACCGCCCCCGATGATCGCCACATCGACAGACCGGCGCTCCGGCTCGCGCGTATCGACAGCCGTCACCGGCTCCTCGCCACCTCGGCCGAGCCGGCAGCGGCGCCTGCCCGCAACTCGAGCAGGATCGTGTCGCGCCACGCACCGTCGAGCTGGGCGATCCGCTCACGCCTGCCGACGTCGCGGAATCCGGCCTTGCGGTGGATCGCGAGGCTGGCGTGGTTCTCGGGGAAGATCGAGGTCTGCAGCGTCCAGAAGCCCGCCTCGAGAGCGGCGTCGACCTGATGCCGCAGCAGGGTCGTGCCGAGCCCGCGGCCGGCGTGGGCGGTGTCGAGGTAGATCGAGGTCTCGGCGACCCCGCGATAGCAGGCGCGCGCGGACACAGGCGTCATGGCGGCCCAGCCGGCCACCGCGCCGTCGAGGACGATGACCCAGCGCTGCCCGCGAAGCCACTTCGCATCGAGTGCCTCGGCGGACGCCACCTCAGTCTCGAAGGTGGCGTTGCGGGTCGCGATCCCGAGTGCGTAGATCCGCCGTACGTCGGCCCAATCCGTCTCGGTCATGGCACGGACAACGGGCCCGCGTCCGGGAACTGCGTTCATCGCCGGGCGATCAGTCGGCTGGAGCCAGCGCGGCGGCGAGCGAGCGCAGGACTCCGGGCACCACCGAGAAGTAGGCCCACCGGCCCCGCTGCTCGCGGGTGACCAGTCCTGCCTCGACGAGCTGCTTCATGTGATGGGAGACCGTGGGCTGACTCAGCCCGACCGGGTCGGTGAGGTCGCAGATGCAGGCCTCGCCGCCCTCGCCCGCGGCGATGAGCGAGAGCAGCTTGACCCGGTTGGGGTCGGCCAGCGCCTTGAACATCCGCGCGAGGGTCTCGGCCGCGCCGTCGTCCATCGCACCACCAGTCAGCGAGGAGCAGCACGCAGCCAGATCAGGCTCGAGGACGGGGAGTGTGGCACCGGGCATGGCGCGATTCTAGATCGTCGCATTGACATCTGTCGATGTGACGCTAGAGTCAAGGCATCGACGATCGTGAATATGAGGAGTGGTGATGTCGGAGTCGTCAGTGTTGTCAGGGAGCCTGCCTGTTGTCGTGATCGGTGCCGGACCCCAGGGCCTTGCGGCCGCGGCACATCTGCTCGAGCGCGGCCTAGAACCGGTCGTGTTGGAGTCCGGCGACGGTCCCGCGGCCGCGGTGGCCGAGTGGGGCCACGTCCGGCTGTTCTCGGCGTGGCCCGAGCTGATCGACCCGGCGGCACGTCGCCTGCTGGAGGCCGACGGCTGGGTCGCCCCGGTCTCGGGCTATCCGACCGGCGCCCAGTGGATCAAGGGCTACTTGGCGCCTCTCGCGGCTGCGCTGGGTGCGCACGTCCGGTACGGCGCCCGGGTCACGGGGGTCTCCCGCAAGGGCAGGGACCGACTGGTCGACGCGGGTCGCGGCGAGCAGCCGTTCACCGTGCACGTGAATGGCGAGGAGCGGATCGAGGCCCGCGCCGTTATCGACGCCTCCGGCACCTGGCGCAAGCCGCGTCCGGCCGGCGCCGACGGCCTGCCCGCTCTCGGGGAGGTGGCGAACGCCGACCTGGTCTCCTACGCCGTCCCCGACAGCGACAAGCCCGAGCGGTACGCCGGGAAGCACATCGTGCTGATCGGGGCGGGCGACTCCTCCCTGAACGCGATCATCGAGCTCGACCGGATCGCGCAGGCCCACCCCGGCACGCGCATCACCTGGGCTCTGCGCCGCGGCGGCGCCGTCGAGGTGAGCAACACCTTCGGTGGCGGCGCCGCCGACCAACTCCCCCCGCGCGGGGCGCTCGGCATCCGGGCCCGCGAGGCCGTCGAGGCGGGCCGCGTGGAGGTCGTCACAGGCTTCCGCACCGAGCGGATCGACCGGGTCGACGACAAGGCGGTGCTCGTGGGCGAGGACGGCCGCAAGCTGGAGCCGGCCGATGTCGCGGTGGTGCTGACCGGGTTCCAGCCCGACCTGTCGTTCCTCTCCGAGCTGCGGCTCGACCTCGACCCGACGCTCGAGGCGCCGCGCGCGATCGCGGCCGAGATCGACCCGAACATCCACTCCTGCGGCTCGGTGCAGGCCACCGGCGCCCGGGACCTGGCCCACGCCCAGGAGCCGAACCTCTACCTGGTCGGGATGAAGTCCTACGGCCGCGCGCCGACGTTCCTCGCGATGACCGGCTACGAGCAGGTCCGCTCGGTGGTCGCGATGCTGACCGGCGACGTCGAGGCTGCCGAGCGGGTGGAGCTCGTTCTGCCTGACACCGGCGTGTGCGGCGGCTCCGGCCTCTACGACGACCCGACCGGCTCCGCGGGAGGCGGCGGCTGCTGCACCCCGAACCTCGGCTCGGCGCAGACGCCCGAGCTGCTGACGATCGGCGTCGGAGCGCCCCTCATCCCCCTCGGCCAGACCACGAACCAGGCCGAGGCATGCTCGACCGACGTCGGCTGCTGACGTCGGGCACAGCGGTCCTGTAGCGGAACACCAGGTGACCACGAGCGAGGGGAGCCGCGTCGCCGAGGCGGGCTCCCCTCGTCTCGTCCTGCCGGCGCTGTGCGTCACGGTGACGATCAGCTACGGAACGCTCTACTACGCCTTCGCCGTCCTCGGCCCCCCGATCAGCGACCGCGAAGGCTGGTCGCTGACGTGGCTCACCGCCGGCTTCTCGACCGCCAGCCTGATCACCGGCCACGGCGGCATCACGGTCGGCCGGATCATCCAGCGCCGCGGACCGCGCGCGGTCATGGTCGCCGGCGCGGTCCTCGGGACCGTCGGCCTGCTCGGGCTCGCCGCATCACCGTCTGCTCCGGTGTTCCTGGTCGCCCTGGCAGTGTGCGGCGTCGCGGCCGCGGGCCTGTTCTACGCGCCCGCCTTCGCGGCGATCACCCAGTGGTACGGCGAGCGGCGACTCCAGGCGCTGACGGCACTGACCCTGGTCGCCGGGTTCGCCAGCACGATCTTCGCGCCGGTCGTCACCCAGCTCAACGGGCTCCTCGGATGGCGCTGGACCTACACGCTCCTTGCCGCCCTGCTGCTTCTGACCGCGCTCCCCGTGCATGCGCGTGTGCTGGGGCATCCGTGGCGACCGGCCGATTCCGTCCGACGCGACCACGCAGTGCCGGACACCATGACGCCGGACACCATGACGCCGGACACCGCCGACTCCGACCGTGCCGTGCTGCGCAGTCGCCGCTTCGCCCTCATCGCCGTCGCCGGCGCTCTGGTCACCTTGGCCGAGTACGCCTCCTTGGTGGGCCTGATCCCGCTATTGGACGCGCGCGGGATGTCCGACCAGACCTCCGCGTGGGTGCTCGGCCTCGGCGGGGCCGGCCAGGTCCTCGGCCGCCTCTTCTACCCACGCCTGGCCCGCGTGCTCGGCGTACAGACCCGCGCGAGCCTGGTCGCGATCCTCGTCGCCGCGCCCATCGGGCTCCTGGCGCTGGTCGGCGACCCGCCTTGGCTGTTGATCGTGCTCTCGGTCGCGGCGGGCCTCGGGCGCGGGCTGTTCACCCTGGTCGCGGCCACCCTGGTGACCGACGTCTGGGGCCCACAGCGCTATGCCGTCCTGAACGGCGTCCTCTCCGCGCCGTTGGCCGCCGCGGGCGCACTGGGGCCGTTCGCCGGCGCCGCCGGCGCGAGCCTGCTGGGCGGGTATCCGGGCATGTTCGCGGTGCTGGCCGCGATCGCGCTGCTGGGCGCGGTCCTGATGGGCGCCGCCCTCAGCCCGGGTGCGACGAGACGTGACACGACCTCGATGCCGAGTCAGGCCCGGCGGACCTGGAGTTCGTCGAGTAGTGCGAGCACGCGGCGTTCGATGTCGTCGCGGATCGGCCGCACCGCCGCCAGGTCGAGGCCCTCGGGATCGTCCAACTCCCAGTCTTCGTAACGCTTGCCCGGGAAGTAGGGGCAGGCCTCGCCGCACCCCATCGTCACGACCACGTCGGCGGCCTGCACGATCTCGTCGGTCCACGGCTTGGGGAACTCGCCGGTGATGTCGATGCCGCGCTCGGACATCGCCGCCACCGCGGTCGCGTTGACCTCCGTCCCCGGCTCCGCGCCGCCGGACCACCCGATGGCAGCGTCTCCGGCGTGCTGACGGAAGAAGCCCAGCGCCATCTGGGAACGCCCGGCGTTGTGCACGCACAGGAACAGCACGATGGGCTTGCCGAGCTCGCCGTGTCCCTCGACGCGGGCGACCGCCTGGAGCCGCTGGCGGGCGAAGCGTTCAGCCATCAGCGGGAGGAAGTGGGTGATGGTGGCTCGCTCGGCGAACTCGCCGTACGAGGTCTCGAGGAAGCGGTCGATCGTCTCCCGGTTGAAGACGCCTGCGAACTCGGCCGCCAGCCGCTTCGCGGCGGTGTTGATCGCCAGTTGTTGATCGACGTTCAGTGTGTGGTGCGCGAGCTCGACCATCTGCGGGCCTCCGGACAGGAGTGGATCACAAGGCTGCAGGAACGAGGCGTGCCAGCTCGGCCACACGCGCCGAGAGGTCGTCATAGGCCGCGTCGAACGCGGCGGTCGTGCCGGTGCGAGCCGGGTCGGGGATCGACCAGTGCACCGTCGAGCGGGAGCCGAGCTCCTCGTGGGCCCGGTCGCAGACCGTGACGACCAGGTCGTCCGGCGTCGCCACCTCGTCGAGGTGTCGCGGCCGGACCCGCGGCATCGGGAGGTCGTGGCGCTTCGCCACGGCCAGCGCGCCGGGGTCGATCGCCGGGGCCGGATGCGTGCCGGCCGACGCGGTCGGGATGTCACTCGCCCCTCGCCACAGGGCCGCGGCCAGATGCGAGCGCGCGGAGTTGGCGGTGCACACGAACACCACCCGCACAGGTGCGGCGATGCCGCTGGGACCGAGCTGGGAGAGAACCTCGCGTGCGAGCCGGAGGTAGGTGCGCCGGCCGTCGCCCTCGGAGCGGTGACGCGTGACCAGCCCGGCCGACTCGAGTGCCTTGAGGTGGTGGGCAAGCAGGTTGGAGGGCATCGAGAGCATCGCGGCCAGCTCGGAGGGCGAGGCATCGCCGATCAGCAGCGTGTCCACGATCCGCAGGCGCGAGGGATCGCCGAGCGCCGCATGGATCGCGGCCCGTTCGACCAGCCCACCAGCCATCACGCCAGTTCGCTCACTGTTCATTGACTCAAGTTTGACTGAGCTAACTTCATCCCGTCAAGATGCTCCCGTGAACGCCTCCCTCGCCCGCCGACTCCTGGCCGAGTTCCTCGGCACCGGCCTTCTGGTGGCCGTCGTCGTCGGCTCCGGCATCGCCGCCCAGCAGCTCTCCCCCCATGACATCGGGCTGGAGCTGTTGGAGAACTCGATGGCCACCGTCTTCGGGCTCGCAGCGCTGATCCTGATGCTCGGCCCCATCTCCGGGGCGCACTTCAACCCGGTCGTCTCGATCGCGGACTGGGCGATGGGCCGCCACCGCGGCGCCGGGCTGAGCCTGCCCGACGTCGGCGCCTACGCCGTGGCACAGATCGCCGGCGGCATCTGCGGGTCACTGCTGGCCAACGTGATGTTCGGCGTCGGGCAGCACATCTCGACCAAGCACCGCGCCACAGGTGGTCACCTGATCGGCGAGATTGTCGCCACCGCCTGCCTCGTCGCGCTGATCTTCGCCCTGGTCCGCTCCGACCGCGGCGCGATCGCAGCACCCGCGGTGGGCGCCTACATCGGGGCGGCGTACTGGTTCACCAGCTCCACCTCTTTCGCCAACCCGGCCGTGACGATCGGCCGGATCTTCTCCGATACCTTCGCCGGGATCGCCCCCGCCTCTGTGCCGGCGTTCATCGCGATGCAACTCATCGGCCTCATCGTCGGTGTCGCGGCCACGTTCGTGCTCTATCCCGACGCCGGCGCCAAGGCCGACGACGTCGTCGTCCCCCACACCCACTGACCTCCCGCTCAACCCGACCAAAGGACCGACCATGACCAAGCTGGTTGCCATCGGCGGCAGCGACGCCGG
>JBQCCW010000008.1:0-6295 GCA_051961835.1 Marmoricola sp. | reverse complement strand
AGCTCGCCACCCGGCTGGGGATCTCCAGCTTCGCGGCGATGAGCCTGGTCGGTGACGTCCTGGACCTCGCGCACCGCCACCCGATCCTGTGGGAACGGGTCCGGGCGGGGGCGTGTCCGACGTGGACGGCCCGGTCGATCGCGCATGACTGCACCACCTTGCCCGCCGAGGCGGCGGCCTGGGTCGACACCCAGATCGGGCACCTCGCCGGAGGCTGCACCAAGCGCAAGATCGAGTCGACCCTGGCCTACGCGATCGCGAAGTGGGGTCCCGAGCGGACCCGGAAGGCCGAGGAGCAGGCCCGCGACGCCCGCCACCTCGACCTCGAGCTCCCCGGGCAGAACTGCCGCCCCAGCAACGTCGCCACCGCCGCCATCCGCGGCCAGCTGTCCCCGACCGATGCGATGAAGTTCGACGCGCTCGTCGCCGCGAAGGCCGCCCAGCTCGCCGAGGAGGGCGACACCTCCAGCCTCGACATCCGCCGCGCCAAAGCCCTTGGGGTCATCGCCGACCAGCTGATGACCGGCGAGCTGGAGCTGGACGACGACGCGGCACCTCAATCACCCACCAAGCACCGCTCCTCCCTGCCGGCCACGCTCTTCGTCCACGTGCGGATCGAGGACCTGATCGCTCATCTCGGCGGCGAGGACCGGGTCGGGAGGGTGGAGAAGATCGGGCCCGCCACCCTCGCGCTCCTCGCGGAGTGGCTGGGCGACACGGACCTCCGCATCCGGCCGGTCCTCGACATGCGCCGCACCGACGCGGTGGACCGGCACGACCCGCCGGAGTGGATGCGGGAGCTGGTCATCCAACGCGACCAGCACTGCGTGTTCCCCATGTGCGACCGCGACGCCCGCACCTGCGATCTGGATCATCTCGAGCCCTACGTGCCACCGGATGAGGGCGGGCCACCGGGCCAGACACGGCCCGAGAACCTCGCCCCGTTATGCCGGCGACATCAGAACGCGCCGACGAAGTCGCTGCGCGGACGTAGGTGCAAGACCTTCACCGCGTGGCGCTACCGACGCCTCCCCGACGGGGACTACGAGTGGACCAGCCCCGACGGGGCCACCTACCGCACCATCATCTGAGCAGCGCCTGCTCCCGGCCGCCCCTACCCTGCTCGAATATGACGGGAACCCCTGGGCCACCGGCGTACGACGTGCGTCTCGCATGCCCGGGCGAAGCAGACGCCATCTGCGACATCGGTCGGAGGGGTTTCGCCGTGTCGTCACACGGCCTGCTGTCGCCGGAGACGATCGAGCGGCAGGCCGAGATCTACTACAACCCTGCCCGCGTCCGCGAGGAGATAGGCCGAGCCAGCGCAGGGCCGGAATGGCAGGGATATGTGGTCGCAGCATCGGGAGCGGGCGCCGTCCTGGGCGCGGCAGGCGGGGGCGTCACCGATCACGTCGTCGGCAATGTCTACGTGCTCTACCTCGACCCCTCGCTGCGCGGTCACGGCATCGGCACCGCGCTCCTGGCCTTCCTCGCCCGGCAACAGAGGTCCGCCGGCGCGTCGGAACAGTGGGTCTCGGTCACCGAAGGCAATGACCTCGGCATCCCCTTCTATCTCGCCCGCGGCTTCGCGATGCGTGACCGGGTTCCGTTCGTCACGAGAGCGGACGGAACCGTTGAAGCGTGGTCGCTGCGGATGAGCCGCCCGATCTGACCCGCAGGGGCGCATCTGCCGACCTCGTCGGCACGCGGCCGCCGGCATGCCCGCGTCAGGTCAGGAAGGTGAACAGCGGCGAGCCGGGCGGGACCCGTTCGATCCGGAGCCGGCTCCGGTCCATCCGCTCGAGCAGCCCGGTCAGATCGCGGGCGTCGTCGAGCTCGATGCCGACCAGCGCGGGCCCGGTCTCGCGGTTGTTCTTCTTGACGTACTCGAAGACGACGATGTCCTCCCCCTCGCGCAGCACGTCGTCGAGGAAGTGTCGGAGGGCGCCGGGCTCCTGCGGGAAGGTCACCAGGAAGTAGTGCCGCAACCCTTCGTGCACCAGAGCGCGTTCGAGGATCTCGGAGTACCGGCTGACGTCGTTGTTGCCGCCGGACACGACGCAGGCCACCCGCGCACCGGTCGGGAGTTCGAGGCCGCTGAGCGCGGTGGTCGCCAGCGCGCCGGCGGGCTCGGCGATGATGCCGTCGACCTGGTACAGCGCCAGCATCTCGGCGCAGACCGCGCCTTCGGTCACGGTGACCACCTCGTCCACGAGGTCGCGCACCAGCGGGAAGGTGTGAGCGCCCACCCTGCCGACGGCGGCGCCGTCGACGAAGGAGTCGACCTGCTCGAGATCGACGGGTCCGCCGGCCGCGAGGGCGGCCGTCCTGGAGGGAGCGCCCGCGGGCTCCACGCCGACGATCCGGATCTTCGGCCGGCGCTCGCGCACCCAGAGCGCCGTACCGGCCGCGAGGCCGCCGCCGCCGATCGGGACGACGACCGTGTGAAGATCGCCCTCGGCCTGCTCGGCGATCTCCGGCGCCACAGTGCCTTGGCCCAGGATCGTGCGCGGGTCGTCGAAGGGGTGCACGTGCACCGCACCGGTGGTCTCGGCGTCCGCCAGAGCTGCGGCGCTGGCCTCGTCGTAGGAGCTGCCGGTCACCAGCAGCTCGACCCGACCCTCGCCCAGAGCGACGATGCGCTGCCGCTTCTGCCGGGGCGTGTTCGCGGGGACGTAGACCCGGGCGTCGATGCCCATGGCCGCGCAGCTGGCAGCGACGCCTTGGCCGTGGTTGCCGGCGCTCGCACACACCACTCCCCGGCCGCGCTCGGCGGCGCTGAGGGAGCCGATCAGGTGCGCGGCACCGCGGATCTTGTAGGACCGGACCTGCTGCAGGTCCTCCCTCTTGAGCAGCACCTCGGCGCCGGTCGCGCCGGAGTGCCGCTCGCTGCGCTCCAGCGGCGTACGCCGCACGACGCCGCTGAGTCGCTCCGCCGCCGCGTCGACGGCCGTGGCGGAGAGCTCGAAGGACACCGCCCAAGCCTAGGGCGTCCGGAGATGCAGCTCGGCCCCGGACCGTGAGGTCCGGGGCCGAGCGGTGAAGCAGTCAGAGCGTTGCGATCACTTGGTGATCTTGGTGACGCGGCCCGCGCCGACGGTCCGGCCACCCTCGCGGATGGCGAAGCGGAGACCCTCCTCCATGGCGATGGGCTGGATCAGCTCGACCGTCATGTCGGTGTTGTCGCCGGGCATCACCATCTCGCGACCCTCGGGGAGGGTCACGACGCCGGTGACGTCGGTGGTGCGGAAGTAGAACTGCGGGCGGTAGTTGTTGAAGAACGGCGTGTGACGGCCACCCTCCTCCTTCGAGAGCACGTAGACCGAGGCCTCGAAGTTGGTGTGCGGGGTGGTGGTGCCGGGCTTGATCACGACCATGCCGCGCTCGACGTCCTCGCGCTTGGTGCCGCGGAGGAGCAGACCGACGTTCTCACCGGCCTGGCCCTCGTCGAGGAGCTTGCGGAACATCTCGATGCCGGTGACCGTGGACTTCATCGAGCCCTCGCGGATGCCGACGATCTCGACCTCCTCGTTCACCTTGACCACACCGCGCTCGATGCGGCCGGTGATGACCGTGCCACGACCAGTGATCGTGAAGACGTCCTCGACCGGCATGAGGAACGGCTTGTCGGTCTCACGCTCGGGCTGCGGGATGTAGTCGTCCACGGCGTCCATGAGCTCGAGGACCGACTGGCCCCACTTCTCGTCGCCGTTGAGCGCCGGGAAGGCGGCCACGCGCACGACCGGGATGTCGTCGCCGGGGAAGTCGTACTCGGACAGGAGCTCGCGCACCTCCATCTCGACGAGCTCGATGAGCTCCTCGTCGTCGACCATGTCGCACTTGTTCAGCGCGACGACCAGCGCGGGCACGCCGACCTGGCGGGCGAGCAGCACGTGCTCGCGGGTCTGCGGCATGGGGCCGTCGGTGGCGGCGACCACGAGGATCGCACCGTCCATCTGGGCCGCGCCGGTGATCATGTTCTTGATGTAGTCCGCGTGACCAGGGCAGTCGACGTGCGCGTAGTGGCGCTTCTCGGTCTGGTACTCGACGTGCGCGATCGAGATGGTGATGCCGCGCTGACGCTCCTCAGGAGCCTTGTCGATCTCGTCGAACGGGGTGAACGGGTTGAGGTCCGGGTACTTGTCGTGCAGGACCTTCGTGATCGCCGCGGTAAGGGTCGTCTTGCCGTGGTCGATGTGACCGATCGTACCGATGTTGACGTGCGGCTTGGTCCGCTCGAACTTCGCCTTAGCCACTTGTGGCTCCTCCTGTTGTTGTTACTGCTGACTCGTGTGGTGTGGGAACTGCTGAACGCCGCTGGAGTGGGTTACTCGCCACGGACCTTCTTGACGATCTCGTCGGCGACGTTCTGCGGAACCTCGGCGTACGAGTCGAACTCCATCGAGTACGACGCCTGACCTGAGGTCTTCGACCGCAGGTCGCCAACGTACCCGAACATCTCCGACAGGGGCACGACGGCGCTGACCACCATGTCCCCGTGACGCTCCTCCTGGGCCGTGATCTGGCCACGACGGGAGTTGATGTCGCCGATGACCGTGCCGAGGAAGCTCTCGGGGGTCACGACCTCGACGGCGAACATCGGCTCGAGGAGCACGGGCTTCGCCATCCGTGCGGCCTCCTTGAAGGCCTGGTTGCCGGCGATCTTGAACGCCAGCTCCGAGGAGTCGACGTCGTGGTAGGCGCCGTCCTCGAGGCTGACCTTGACGTCGACCATGGGGTAGCCGGCGAGCACGCCGAACTCCATGGCCTCCTGAGCGCCCTGGTCGACCGAGGGGATGTATTCGCGCGGCACGCGGCCACCCGACACGTTGTTCACGAACTCGTAGCCGGCGCCGGCGCCCGTCTCGGGGTCGATGTTCGGCTCGATGGTGATGAGCACCTTCGCGAACTGGCCGGACCCACCGGTCTGCTTCTTGTGGGTGTAGGAGTGCTTCTCCACCTTGCGGCGGATGGTCTCGCGGTAGGCCACCTGCGGCTTGCCGACGGTGGCCTCCACGCGGAACTCGCGCTTCATCCGGTCGACGAGGATCTCCAGGTGGAGCTCGCCCATGCCGGCGATGATCGTCTGGCCCGTCTCCTCGTCCGCCTTCACCGTGAAGGTGGGGTCCTCGTCGGAGAGACGCTGGATGGCGGTGGAGAGCTTCTCCTGGTCGCCCTTCGTCTTCGGCTCGATGGCGACCTCGATCACCGGAGCCGGGAACGTCATCGACTCCAGCACCACGGGGTTCTGGGGGTCGCAGAGCGTGTGGCCGGTCTTGGTGTCCTTCAGACCCATGACGGCGACGATCTGGCCCGCCCCGACCGACGCGATCTCCTCACGCTTGTTCGCGTGCATCTGGTAGACCTTGCCGATCCGCTCCTTGCGGCCGTTGACCGAGTTCAGCACGGTCGAGCCGGCCTCGAGCTTGCCGGAGTACACGCGCACATAGATCAGCTTGCCGAGGTGCGGGTCGGTGGCGATCTTGTAGGCCAGGCCGGAGAACGGCTCGTCGTCGGCGGGGTGCCGCTCGACCTTGACCTCCTCGTTGCCCTGGGCGTGGCCGACGATCGCCTCGATGTCCAGCGGCGAGGGAAGGAACTTCACGACGGCGTCGAGCAGCGGCTGCACGCCCTTGTTCTTGAACGCCGTGCCGCACAGCACCGGGTTGAGCTTGTCGGCGAGGGTGGCGCGACGGATCGCGGCCTCGAGCTCCTCGACCGAGAAGACGTCGCCCTCCTCGAGGTAGCGCTCCATGATCTCGTCGTCGGCCTCGGCCAGCGTCTCGACCAGCTTCTCGCGGTACTCCTCGGCCTGGGCCTGGAGGTCGGCGGGGATCTCCTCGACGTCGTAGTCCTCGCCCATCTTGGTCTCGCCGCGCCAGGTGAGCGCGCGCATGCCGACGAGGTCGACCACACCGAGGAAGTCGGCCTCGGCGCCGATGGGCAGCTGCAGGACGAGCGGGGTGGAGTTGAGCCGCTCGACCATCATGTCGACGCAACGGAAGAAGTCCGCGCCGGTGCGGTCGAGCTTGTTCACGAAGCACATCCGCGGGACGGAGTACTTGTTGGCCTGGCGCCACACCGTCATCGTCTGGGGCTCGACACCGGCGACGCCGTCGTACACCGCGACCGCGCCGTCGAGGACGCGGAGCGAGCGCTCGACCTCGGCGGTGAAGTCGACGTGCCCGGGGGTGTCGATGATGTTGATCTGGTGGCCCTTCCACCAGCAGGTCGTCGCGGCCGACGTGATCGTGATGCCGCGCTCCTGCTCCTGCTCCATCCAGTCCATCGTGGC
>JBQCCW010000007.1:0-8463 GCA_051961835.1 Marmoricola sp. | reverse complement strand
CTCCTACGACTGTGGATAGGCCGAGCAGGCGGCCCCTGCTCGGTAACCCACGAACATGCGTATGAGAGGCCCCGGCCCGCAACCCCTCAGGACGAGGCGGTCATGTCATACCGTCTGAGCGTCGGTCACGGCCCTTTTCACAGGCTACGAGAGGAACGACCGGATCCGGCACGTACGGCATGCTCATCGAGCTGTGGAGGATGCCGTACGTGCCGAATGGTCAGAGCGGGCCGGGGTCGCGCCGGATCATCCAGCGCGCGGGACGGTCGGCCTGCGCTGCCCGGCGTCCGGCGGCCTGCATGCGCGCCACGACCAGCGCGACGTCGTCGATCTCCCGCCCGACGATCCGGAACGACTCCAGCCCCGCGTCCCGGTAGCCCTGGTCCTTGGCGGTGTCGTCCGAGCGCCGGCGCGCCCCGCTGTGATCGGCGCCGTCGAACTCGCCCACGACGCCCAGCTCCTCGCAGAGCAGGTCCGGGCGGCCGATCCGCTGGCCGGTCACATCCGCGACCGGCCAGTTGCAGAGCGGCCGGGGCAAGCCCGCGTCGAGCACCCAGTTGAGCCGCATCCGCGACTCCACCGGCGACTTGCTGCGCTCGACGGTCAGACACCGCGCCTCGTCCGCGCGCGCGCTCCCCTTCCGGCCGGCGCGCGCCGCCACCCAGGCGGCGAAGGACCGACGCTCGACCGCCCGGGCGGCGAACGCCATGTCGGCCACGACGACCGCCTCGCGCAGGTCCGTGGCCCACACCATCGCGTCGAAGAGCGCCCGGCTCGGCGTGGTGCACGGCACGCCGAAGCAGCAGGTGCGCTCGTCGGCCGGCACCGCGCCGCGATGACGCTCGAGGAGCAGCGGCCGCAGGTTGGCGGTCGGCGGTAGGACGACCGGCACGGGCAGCTCGGCGAGGGCGCGGTCGCGGCCGTCGCAGAGGTTCACCCGGTGCATCCGCAGCGCGGCCCACCCCGAGACGAGCCCCCCGACCGGCAGGCGAGCCGCCGCCTCGACGATGCGCTGCTCGACCCGCGCGGCGTCGACGGCCGCGGGCACGTAGAGGTTGTGGCCGGTACGCCGCCACCGTGGACCGCCGGCCTGGCCGCGGGTCGGTCCGCGCTCGCCGGTCGCGTCCACGGGCACGGGCCACACGAGCCCGTGCGGTTCGGGTGAGCGGAGATCCCATCGATGAGCCACCCGGACCATCGTCGTCGGTGCAGCTCGCGCCGGGCCGGCGTACGGCAGATCTGTGGAGAACCCGATCCGGCACGCCTCGCAGGTCCCCGGGCGCCTGGTGCCTGTCGGACGTGCCGAATGACGCCGGTTTCCTCTCGTAGCCTGTGAAAACGGCCCGCCGGCGGCCCCCGTGTAGGTTCGGGCCGCATGAGCGGCGAGGCGCGGACGCAGCCCACGGAGGAGCAGGAGAGCCACGACGAGGAGGGGATCCCGGAGGGGGCGACGGGGCACGGTGACCCAGCGGTCGACGAGGCGGCCGAGGAGCTGGTCGAGCAGCCGTACGGCGAGCCGGGTCCGGCGCTGAAGCGCACCCCGTTCCACTGGGGATTCATGGGCGGCCTGGGCGCCGTCCTCGCCTTCTGGCTCGCGACCCGGGTCCAGGCCGTCGGGTCGGTGGTCGTGCTGGTGGTCGTCGCGCTCTTCCTGGCCGCCGGGCTCAACCCCGCGGTGGAGTTCTTCACCCGGCGCGGGCTGCGTCGGTGGATGGCGCTGCTCATCGTCGTGATCGGGGTCCTCGGCGCCCTCGCGCTGTTCGCGTTCGCCCTGGTCCCGGTGATCAGCGACCAGATCAGCACGATCACCGCGAACGCGCCCGACTGGCTCGACAAGCTCACGCACAACCGCCAGATCCAGCAGCTCAACGACAAGTACCACGTCGTCGACAAGATCAAGGACTACATCGCCTCGGGCGACCTGGCCAAGCGCGTCTTCGGCGGCGCCCTGAACCTCACCCTGGCGATCCTCGGCGTGCTCGGCAGCGCGTTCGTCGTCATCGTCCTCACGCTGTACTTCCTGGCCTCGCTCCCCTCGATCAAGGACGCGCTCTACCGGCTCGCGCCCGCCTCGCGCCGCGACCGGGTGCAGCTGCTGGGCGACGAGATCCTGCGCAGCGTCGGCGGCTACGTGTCCGGGGCGTTCTTCATCGCCCTGTGCGCCGGGCTCTCCACGATGGTCGTGCTGTTCATCATCGGGATGGGGCAGTACGCCGTCGCACTGGCCGTCGTGGTCGCGCTGCTCGACGTCATCCCGATGATCGGCGCGACCCTCGGCGCGATCATCGTCTGCGCGATCGGCTTCGCCACCAGCGGGCACGACGGCGTCGGGCGGGTGAGCTTCTACCTCGTCTACCAGCAGCTCGAGAACTACGTGATCTACCCGCCGGTGATGTCGCGCTCGGTGGCGGTGCCCGGCGCGGTCACCGTGATCGCGGCGCTCATCGGGGCCTCCCTGCTCGGCGTGATCGGCGCGCTGCTCGCCATCCCGACCGCGGCGGCGATCCTGCTGCTGACCCGCGAGGTGTTCATCAAGCGCCAGGACGAGCGGTGACCCGACCGGGGGCTCATCGCCGGGCGCGGAGCACCACCACGGCGAGCACGTAGACCGCTCCGCCCAGACCGGCGAGCTGGTAGTACGGCGAGCCGTCGCGCCCCTGCGCGATCTCGACCAGGAACATCACCAAAGCAGCGCAGAGCACTGTCAACCCGGCCCACAGCGTCGCGTCCCGGTCGATGCTGTTGATCCGCTCGTCACGGTGGCTGAGCAGGCCGTCCACCGTCTCACTGCGGCGACCGAGCAGCAGCAGCAGCGCGGCGAACGCCACCATGACGAGCAGTCCCACGACGGCGAACTCGGTGTCGCCACCCGCCAGCCCGGCCACGACGTAGCCGAGCCCGAAGAGCAGCGCGAGCCCGGGCGCCACCAGTCTGCTCCTACTGGGTGTTGTGGTCTTGGCCGTAATCCTCTCGATCGGCATCGTCGAAGACCTCCTCCACGCTGGTCTCGAAGTAGCGCCCGATCGCGAGCGCCACGGGCAATGAGGGCAGGTAGCGGCCGGTCTCGATCGAGTTGATCGTCTGTCGCGACACTCCGAGCGCCGAGCCGAGCGCGGCCTGGGAGATCCCGCGCTCCACCCGCAGCCGGCGTACGTCGTTCCGCACGTGTCAAAGGTGCTTGACACCGAGCAGTCATGTCAAGGACCTTTGACACATGGACTCATCCTCCTTCCCGCAACCGGTCCTCGAGATCGACCGACTGAGCAAGCGGTACGGCGACACCGTGGCGCTCGACGCCATGTCGTTCACCGTACGCGCCGGCGAGGTCTTCGGCTTCGTCGGCAGCAACGGGGCCGGCAAGACCACCACGATGCGGATCGTCCTGGGGGTGCTCGCCGCGGACGAGGGCGAGGTGCGCTGGAACGGCGCACCGCTGGACGAGGTGACCCGCGCGCGGATCGGCTACATGCCCGAGGAGCGCGGCCTCTACCCCCGGATGCGCGTCGGCGAGCAGCTCGACTACCTCGGCCGGCTGCACGGACTCGACGACGCGGGCGCCACGCGGGCCACCGAGCGGTGGACCGAGCTGCTGGGCATCGCCGAACGCCGCGACGACGAGGTCCAGCAACTCAGCCTGGGCAACCAACAGCGGGTGCAGCTCGCGGCGGCGCTGGTCCACGACCCGATGATCCTGGTGCTCGACGAGCCGTTCTCGGGGCTCGACCCGGTGGCGGTCGATGTGATGAGTGACGTGCTGCGCGACAAGGCAGCCGAGGGCATCCCGGTGATCTTCTCCAGCCACCAGCTCGATCTCGTCGAGCAGATCAGCGACCGTGTCGGCATTGTCCGGGCCGGGCGCATGGTCGCCGCCGGCACCGTCGAGGAGCTCGGCGGCACCCCACCGGTCCCCCGCGAGGAACGGCCGCCGTCGCTGGCTGACCTGTTCCGCGACGTGGTGAGCGCATGATCAGCGCACACCAGGCGGTCCAGCTGGTCGCGGTCCGCGAGATGCGCACGCGCGCCCGGAGCAAGGCATTCCGGATCGTGCTCGCGGTGACCGCCCTCGCGTTCGTCGCGCTGCCGATCGCGCTCGACCTGGCTCAGCAGCATCCCGACGCCACCAAGATCGCGGTCACCGACGCCCGGCTCGCCGACGCGCTGAGCGCTGCAGCGAAGAGCCTTCATCAGCAGGTGAGCGTGCGGACGGTGGATACGACCGCGGAGGCTGCCGCGGCGGTCGAGGGCGACGACGTCGCGGCTGCGGCCACGGCCGGGGACAACGGCATCGCGGTCACGGTGCACTCCTCGCTCTCCGACGACCTCCGCACGCTCTTCTCGGTGGCCGCGCAGCAGCGTGCCCTCCATGAGGAAGTCCGCAGACTCGGCGGCGACCCCGCCGCCGTGGACCAGGCGCTCGGTCGGACGCACCTCCAGCTGCACGTCCAGGACGCCCCCGACCCACACCAGAGCCAGAAGATCGCGGTCGCCATCGGGGCCGGCCTCTTGATGTACATGATCTTGATGACCGTCGGGCAGATGGTCGCCCAGGGGGTCGTGGAGGAGAAGAGCAGCCGGGTGGTCGAGCTGCTGCTCTCCAGCGTCCGGCCCTGGCAGCTGATGGCCGGCAAGATCCTCGGCATCGGGGTGCTCGGCGTCGTCCAACTCGTCGTACCGGGGGCGCTGGCGGTCGGCGTCGGCATCGCGGTCGGGCAGCTCGACATCTCGCTGGCGAGCTCGGTGGGCACTCTCCTGTGGACGCTGGCGTGGTTCGTGGCCGGCTTCGGGCTCTACGCCATGGTGTTCGCCGCCATCGGCGCGCTGGTCTCACGCCAGGAGGACCTCAACGGGCTGATGCTGCCGGTGATGATGCCGCTGGTGGCCGGCTGGGTCGTCGGCGTCTCCGTGCTACCGGGTGATCCAGAGAGCGGCGTCGCCGCGGTGTTGTCCTGGCTGCCGCCGCTGGCACCGGTGCTGATGCCGATGCGCTGGGCACTCGGCACGGCACAGTGGTGGGCGGTGCTCGCCTCGCTGGCGCTCACGGTGGCCACGAGCGCGGTGATGCTCCGCGTGGCCGGACGCGTCTACCGAAACTCGGTACTGCGCAGCGGTGCCCGGGTGCCCTGGCGTGAGGCGGTCCGGGCGGCCTGAGGGAGGTCATCCAGCGGAAGTGCGGGCGGAGTCTCGACGGCGGGACCCTCCCCCAGCCGCACCAGGACGACCCCGGCCAGCACCAGCACGCCGCCGGCGAGCTGCACCGGCCCGGGCCGCTCACCGAGCAGCGCCCAGGCGCCGAGCAGCGCCGCGAGCACCTCCCCGAGCGCGACGAAGGAGGCCAGCCGCGACCCGAGTCGACGGCTGGCGGCGATCCCGGCGACATAGGCGATCGCCGCGGTGACGATGCCGAGGGTGAGCACCGGGAGCCACCAGGTGACGGCGTGCCCGCGGTACGCCGGGCTCGCGGCGCCGATGTGCATGGGCACGAGCCCGACCAGACCGAGCGCGCCGAGCGCGACCGCGGCCGTCGTCAGACCGCAGCCGGCCAGCGCGAGCGGCGGCAGGCCGTGGGACTCGTCGGCCGAGAGCACGAAGTACACCGCCGCCCCGGCCATCGCTCCCAGCGCCCAGAGCAGGCCGGAGGTGCTCACCGCGACGCCGTCGAGCACGCCGAGCATGAGCACCAGCCCGCCGGCGGCGACGACGGCACCCAGGACGGTCTCCCGGCCGGGTCGCTCCGAGTGACGCGCCCACAGCCAGACCACGACGGCGACCGGCGCCGTGTACTCCATCAGCAGGGCGACCGCGACGTCCATCGACGCGACCGCCTGGAAGTAGCAGAACTGGGTGCCGGCCACGGCGATCAGGCCGTAGGCCAGCACGGTGCCGGCGTTGCGTCGCAGCATCGACCAGCGACCCCGCAACGCGACCAGCGACGGCACGAGCAGGGTCAGCGCCGCGACCACGACCCGGGCCTCGACCGCCGCGCCGGCGGTCCAGCCGGCCTCCATGAGTCCGCGGGCCAGCGAGCCCGCCAGGCCGAAGGAGGCTGCGGACAGCACGGCGTAGCCGAGCCCGGTGGCGAGGCGGCTCGCGGGTCGCGGAGTCGCCTGCTGCACGTGCACCCCCGGAGGCTAGCGATCGGAGTGCGTCGTACGCCGGGCGGCGTCTCGCTCAGCGCGCCTCAGAACAGGTCGCCGATGTCCCCGAACACGTCGCCGATGCCGTTGCCGAGGTCGCCGAAGACGTCCCCGATGCCGTCGCCGATCGCGCCGATCCCGTCGCCGACGCCCTCGCCGAGCATCCCGATGCCCTCGCCGAGACCGAGGCCGATGCCGTCGAAGCCGCCGCCGAACAGCATCCCCACGAACATCCAGTCCATCGGCGCGAAGCCGCCGAAGTAGCCCCGGGCGTAGGGCTGGTACATCGGACCGCCCTGCCAGTACGGCACCCGGCGAGCCCCGACCATCACCTGGCGCACGTCCGGCTCGGCACCGGCACGCACGCGCTCGGCGTCGAGCGCGCACGCCGGCACCTCGCGCGGCGTACCTCCCGGCGGCGTCCACGAGACGTCCTCGACCGCCGTGCCGTGACGCGGGTCGAAGAAGCAGGGCGGCCGGCGCTGCGGCAGTGGGCGGCCGTCGACGCGGGCGCGCACGCACGCCATCGCGTACCGGCCGTCGTCGAGGATCTGCGTGACGTGCCCGATGTCGTCGGCCCGGCCGATCGCGTCCGCGGCGGCCTTCGCGGACTCGTAGGCGTCCAGGGCGCGCTGGTAGTCGCTGCGCTCCCCTGCGTCGAGCTGGCGGCCGGCGAGGTCCACGTCGAGCTGCTGGAGCTCCTCGCCGAGGGCGGTGACGTCCTCGAAGGCCAGCCTGCGCACCGGCTCGAGCTGGGCGCGTCGCTGCTCCTCGGCGCGCCGCTGGTGCCGCCTGCTCTGGGAGACGACGATCACGGCCCCGATCGCGAGCAGGGCGAGGAAGATCAGCGCGTCCACCTCGCCAGCGTACGGGGAGTCACTCCGCGAGACCGGGCCGCTTGTGCGGGGGCGCGGTCTGCACCGACTCCTCCCGGGTCTCCTCCGGCTCGACGATCCGCTCCTCGGACTCGGCGAGGATCGCCTCGGCCTGAGCCTCGGGGTCGTCGCTGCCGGCGGCGGCCTCCTCGGGCAGCAGGTCGGCGCGCCGGGAGATGTCTCCCTCGTCGACTCCGGGCGTCACGTCCTCGTGGGCGGGCTCGCTCATGCGTGGGTGGTACCCGCGCTCGGTCCGCTCAGGCGCGTTCGGTCGCGAGGTAGCGCTCGACGCGCCGGTCCGGGACCACCCACATCAGCGCGACGGCGACCATCGGGACCAGCCCGATCCAGGGCGCCAGGAACGCGAGCCCGATCCCCAGCAGGTACAACACCGGCGACGCCTTGCCCTTGAGGTCGCGGCCGAACACCGCCTCCACGGTCGCCCGGGTGTCCGGGTCGCGCATCACGGCGCGCTGCAGCACGAAGAACGCGATGGCGGCCAGCATCAGGTTCACGCCGTAGAGCACGGTCGGAGCCAGGGCGACCTTGGTGTCGTCGAGCCACGCGGTGGTGAACGGGAAGAGCGAGAGCCAGAAGAGCAGGTGCAGGTTCGCCCACAGCACGCGGCCGTCGACGTGCTCCACGATCCGGCACAGGTGGTGGTGGTTGTTCCAATAGATGCCGACGTAGACGAAGCTCAGCAGGTAGGTCAGGAAGCCCAGCCCCACGTGCTGCAGTGCCGCCCAGTCCCGGCCGTCCGGGGCGTGCAGCTCGAGGACCATCACGGTGATGATCACCGCGAGGACGCCGTCGCCGAACGCCTCCATCCTTCCCGTCGTCACGCCCTCAACCTAGAGTCTGCCGGCATGAGCATCCCGGTGGACACGACGCGGCTCGCCGAGGCGATGGCCGACCACGGCGCGGCGTACCTGCTGAGCACGGCCGGCGACGGAGCGATCAAGGCGGTCACCGTCGAACCGCGCGCCACCGAGGAGGGTCTGGAGATCGACGGCCCGGGTCGCGGGACCGCTGCGAACGTCGCGGCCAACGACCGGGTCACCGTGCTGTTCTGGCCGCTCGCACCGCGCGGCTACACCCTCATCGTCGACGGTACGGCGAGCGGCGACGCCGACCGCCTCACGGTGCGGGCGACCAAGGCGGTCCTGCACCGCCCCGCCGCCCACGCCGACGGCCCGGTGCACTCCCCCGCCGACGGCGCCTGCGGCCAGGACTGCACCCCGCTGACCTGACGCCGAGCGGGCGGAAACGGCGCGCGAGAACACGCCGAGCGGGCGGAGACGGCGCGCTCGTTGTCACGGAGCGGCTAGCGCGGCTCTCAGAGCCGCGAGCCGTCTGCGCCCGCTCACCGCCAGCGCAGCCGCCGTCACCGCCCGCTCACCGCCCGCGCAGCCGACGTCACCGCCCGCTCACCGCCAGCGGAGGCGCCGTTTCCG
>JBQCCW010000006.1:0-2077 GCA_051961835.1 Marmoricola sp. | reverse complement strand
GGTCATGAGGCCTACCTGCTGGAGCGGACGACCGGGCTCGAACCGGCGACCTCAACCTTGGCAAGGTTGCGCTCTACCAACTGAGCTACGTCCGCACGTGCCGCTCCGGGACGATGCCCTCGGCTGCAGGCAGGACACTATCCGACGGCGGCGCACGGTGCACAATCGGCGTCCGCCGAGAGGTCCCGGCTTGGGCCGCTAGGGGATTCGGATGTCGGCCACGACCATGTTGTGGTCCGACGGCCGGGCGCAGTCCGAGACGGACATCACGTTCTCCCACCGCGGAGCGCCCCACACACCCTTGACCGTGACGACGTCGAGGCGACTTCCCCACCCGCTGCCCGGCACCGAGAGGGTGCAGGCGAAGTGGTTCATCGTCGTGTACCGGGCGTTCACCTGCGTCACCGCGGCCGCGGTGTCGTAGTAGCCGGCCGCGACCAGGGCGTCGTGGGCGTCGTAGCCACCCTGGTTGTTCTGGTAGGTGTTGAGGTCTCCGGCGAGGACGACGGGTAGCCGTGACGTGTTCAGCTGGTCCAGCCTGGCGAGGACCGCCTTGGCCTGGGTCGCCCGCAGGCGCTCGTAGACGCGCTCCGTGGTCGCGGTCGCGCTGTGCCGCTGGTCCAGGTGGGCCGAGACCACCCAGAACTGGCGGCCCGTGCTGCGGTCGGCGAGGAGGGCGTACGACGCCCGACGCCGGACCCAGGCGTTGTCGCCGGAGAGCGTGGGCAGCAGGATGGTGCACGACGAGGAGTAGCTGTCGGTGGTCAGCGGCTTGCTGTCGGACCGTTCCGGGCACGAGCTGACGAGCCGGTAGCGCGTCGAGTCGTAGAGGATGCGGGCCCCCTGGATCCCCTCGGGCGTGCCCGGCGCGACGAACCGGGTGCTGCGCACCAGCCGGTAGCGGGTGCCGCCTTGTGCCGCAAGGGCATTCAGGAGTGCCTGGACCTGGTCGAGGCTGCCGACGGTCGTCGGCTGACTGCTGCCGTCAGCCCTGCCGATGCCGAGCTCCTGCAGGCTCACGACGCCCGGGTTGCGCGACAGGATCGTCCGGGCCACGCCGGGAGCGCGGACCGTCCAGGGCCGCACGCCCGACGTCGCCGTCGCGGTGTGCACGTTGTAGGTCGCGACGCGCAGGGGCACGCCGGCGGAGCTGGGCGTGCCCTGCTTCACGGCGACGTTCTGCAGGTAGGGCCAGCTGCGCGTCGCGGTACCCGACGCGGTCCGGTTGACCGCCTTGAAGCGGTAGTAGAGGTGGTTCGCGGAGGAGGCACGGGCCCCCGCCGAGGCGACCTGCGCCGCGGTCAGCGTGATCGAGCGCCGTCCCGGGGAGATCGTGAAGTAGGTCGGTTGCCGACCGTGGTCCGGCAGCACCGGGTCGCCCACCTTGAACGTGGTCAGCCCCGTCTCGATGACGAACGAGGTGGTGTTCGCGCCCGATGCGGTCCAGCTGAAGGTGACCTGCCCCGCGTAGGGCCCGGGTCGGGCGCTCACCGCTGAGATCGCGCCCGGGTGGGCCGCCGCGGCGGCCGCCGGAGAGGCGGTCGTCACGGCCGGGACCACGGTGGCCGGCAGGGCCACCGCGATGGCGGTGGCGGTCAGTAGGTGGCGACGCACAGCAGCTCCTCGGGGTCCGGCCTTGCGCGCAGATTATCCGCTTTGACCCGTTTGCCTGACCGGAATCGCGAACCCCGAGGAGCCCGGGGACGACGCACCCGGGGACGACGAGAGGCCCCCGGCGCTGCCGGGGGCCTCTCGTGCTGGTGGGCGATACTGGGTTTGAACCAGTGACCTCTTCCGTGTCAAGGAAGCGCGCTACCACTGCGCCAATCGCCCTGGGGTGTTGCTACCCGAGGTGGAGACGGGATTTGAACCCGTGTACGCGGCTTTGCAGGCCGCTGCCTCGCCTCTCGGCCACTCCACCGTGTGAAGGCAAGTACCGATTTGCCTCCGAGCGGACGACCGGGCTCGAACCGGCGACCTCAACCTTGGCAAGGTTGCGCTCTACCAACTGAGCTACGTCCGCGGGAACACCAGCGATGTAACTTCCCCGCTCGGTGCGAGGTAGACATTAGCGGAT
>JBQCCW010000005.1:0-2347 GCA_051961835.1 Marmoricola sp. | reverse complement strand
AGCCGGTCATGCAGGAGCCGCACGCGATGCAGGTGCGGCGCTCGGGGCCGGCCCCGCCGAAGTACGGGTCGGCCACGGTCTGGCCCATGCCGGCGCCGGGCCCGCCGAAGAAGACGCCGACGGGCGTCGGGTGGAAGGTCTCGGCGACGCCCATCTCGGTGGCGACCTTCTCCATCACGTCGTCCGACGGCGTGCGGAGCGGATTCTCCACCACGCCGAGCATCCGCTTGGCCTGGTCGTAGATCGGGGCCAGCTCGTCGCGCCAGTCGGTGATGTGGCTCCACTGCGGGTCCTGGAAGAACGCCGGCAGCGGCTCGTAGAGCGTGTTGGCGTAGACCAGCGACCCGCCGCCCACGCCGGCGCCGGAGACGATGAGGCAGTCGCGCAGCGCGTCGATGCGCTGGATGCCGTAGCAGCCGAGCTCGGGCCGGAAGAGGTACTTCGAGACCTCGAAGGACGTCTCGGGGAGGTCCTGGTCCTCGAAGCGGGCGCCGGCCTCGACGACGCCGACGCGGTAGCCCTTCTCGGTCAGGCGCAGCGCGGTGACCGAGCCGCCGAAGCCGGAGCCGACGACGAGGACGTCGTAGTCGAACCCGGTCATGCCCTGCCGAGCTTCTTCATCAGGCGCAGGTTGGCGTTCATGACCTTGGCGTACGCCTCGTCGGACATGCCGTACTGCGGCGCGAACCGGATCAGCCGCTGGGTTGCGACCGACTGGGTCTCGGTGTAGCGCAGGATCCCCTCGCTGCCCTGCCGCCGGCCCATCCCGGACTCGCGCATCCCGCCCATCGGCGCGTCCAGGCTCGCGAACGTCGCGGCGAAGGCCTCGTTGATGTTGACCGTGCCGGACTTGATCCGGGCGGCGATGCGCCGGGCCCGGGCGGTGTCGCGGCTGTAGACGGCGGCGTTGAGGCCGTACTCGCCGTCGTTGGCGCGCTCGATCGCCTCCTCCTCGCTGGTCACCCGGTAGATCGCGACGACCGGACCGAAGGTCTCGGTGCCGAAGCAGGTCATCTCGGGCGTCACTGCCTCGAGGATCGTCGGCTCGAAGAAGAACGGGCCGAGGTCGGGGCGCGCCTTGCCGCCGGCCAGCACCCGGGCGCCCTTGGCGACGGCGTCCTCCACGTGCGCGCGGGTGACGTCGAGCTGGGCCTGGCTGATCAGGGTGCCCATGTCGTTCTCCCAGGCCAGCGTCGCACCAAGCGTCATCGCCTCGGTGCGCGCCACGAACCGCTCCACGAACCTGTCGTAGACGGCGTCGGCCACATAGAGCCGCTCGATGGAGACGCAGAGCTGGCCGGTGTTGGAGAACACCGCGCGGGTGGCGCCCTCGGCCGCCCGCTCGACGTCGGCGTCGGCCAGCACCAGCATCGCGTTCTTGCCGCCGAGCTCGAGCGAGCAGCCGATCACCCGCTCGGCGCACTGCTTGCCGATCAGCTTGCCGGTGGCGGTCGAGCCGGTGGAGCAGATGTAGTCGGCGCGCTCGATGATGCTGGTCCCGACCTGGGCACCCGGGCCGGCCACCACTGTCCACAGGTCCTTCGGGAAGCCGGCCTGCTCCAGGAGCTCGGCGCCGAGCAGCGCCGTCAGCATCGTCTGCGCGTCCGGCTTGGCCACCACCGCGTTGCCTGCGGCCAGCGCCGCCAACCCGTCGCACAGCGCCATCGTGAAGGGGTAGTTCCACGGCGAGATGATGCCGACCACGCCCTTGGGAACGTGGTTGACGTCGATGCGGGTCAGGCCCGGGAGCACGCCGGAGCGCCGCTCGCCCGCCAGGTGCTTGGCGCTGCGACGACCGTAGTAGCGAGCGGTCAACGCGATGTGCAGCGGCTCGTCGAAGGCGTGCTTGCGGGCCTTGCCCGACTCCAGCACGATCAGGTCGAGGATCTCCTCCTGGCGGTCGAGAACCAGGTCGTGCAGCCGCAGCAGCAGCCGCTCCCGCTCGGCGACCGGCGTACGCGCCCACTTCTCCTGCGCGACCCGGGCGCGGGCGAAGGCCTCCTCCACGTCGGCGTCGGTGGACTGGGGGATGTGGGCCAGCGGCGCCCCGTCCAGCGGCGAGCGCACCTCCTTGGTCGTCCCGGAGGAGGCGAGCACGCGGGCGGTGAGCCGGGCGACATAGCCCGGCTCGAGGGCGTACGACGCGGCCGGGTCGTGCTCGGGATCGCGGGGACCGTCGACGAGCGGCCGAGGGTCGGGGTTGGAGGCGCTCATATACCGAGGGTATGTGATGGGCGTCTCGGTTACCAGGGAGTCACTTGGATTGCTCGGTGACGCCTCACTGCTGCTGCAGGTGGGAGTACAGGGAGAACATCGGCAGGTACAGGGCGATCACCATGCCGCCGAT
>JBQCCW010000004.1:0-3290 GCA_051961835.1 Marmoricola sp. | reverse complement strand
CTCGAAGCCGATCCAGGCGAACAGGCCCTTGGAGAAGCGGTTGGTCTCCCCGAGCGTCAGCAGCGCCTTGACCGCCGTACGGTCGAGGACGCGGAAGTCGCCCACGCCGTCCTGGAGCTCGACGTCGACCAGCCGGTTCATCAGCCGGTAGTAGGCGCGGGAGAGGAACGTGCGCAGCGCGGGGTCATCGTCGCGGGTGCGCCGGGCCACGACCTGCTGCACCTCTCCGTCGAGCAGCGGCAGCATCTGGGCCAGCATCTCCGGCGGGTGCTGGAGGTCGGCGTCCATGATCGCGACCTTCTCGCCGCGGGCGTGGCTGAGCCCGGCGAGCATCGCCGACTCCTTGCCGAAGTTGCGGCTGAGAGCGAGGTAGCGGAACGCCGGCCGCTCGCGCGAGATCTCGCGCAGGAGCGGCAGCGTGCGGTCGCGGCTTCCGTCGTCGACCAGGATCACCTCGTACGACGAGACCAGCTGCGGCAGCTGCGTGGACAGGACCTCCACGAGGTGCGGGAGGGAGTCCTCCTCGTTGTAGCAGGGGATGACCACCGACAGCTCGAGGTGGTGCGGCCGGTCAGCCACGGAGCCGCCCTTCGTCGTCCGTCGACACGCGTCGGGCGGCCGCCTCCAGGACCGGCACCAGGCTCTGCTCGATCTGGGCCACCTGCCGCTCCAGCGGCGAGGCGAGCAGGGCGTTCTCGCGGATGCCCTCCTCCAGCCGGCTGATCCGGCGCGCCAGCCGGACGGTCGGCAGCGCCGTCTCGGTGCCCTTCTTCAGGAGCTCGCGCGGCGGCCTCACAGGGAGTCCTCCCGGTAGCGGCGCAGGGCCTGGGCGGTCAGGCCGTCGTCTCGGACCTCGGGGTCGAGGAGCAGCTCGGTCACGAGGTCCTGGAGCGTGGCGACCCGCAGGTGGAGGCGGCGTGCCTGCTGCACCTCGCGCTCCAGCTCGTCGACCCGCTGGCGCAGCTGACGGACGTGGGCGTTGGTGTAGGGGCTGGCCGCGCGGACCGCGAGGTTGCGCAGCTGCTCGCGCCGCCCGCCGGGTGCCTCCGTGGACGCGGCGGGGCCGGACGGGGCCTCCGCCGAGCCGCGGCCGCTCGTGCGGTCACGCAGGGTGACCACCAGGGTCGCGATGCACGACACCGCGGCCTCGACCAGCTCGGCGTCGGTGACGTCTCCGGGCAGACGTCCCTCCGACGGGGCGGGTTCCAGGTCGCCGAGGTCGCCGTGCACGGCGTACCCCCCGGCCTCGATCCGCTCGACGGCGCGGCGCCAGACCTCACGGGCCTCCGTCGACTGCGCCTCGGGTACGCCGATCGGCTCGCTGCCGAGCGGAGCCAGGACCTCCTGGGCGAGCAGGTCAC
This sequence comes from Marmoricola sp., assembly GCA_051961835.1. GTDB lineage: Bacteria > Actinomycetota > Actinomycetes > Propionibacteriales > Nocardioidaceae > Marmoricola. The sequence goes on along the minus strand of JBQCCW010000004.1, from coordinate 1,929 downwards.
GGATCCACACCGAGCGCTGCCGGCTGCCGCTGATCTGGCGCTTCAGCAGCGCGTTGGTACGCCGGAGCAGCTCGGCCTGGACGACGCCGACCGACTCGTTCGCGCGGGGGACGTCGAGCCGCAGGTCGAGGCCGGCGATACCGCACGCCTCGGCGAACCGCCGCCAGATCTCGGTGGGCCCGCTGACCGGCCGCGGCGCCGTCACGACGTGGACGTGGTCGGGCTGCAGGGTCGCCCCCCAGCGCTCCGCCACCCCCGACGGGTCGAGCGTGCGCCACCCGAACTCGCTGCTCTCCGCCGACTCCGGCTTGGGCTGCCACTCCTCCAGGGGCGCTGTGAGCCCGAACTTCAGCCGCTCCTGCCACGCCGACACCACGGCCCGGCCGAGGTCGCGGGCGGTGACCACCACGTGCACGTCGTACGCCGAGAGGTCGGCCAGGGCGCGGGCGGCCTGCTCCTGCGAGGCGACAGCGAAGAGCTCGTAGCTCAGGATCGCCGAGGGTCCGCGCCAGTCGCCGATCTGGCGGACCAGGCGGGTCCAGGCCCGGCGCGCCGACTCCGGGAGGTCGGCCAGGCGCGGGTCGTCACGCACCGCCATCGCGGCGTGGATGCGGTCGAGGTGTCGCTCGCCGACGACGAGGGTGCCGGCGTCCTCGAGCAGCGCGCGGTTGGTCTCCAAGACCCGCTGCAAGTAGGTGGTGCCGGACTTCGGGGCGCCCACGTGGAGGTAGACCCGCTCCGTCATCGCGCGCTCCACTCAACTGTCATACGCCACGTGGCCGAGGGTCCTGTGCGGACGGCACGTGCAGCCTCGTCGAACCCGGCGCGGGAGAGGATACGCCCCCCGGCCGCCTCGGCCTGCGCCGCCACCCGGACCGGGTCGAGCGACCGGATGCGGCCCGACTCGTGCCGGGTCTGCCACTCCTGGGCCTCGCGCGGCGTGCGCGAGACGCCCTCGAGGTAGGCACGTCCGCCGCGACGCAGGACCATCGAGCAGAAGGTGAAGAACGCCTCGGCGCCGTCCGGGGTCAGTGCCTCGAGCAGACCCCGGGCCACGACCGCCTGGCGCACCTCGCGCCGGGACAGCAGGGCTCCTTGGGTCAGCACGTCGCGCAGGTCGTCGAGGTTGAGCTCGCGGGTGGCCACCCGCTTCTGGCCCTTGCCGGCGGCGCGCGGGAGCGCGTAGTCGAGACCCAGCACCCGGCGACCTCCGGCGGCGTACGCCGGGAGGTCGAAGCCCGCGCCGCAGCCCACCTCGACCACGTGCTCGACGTCCGCGAGCTGGGGCGCCACCCAGCGCGCGAACCGCGACGGCCGACCGCCCTCCTGGACGACTCGGGCGTTGTGGGCGTTCCAGTCGCGACGCCACTTCATCAACGAGCCGAACCAGCCATCGAACCGCTGGGTGATGTCGGGGCCCGGCAGGTGGCGGAACGACGGGTCGGGGACGCGCCACTGCGGGCCGTAGGAGACGGTGAGCAGCCGGTCGGGGTCGGCCGGGCCCGGCAGCAGGTGACCCTCGAACTCGATGTCCCGCAACGGCAGGACGGCCTCGCGAGGGACGACCTCACGGACGGTGGCGGTCTCGTGGAGCCGGTCCTCGACGTAGAAGCAGGTGTAGACGTCGAGGCTGCCCCAGCCGCCGTCGGGGACCCTGGTGCGCACCGTGACGAAGCTGGCCGAGCGGTGCTGGACCTCCAGCCCGGCCCGGCGCAGGGCGCGCCCGATGTCCCACAGCTCCCGCGCCATCTCGGCGGGGGTCTCCTTCTCGCTGAGGTAGTTCAGGTCGATGTCGGAGTCGTGACCGATCGCCTTCCCGTCGCGGGCCGCCCCGAGCAGGGTGCCGAACGACAGCCAGCCCTCGATGCCGCAGTCGTCCCGCAGGATCTGCAGCACCTGCCGGGCCAGGTCGACCATCGCGTCGACGAC
>JBQCCW010000003.1:0-5083 GCA_051961835.1 Marmoricola sp. | reverse complement strand
GTCCAATATTCCCCACTGCTGCCTCCCGTAGGAGTCTGGGCCGTGTCTCAGTCCCAGTGTGGCCGGTCACCCTCTCAGGCCGGCTACCCGTCGAAGCCTTGGTAGGCCATTACCCCACCAACAAGCTGATAGGCCGCGAGCTCATCCTTCACCGCCGGAACTTTCCACCACCATCGGATGCCCGAAGTGGTCGTATCCGGTATTAGCTCCCGTTTCCGGGGGTTATCCCAGAGTGAAGGGCAGATTGCTCACGTGTTACTCACCCGTTCGCCGCTCGTGTACCCCCGAAGGGGCCTTACCGCTCGACTTGCATGTGTTAAGCACGCCGCCAGCGTTCGTCCTGAGCCAGGATCAAACTCTCCGTTGAAATCTAGCGACACCGTGCTTGCGCACCGTGCCAATTCTAGGAGTTGTCCCGGCAAGAGACAGACACTGACATATGTCAGAATCATTGTTCTTACCAAAGGAACCGTCGACTCGATCGCGGCTCCGAAGAGCCTCGTTGGAGTCGGACGGGTCAAACTAATTCGTCGACTTTTGGCACACTGTTGAGTTCTCAAGGATCAAGCGCACACCGCGTCAGGCCTCTCGGCCTTCCCGCTGGGGCAACCTGAGCAAACTTACCGGGCTGTTCGGACCGAGTCAAATCGGCCGGATCCGGCTCCCCCGGGCGCTCCGAACCGCCGAGTTGATCCGAGGCCGCTGATCGCGCACACTCGAGCCACCTCGGTTGAGGTGTTGAGCTTGGGGGCTTCACCTGGGGGCCGGCCGCCCGGCCTCTCGGCCTTGCGTCCCGCCGCTCCCTGGCGACAGGTAGAACATTACGGAGCTTGGCGAACGTCCGTCAAATCGGCGGGGCGTGGCCCCGCTCACAAGCCCGATTCACGCAGGTCAGAGCGTGAATCGGCCCTTGAGATCGGCCGCCAGGCAGGCAGCAGCCCCCGGCATGCGGCGATGTCGGGACACCCCGAGAGCGCCATCGCCTCCTCGATCTCTACCCGCATCCGGCCCAGTGATGCCTCGAGCGCCGCGCGTCCCCCGGCCGCCAGGGCGAGGTAGGGCAGCCGTCCGGCGAACACCGCATCGGCTCCCCGTGCCAGCGCCGTCACCACATCGAGACCCGAGCGCACGCCGCCGTCCACATAGACCTCGGCGTCCTGTCCTACCGCCGCTGCCACGGGGCCGAGGGCGTCGGCCGTCGCGACGGCGCGGTCGAGCTGACGTCCGCCGTGGTTGGAGACCCAGACCGCGGCCGCCCCGGCAGCGATGCACACGCGCGCGTCCTCGGGCCGGAGAACCCCCTTGACGACCACGGGAAGTCCGGTGTGCTCGCGCAGCCAGGCGATGTCGGTGGGGCCGAGGTCGCGCGCCCACTCACCGCGTTGGCCCGCACCCATGCCGGGCGGGTAGTTGCACCGATGCCAGGACAGGTCGATCCCGGCCCAGTCGTCGTCGCTCACGGCGTACTTCGTGCCGGGGAACGGTGTGTCGACCGTGAGCACGACCGCCTCGGCTCCCGCCGCGACGGCGCTCTCCAGCATCGGGAGACACGCGGTGCGGTCGTGGGTGAGGTACGCCTGCAGCCACCACGACCCGGCCACCGTTCCGATCTGCGCGAACGGGAAGCCGGCGTTGCTCGACACCACGAGGGGGACCCCCGTCGTGGCGGCGGCCTGCGCCATCGCGATCTCCCCCTCGGGGTCCGCGCACCTCTGAAGCGAGGTCGGTGCGATCCCGAACGGCAAGGAGAACTCCGTGCCGAGCAGGCGTACGGCGACGTCGGGTGCCGACACGTCCTGCAGCACGCGTGGCCACAACCGGTAGCCGGCCCACGCATGGGCGGCCTCGCCGAGCGTCACCTCCTCGCGCGCTCCGGTGCGCACGTACTCCCACACAGGGGCAGGCAGCACCGCTCGTGCCTCCTCGACGAGCTCGTCCTGCCAGCCCATGCGCGGCGCCCCCTCCCCGGCTCAGTCGAGCCGTACGCCGGCGAGCTTCTTCTTGCCCCGCCGCAGCACCGCCCAGCCGTCGAGCAGACGATCGGCCCCGGGAACCAAGTCGGGATCGGTGATGCGCTCGTTGTTGAGGTAGGCGCCCCCCTCGGCGACGGTCCGGCGTGCCTCGCTCTTGCTCGTCACGAGCCCGGCAGCCACGAGCAGGTCGACGAACGACGTCCCGAGCGCGGCCGTCGTGGCACCCGCCTCCGTCAGGGCCGCACCCAGCGTCACCGGGTCCAGCTCGGCCAGGTCGCCTCCGCCGAACAATGCCGCGGCAGCGGCCTTGGCCTGCTCGGTCTCGCGCTCACCGTGGACCAGCGTCGTCACGTGGTCCGCGAGCGCCTTCTGCGCTGCGCGCCGGAAGGGCTCCTCGGCCGTGAGCCGTGCCAGCTCCTCGATCTCGTCCCGGGGCAGGAAGGTGAACACCTTCAGGAGCTCGACCACCTTGTCGTCCTCCACGTTGAGCCAGAACTGGTGGAACGCGTACGGCGAGAGCATCTCCGGGTCGAGCCAGAGCGCTCCCCCCTCGGTCTTGCCGTACTTCGTCCCGTCGGACTTCGTGATCAGGGGCGTCGCGAACGCGTGGGCGCGGGCGCCCTCAGCGCGCCTGATCAGCTCCACGCCTCCGGTGAGGTTGCCCCACTGGTCCGAACCGCCGAACTGCAGCGTGACGCCGTGCCGGCGGTACAGCTCGAGGAAGTCCATGGACTGCAGGAGCACATAGCTGAACTCGGTGAAGCTGATGCCGGCGTCGAGGCGGCTGCGCACCACGTCGCGGGCGAGCATCCGGTTCACCGGGAAGTGCTTGCCGATGTCGCGCAGGAAGTCGATGGTGGAGAGCTCCGCGGTCCAGTCGTAGTTGTTCACCATCGTCGCGGCGTTGGCGCCCTCGAAGGAGAGGAAGGGCTCGATCTGCGCTCGCACACGCTCCACCCACTTCTGGACGGTGGCAACGTCGTTGAGGGTGCGCTCTCCCGACTCCCGCGGATCGCCGATCATGCCGGTCGCGCCGCCGACGAGTGCGTACGGCGTGTGTCCGGCGTCCTGCAACCGCGTGGCGGTGATGATCTGCACGAGGTTTCCCAGGTGCAGGCTCGGAGCGGTGGGGTCGAAGCCGACGTAGAACCGCACTCCCCCGGCCTCCGGGCTCAACGCCTCGCGCAGTGCCTCCCGGTCGGTCGCGTGGGCGATCAGGCCGCGCCACTCGAGGTCGTCGAGCAGGTGGGGGTCGATGGTCACGCGGAGCCCTTCGTTCTCGTGCGGGATCGGACCGCCATTGTGGCGCGCCCGGATCGCTCTCGTCGTGTCGGTGTCGTTCCGGCGCCTCGCCGCTCAGGACCCGGGCGGCAGCTTCTTCGCCGGCCGGTACGCCGACACGGTGCGGTCTCCGGCGATCCAGAACCGCCAGGGCCGGTCCGCGGCGTGCCGGAGACCGACCCGCGGCCCGGTGGCGATCTCCACCGGGTGCCGGCCGGGCTCGAGCTGGGCGACGATGCCGTTGTCGGCCAACGTCAGGCCGAGGGCCGTGCACAGCCGGGCCGGTCCGCGGGCGAGGTCGCGGTCGGTGCTGCGGGGGCGGCGCTCGCGCGCCACGTCGAGTCCCTCGACCACCTCGCCGGCGCGCAGCAGCACCGCGCCGGGGTTCCCGTCGGGACCGGTGACGAGGTTGGCGCAGTGGTGCATCCCGTAGGTGAAGTAGACGTAGAGCCGACCGGGCGGGCCGAACATCACCGCGTTGCGCGGGGTCTTCCCTCGATAGGCGTGGGACCCGGGGTCGTGTGCGCCGTCGTACGCCTCGACCTCGGTGATCCGGATCGCGACCCCGCCGTGGCGCAGCACCGCGTTGAGCAGCCGGGGCGCCACCTCGAGCGGCGGGCCCTCAGCCCAGGCGGGCACGGTGCGCCGCCACGACCTCGCGGAGCTCGGCGAGCTGCTCGGCGACCCGCGCCGGGGCCGTGCCGCCACGGGCGTCGCGCGAGGCGACCGACCCCGCCACGGTGAGGACCTGCCGGACGCCCGGCGTGAGCCGGGGGTCGAGGCCGGCGAAGTCCTCGTCGCTCAGCTTGTCGAGCTCGATCCCGCGCTCCTCGCATGCCCGGACGCACGCGCCCGCGATCTCGTGCGCCTCCCGGAACGGCACCCGCTCGCGCACCAGCCACTCCGCGATGTCGGTGGCGAGCGAGAAGCCCTGCGGCGCCAGCTCGGCCAGCCGGTCGGTGTGGAAGGTCGAGGTCGCCACCATCCCGGTGAACGCGGGCAGCAGCACCTCGAGGGTGTCGACCGCGTCGAACACCGGCTCCTTGTCCTCCTGCAGGTCGCGGTTGTAGGCCAGCGGCAGGCCCTTGAGAGTGGTCAGCAGAGCGGTCAGATCGCCGACGAGGCGGCCGGCCTTGCCCCGGGCGAGCTCGGCGATGTCCGGGTTCTTCTTCTGCGGCATGATGCTCGACCCCGTGGAGTAGGCGTCGTGCAGCGTCACGAACCCGAACTCGCGGGTCGCCCACAGACACACCTCCTCCGCGAGCCGGCTCACGTCGACCCCGCTCATCGCCGCGACGAAGGCGAACTCCGCCACGAAGTCCCGGCTGGCGGTGCCATCGATGGAGTTGCGGGTGGAGTCGGTGAACCCGAGCTCGCGCGCCACCGCCCGGGGGTCGAGCCCGAGGCTCGAGCCGGCAAGCGCGCCCGAGCCGTACGGCGAGTCGGCGGCCACCCGGGCGTCCCAGTCGGCGAACCGGTCGACGTCGCGCAGCAACGGCCATGCGTGGGCGAGGAGGTGGTGGGCGAGGAGGACGGGTTGGGCATGCTGGAGGTGCGTCCGGCCGGGCATCACGGCGTCGGGATGCGCCGCGGCCTGATCGGCGAGCGCGTCGACGAGGTCGAGGAGCAGCGCAGCGATCGCACGCGCGTGGTCGCGCAGGAAGACCTTGAACAACGTCGCGACCTGGTCGTTGCGGGATCGGCCGGCCCGGAGCCGTCCCCCCAGCTCGGCGCCCACCTCCTCCATCAGCAGCCGCTCGAGGGCTCCGTGCACGTCCTCGTCGCCCGGCGCCGGGAGCAGCTCGCCGGCGGCGTACCGCTCGCCGAGC
>JBQCCW010000002.1:0-28015 GCA_051961835.1 Marmoricola sp. | reverse complement strand
GGATCGGACTCCACCGGCAGGGCCACCGCGGTGGCGAGCCGGATGCGGGAGGTGACCGCCGCGGCGGTCGCCAATGACACCCAGGGGTCCAGGGTGCGCGTGTAGCGGTCGTCGGGCAGGGAGGCGTCGCCCGTGCCGGGGTGGGCCGCGTCACGACGTACCGGGATGTGGGTGTGCTCGGGAACGTAGAACGTGGCGAAGCCCCGCTCCTCGGCGCAGCGGGCCGCGTCCGACGGCGTGATGCCGTGGTCGCGGGTGAACAGTACGACGCCGTGGCGGAGGCCGGACGGGGGCGCGGGGACCATGGGCGCAGTCTGACGCAGCGCGGCCACGAACTGGAACATGTTCTAGAAAAATCAGAGCGTGGCGTAACTCTCGGTGGCCGCACGCGTTCTCCACGTACAGCCGCTTCAAACGCCCTCTGCCCCCAGGAGAAGCTGTGACGTCCCTCCCACGCCCCCGCGCGCACGACGGGGCCCCGCCGGCGCGACGCATCGCCGTGGCCGTGCTCGCCGTGGCGGCCCTCGCCCTCCCGACGGCGTGCGGCGGCTCGCAGCTCGACCCGGCCGCGGTGCGCGCGGCCAACGACGCGGTGGCGGGCCAGGCGGCCGGCACCAGCGGCGGCACCGTCGGGACCACCGGCACGACGACGACCGGCGGCGCCACGACGACGACGGGCAGCGACACCACCGACACCACCGCCGCGGGGTCGAGCGGGTCCACCACGAGCGGCTCCACGGGGACGAGCGGCTCGACCGGCGCGACGGGCTCCACGGGCGGGGGCTCCACCTCCTCGGGTGGGTCCGGCGGGGGTGGCGCGACCAGTGCTACCGGTGGCGTGAGCGCCGCCAGCTGCAGCGGCTTCAAGAACGGCCCCGGGATCGACGCCAAGACGATCCGGATCGGCAACAGCTCCGACATCAGCGGCCCGTCCCCGGGCCTCTTCGAGGCGGCGCAGCAGGCGACGAAGGCGTACGTCGCCTACTTCAACGCCACCTCGACCATCTGCGGCCGCAAGCTTCAGCTGGACACCTACGACAGTCGCACCGACGGCGGCGCAGACCAGCAGGCGTACCAGAAGATCTGTGCGACCGACTTCGCTGCGGTGGGGTCGATGTCGGCGTTCGACTCCGGTGGGGCGTCGACGGCGCAGAGCTGCGGCCTACCGGACATCCGCACCGCCGCGGTGACGCACGAGCGCAACGACTGCACCACCTGCTTCGGCGTCGAGGCGGCGGCCACCAACGAGTTCGAGAACGCCGTGCCCGACTTCTTCGTGAAGAACTACCACGACGCCAGCCAGCACGGCGCGTACCTCTATCTCAACGCCGGCGCCGCCGCGCAGAACGCTCAGACGCAGATCGCGGCGGAGCAGAAGCGTGGGATGAAGATCGTCTACCGCGCCGGCATCGACGTGTCGGAGTTCAACTACGGGCCCTACGTCCAGGCGATGAAGGACAAGGGCGTGAAGTGGGTGCAGTTCCTGGGCAACTACCAGTCCTTCGTCCGGCTGGCACAGGCGATGCAGCAGGCCTCCTTCAAGCCGCAGGTGCTCGTGGGCGACCCCACGATCTACAACCCGGACTTCGTCAAGACCGGCGGGAGCGCCGTCGAGGGCTCGATCGCCTTCCTCAACTTCACGCCGTTCGAGGAGGCCTCGAGCAACAAGGAGCTCCAGACCTACCTGCAGTGGCTGCAGCAAGTGGCCCCCGGCGCGACGCCGACCTTCTTCGGCCTCTACGCCTGGTCGGCCGCGCGGCTCTTCGTGCAGGAGGCCACCAAGCTCGGTGGCGGCCTCAGCCGGTCCGCCCTGGTCTCGGCGATCACGAAGATCAACGACTGGACCGACAACGGCATGCACTCTCCCCAGCCGGTGGGGAGCAAGCACTCCTCGCAGTGCTGGCGGTTCGTGCAGCTGAAGAGCGGGCGGTGGACGCCCCTCGGGGGCACGAAGTACCTCTGCAACGGCGTCACCTCGGTGGGCTGACCGATGGGGTCCTTCGTCTCCTACACCCTGATCGGGATCTTCACCGGTGCGGCGTACGCGATCGCCGCGAGCGGCCTGGTGCTCACCTACTCCACAACGCGCGTGTTCAACATCGCGCACGGAGCCTTCGGGATGGTGTTCGCGTTCGTGTACTGGGACTTCAGCCAGCGTCAGGGGCTGCCGGCGTGGGTGTCGCTGCTGCTGGTGCTCATCGTGGTGGCGCCGCTGGTCGGGGTGCTCACCCAGCGCTTCTTGACCCGCGGTCTCGGCTCGGCGCCGGTGGGTGTGTCGCTGGTGGTCACCGTCGGCATCCTCGTCGCGCTGATCGGCGTCGCGACGCAGGTGTGGCCGCCCGCCGCGCGCACCGTGCCGCAGTTCTTCGCCGGTCACATGATCACCATGGGCAGCGTCGTGCTGACCTGGCACCAGATCCTCACGGTGATCCTCTCCGGCGTGGTGGCCGGCTCGCTCTACCTGCTGCTGAACCGGACCCGCATCGGGACCGCGATGCGCGCGAGCGTGGACAACCCGGACCTCCTCGAGCTCTACGGCGGTCGGCCGCAGGTGGTGGCGGCGCTGGCGTGGGCGATCGGGGTGTCGCTGGCGGCGCTCGCGGGCATCCTGCTGACGCCGGTGATCGGCCTGCAGTACTACGACCTGACCCTGCTGGTGATCAGTGCCTATGCCGCCGCGATGCTGGGGAAGCTGACGAACCTGCCCGCCACCTACGTCGGGGCGATGGGGCTCGGACTGCTGCAGTCGTATGCGGTGGGCTACCTGCCGACCGGCGGCGACATCGCCGGTCTGCGGGCGGTGGTCCCGACGGTGTTCCTCTTCGCCATCATCGTGCTCATGCCGCAGGCCCCGCTGCGGATCGGCCAGGTGAAGGGGATCGTCTCCGCGCCGGTGCCACGGCGCGGCACGGCCGGCGTCTGGGGCATCGTCGTGATCCTGGTCGGCCTGGCCCTCGCCGCACTGCTCTCCGACAGCAACCTGCTGCTCCTCGGAACGGCCGCGACCTACGCCATCGTGATGATGTCGCTCGTGCTGCTCACGGGGTACGGCGGCCACGTCTCGCTGGCGCAGTTCACCTTCGCCGGTGTGGGAGCCCTGGCCTACGCCAAGCTGGACTCCCCGAACCTCTTCGGGCTCGTGGTGGCGGCGCTCATCGCCGGGGCCGTCGGGGCCCTGGTGGCGCTGCCGGTGCTGCGGCTCACCGGCCTCTACCTCGCCCTGAGCACGCTGGCCTTCGCCCAGCTGATGGACAAGCTCGTGTTCGGGTCGTCCTTCGGCTTCGGCACCAACGGCACGCTGTCGGCGCTGCGGCTGTCGATCCTGGGCTTCCGCATCTCCGACACCGGCGCCTACACCCTGCTCATGGTGATCTTCGGCGTCCTCGTCGGCTGGGCGGTGCTGGCGGTGCGCAGCGGCCGGCTCGGGCGCATCCTCATCGCGATGCGCGACAGCCAGGCGGCGTGCGGCACGCTCGGGCTGGACCTTCGCTGGTTCCGCGTCGGGCTGTTCGCCGTCTCCGCGGCGGTGGCCGGGTTCGCCGGCGCCCTGTTCGCCGGTCTGCGGGGCACGATCGGCGCGCAGGACTTCCAGTTCTTCGGCAGCCTGACGCTGGTCCTGGCCGCGGTGGTCTGGGGCGTCACGTCGATCACCGGCGCGTGGCTCGGCGGGCTCTTCTTGATGTACCTGCCGGTCGCCCAGTCCGACCACCCCTCGATCGCGGGTCTGCTCTTCGTCATCCTCGGGTTCGGTGCCGTGGCGCTCGCGCGGGACCCGAACGGCCTGGCGAACAAGCTCTTCGGGGCCGGCCACTGGCTCAACGAGCGGCTCTACCCCCTGCTGGCGCAGCGGTTCCCCGGGATGGCGTTGGAGCGCGGTCGGCGTGACGTCGAGGACGCTGGCGCGTTGAGTGAGAGGGGGGAGCCCGGGGCGACCGTGCCGGTCGCCCCGGACCCCGTCGGTGCCGGTGTCGAGAGGGGGGAGGTCGGCGATGTCGCTACTGCGCGTTGAGGACGTCACCGTCCAGTTCGGCGGCGTGACGGCCGTCGACAAGGCCTCGTTCAAGGTGGAGGCCGGCACCGTGACCGGCCTCATCGGACCCAACGGTGCCGGCAAGACGACGTGCTTCAACGTGATCACCGGCCTCCAGCGGCCGACGTCGGGCAAGGTCGTCCTCGACGGCCACGACGTCACCCGCCTCCCGGTGCACCGGCGGGCGCGCCGAGGTGTCGGCCGGACCTTCCAGCGGTTGGAGGCGTTCGGCTCGTTGACCGTGCGGGACAACGTCCGGACGGCGCTGGAGATCCACGCCGGCATCGGAGGCTGGTTCCGCCCCAGCCCGGCGTACCGGGCCGACGAACTGCTCGAGCGGGTCGGTGTCGCGGCCTACGCCGACGAGCGGGCCGACTCCATCCCGACCGGTGCCGCGCGGCTGCTCGAGCTGGCGCGGGCGCTCGCCTGCGACCCTCGCCTGCTGCTCCTCGACGAGCCGTCCTCCGGCCTCGACGAGTCCGAGACGGACGCGTTCGGGGCGCTGCTGCTCGACCTCGCCGCCGAGGGGCGGACGGTGCTGATGGTCGAGCACGACATGGACCTGGTGATGGGTGTGTGCCGCGACATCCACGTGCTCGACTTCGGGCGGATCATCGCCGCCGGCTCGCCTGCGGAGATCCGGAGCGATCCCGTCGTCCAGAAGGCCTACCTCGGCTATGCCGACGACACCGCCGAGGGTCCGGCGGAGACGACCACGTCGTTCGCACCGCTCACCGACGTGACGAGCGAGCTGCCCCGGGTCACCGCGGACATCCCCGAGGGAGTGAGCTGATGGCCGTACCGATCCTCGAGCTGATCGACGTGCGCGCGGCGTACGGCCGCATCGAGGTGCTGCGCGGCGTCGACCTGAAGGTGCCCAAGGGTGCGGTGATGGCGCTCCTCGGGCCCAACGGCGCGGGCAAGTCCACGCTGCTGAAGGTGATCAGCGGTCAGATGCGCCAGACCTCCGGCGACGTGCACATGGGCGGCGTCAGCGTCCGCGGCGCACGGTGCGACGAGCTGGCGCGGCTCGGCCTGACGACCGTGCCCGAGGGCCGGAGCGTCTTCCCCAACCTCACCGTCGAGGAGAACCTGCTGCTGATGTCGTACGCCGGCGTGCCGGCCGCGCAGGTCCTGGACACGGCCTTCTCCTACTTCCCACGACTCCACCAGCGTCGCGAGCAGCTGGCCGGCACCATGTCGGGCGGTGAGCAGCAGATGCTCGCGCTCGCCCGCGCGCTCGCCTCCGACCCGGCGCTCCTCCTCCTCGACGAGCTCTCCATGGGGCTGGCTCCGCTGATCGTCGAGGACCTGTACGACACGGTCGCCGAGATCGCGACGTCGGGGGTCTCGATCCTGGTCGTCGAGCAGTTCGCCCGCACGGCACTGCGGATCTCCGACTACGCCGCGGTGATGACCGGCGGCCGGATCGTAGCGACCGGAGAACCAGACGAGATCAACGACATCATGGCCGACGTGATGCTGGGAGGGGCCGCATGAGCAGGGACACCAGGACCGGCGGGCCCGTGCGCGCCTTGGCCGGGCTGGGCATCGCCGCCGTGGTCTCGATGGCCGTCGCGATGCCGGTCGACGCGGCCGCCGGTGCCGTCGCACCGCTCTCCGGCTACGCCGGCGGCTTCTCGACCGAGGCGGTGGCCACGCCGCTGCGCATCGAGATCTACGAGCCGTCGATCCCGATCCCCTCCGACCCCCAGGCCGAGCTGAACTTCAGCTACACCACGGTCGCCGGCACCTCCGGTCCCAACAGCACCGCTCGCTCCTCGGCGATGTGGCCCGGCGACGCCGTGGGCGAGGGGCTCAAGACCATCGTGGAGCAGTCCGGCCTCCCGCCGCAGCTGGGGGAGAACGGCTACCCGGTGCAGGCGAACGCCCAGTACCCCAGCGACACCACCCACGCCGAGCAGGAGCCGCTCCCGGGCACCGTCGAGCGGGTGCGCACCGACGACGCCGGCGCGGTCGCGCGTGCCGGCTACTCCAGCGACGGCCAGGTGGCCGGGGACGACAGCGGGAAGGACACCAGCGGCACCGGGGGAGCCGGGCAAGGGGGCTCGGGCTCCGGCGGCTCGCCGGTGCCGGGTCTCCCCGCCCTTCCCGCGGTTCCGGGCCTGCCCGGCATCGGCGGCGGCGGCTCCGGAGCCACCGGAGCCAGCGGAGCCACCGCCTCCAACCCGCTGTCCGCACTCGCCCACGGCGACCTGTCGGCGCTCGGGGGAGCGCTCACCGGATCCTCCGCCGACTCCTCGAGCTCCTCGGTCCGCACCGCGGACCCGGCGCCCTCCAGCCCCTTGGGAGCCCTGGGTGCGGTGATCGCTGCGGACGGGATGAGCAGCAGCAGCCGGACGGACTACGGCACCGCGGCCGGCGTCTCGGCCACCGCGGCGGCCTCCCTGGGCGAGCTGCGGCTCGCGGGCGGCATCGTGACGCTGACCGGAATGCGGGTCACGGCGGTCACCACGGCGACGGCGGCCGGCGCGACGGCGACACCCCGGGTGTCCTACGGCGAGGTGTCGATCGCCGGAACCCCCTTCGCGCTCACCTCGGACGGGTTCGAGGCAGCGGGCAACAAGACGGCGATCCCGGGCCTTCCCGACGCACCGGCCAAGGCCCTGAAGATGCTCGGCATCGCCATCGAGCTGCCCAAGCCCGAGAAGACGGTGACCGGCACGGCGGCGACCATGGTCGCCTCCGGCCCCCGGATCACCTTCGACACCGGCGTGCTCCGCAGCAAGCTGCCGTCCCTTCCGATCGGGCAGATCACCAAGAACCTCCCCGACTCGGCCGGCCAGCTGAAGAGCCTGCTCCTCGCGCTGAACGAGGCGCACCCGAAGTTCGTGATCTATCCCGGCAGGGTCTCCAGCACCGCCCAGACCGTCAAGGGCATCTCGTTCGCGCCGCCGCAGGTGCCGGCCGGCGGGTCGGCGACCGGCGGAAGCGTCCCGGCTGCGGCGGGCACCGCCTCGGGCGGGGCGGGGCTCGCGCCGTCCGGTGCCGGCGCGGGACTCGGAGCGACGCCCGCCGGGGGTGCGGCCACGGGCGATGCGGCGCCGGCCTCCACCCCGGTGCAGAACGTCAGTGCCACGCCAGGCCTCCCGCCCCTCGGATCGGTGCCCGGCATGCTCACGATCGGCGGCATCGCCCTGGCCGCCGGCGCCGGATGGTGGTTCCGGCGGGGCATGGGGCTGCTCTTCGGCGGTGCCGGGACCTGCCCGCACGGCCTCGCCTCAGGACTTCCCGACCTCCGGAAGGTGTGACATGACCGTCCAGACACCGGCGCACACGGCGGCTGCCGTGCCCGACCTCGCCCTCTCCCGCACCGGCCTCCCCCGTGCCGGCTCCCGCCACGACGGCGTCGCGCCCCTCCTCGACAACCGCGCCCAGTTGCTCCACATGGTGCTGTTCGTCGCCGGGGCGGTGCTGCTTCCCGCTGGGCTCGTGGTGATCGGGCTCGGCTGGTACGGCGTCGCGCACACGCCGTACCAGTACGACCAGATGTCCTACCTCGTCTCCGGCGGCATCCTGGGCCTCGGCATCACGTTCGTGGGCGGCTTCCTCTACTTCGGCGCGTGGCTCGCCCGGGTGGCCGCGGACCAGAAGGACGCCTCCAAGCGGCTCTCCGACACCCTGCTGCTGCTTGCCGATGCGGTGTCCCACGCCAATGCCACGGCGGCGATGGCGCACGCGAGCGCTCCGGTCGCGGTTGCAGGTGTCGTGCCGGCCGGAGCCGACCGGCTCCCACCGCCTCCGCCGGCCGCGCTGCGCGATCCGGGCTCGGTCCTCGTGGTGGCGGGCAGCGGCTCCACCCTGCACCGCGCCGACTGTGACCTGATCGCCGACCGCGACGACCTGCGTCCGGCCGGGACCGACGCGCCGGGGCTGACGGCCTGCCGTCTCTGCGCGCCCGCCGCGGGGCACTGAGGGGACGCCCGACGGGGCTGACCCGTCCGGGCTATCTCGGGTGGTCCGGACGGGTCATTCCGGCGTATCGGGCGTACCGATCCGGCGTGTCGCATCATGTTCGTGGTCTTCCTGCCGTCTTCTCGACTGAGGACATCTGCGGGAGGAACACCATGAGCACAGGCACCCTGACGAGGGCGGCGGCACCCGTCGTCGTGCTCGACCACGACGAGCGCTGCGGCTGCGGCCAGGAGCTCGACTGCTGTGCCGGCGAGCACTGCCCGCGGTGCGGACACGAGCGCACCCGCCGCTGAGGGGCCGCGCAGGAGCCCGCTGAGCGTGCGAGAGACCGGCGCGGGTCGTCACGCGGTGGTCAGGTGGTCCCCCTAGGCTCGCGGCCATGCTGTCCGTCCCGCGCCCGGTCGCACGGTGGTCGGTCCCGGCGGCGCTGCTGGTGACGGCGGTGTTGCACCTGTCGTTCCTCTCGACCGACCTGGGGTCCGACGAGGGCGGCTTCGCGATGGTCGGCCACCACTGGCTCGAGCCGGGGGCGTACCTGTACGGCCCCCAATGGGTCGACCGGCCCCCACTGCTGATCGGGGTCTTCTGGGTCGCCGACCACCTGGGCACCTACGGGGTGCGCTGGACGGCCACCGGCGTCGCCGTCGGGCTCGTCGCGGTGCTGAGCGCCGCCGCGAGATGCGCCGCAGGAGCGAACCGAGCGTCCAGCGCGGCCCGGTGGACCGCCTGGGTGGCGACCGCACTGATCTGCTCCTCGCTCTTCGACGCCGAGCAGCTCAACGGCGAGCTCGTCGCCGCCTTCTTGGTGAGCTGCGCCGTCGGCGGGGTGCTCGCGGCCGGCCGGCAACGTCGGTTCGGCGTCGCCTGGATGGTCCTGGCCGGCGTCGCCGCGGCGGCGGCGGTCCTGGTCAAGCAGAACTTCGTCGACGGGCTCGCCTTCGCCGGCATCTACCTGGCCCTGGGCGCCCTGCGGGGCGTCGGTGCACGGCGCGCCGTACGACTCGGTGGGGCGTTCGCGTCAGGCGTGGCACTCGTCGTCGCGGGTGGGCTGGTCTGGGCGCACCGGTCCGGCGGCGTGGGCGCGCTCGTATATGCGATGTACGGCTTCCGGATCGACGCGGCCAGGGTGATCGCCGACTACTCCCAGGCAGCCCCCGGCCGGCGCGCGGTCGACCTTCTCGGGTTCGCCCTGGCATCCGGCCTCGTCACCCTCGCCGCTGTCGTCGCGGCCTCGCAGGCGCAGCGCTTCCGTCACCTGCGGCCGCTGCCCTGGGCGCTGCTGGGCACGTTCCTCGTCGAGCTGGTCGGCATCGTGGGCGGCGGCAACTACTGGTCGCACTACCTGATCGCGGTGATCCCGATGGTCGCGCTCGCCGTCGGCCTCAGCGCGCGACGCGACCAGCCGCTGTGGCCCACGGTGCGCGCGGCGGGGCTGCTGGCGCTGGGGGCGACCCTCGTCGCCACGCCGGTGGCCGCGGTGGGTGCCCAGACGCACCGCAGCGAGCCCGCCCAGGTCGCCGACTGGTTGCAGCGCAGCAGCCGACCCGGTGACTCCGTGACGGTGCCGTACACGCACGCGAACGTGATCGGCATGTCCGGCTTGGAGCCCCGCTACCCCTACAGCTGGAGCCTGCCGCTGCGCACGCTCGACCCTCATCTGGACCTCCTCGTGCGGACGCTGCGGGGCTCGCAGGCACCCACCTGGGTGGTGCGCTGGGATCCGGCGCACCTGTGGAACCTCGACCCCCGCGGCCGAGTGGGCCGGGCTCTCCATGCCGGCTACCGCCGGGTGGGCACGGTGTGCGGCCACGAGGTGTGGCTCCGGCGGGGCACAGTGCGGCAGCCGGCCCCGAGCACCGGTGGCGACTGTCCGGTGATCCTCCATGCATGAGCCGTCGGGCCGCCTCTACGCTGACCGGGTGCACGTGCTCGTGGTCGACGATGAGGTCCGGCTTGTCACCTTGATCTGTGACTACCTGGCCTCGCTCGGCATCACCGCCGACGGGTGCCACGACGGTGAGCAGGCGCTCGAGGCGGCGCGTCGCCCCTACATCGATGCGATCGTGCTCGACCGGATGCTGCCCGGCCTCAGCGGCGAGGAGGTCTGCCGCCGGCTGCGCGAGGAGGGCAACGACGTCCCGATCTTGATGCTGACCGCGCGCGGCACCGTGGACGAGCGGGTCGCCGGCTTGGAGGCCGGCGCCGACGACTATCTCGTCAAGCCGTTCGCCCTGGAGGAGCTCAGCGCGCGCCTCAAGGCGGTGACACGGCGGCGGGAGCCGGTGCTGCCTGAGGACCGCGTCGTCGTGGGCGACGTGATCGCCGACGTCGCGGCGCACCGGCTGTGGGTGGCCGGTGACGAGGTGCCGGTGTCGCGTCGCGAGTTCGCGATGGTGCGAGCTCTGATGGAGCGCGCCGGTCGGGTCGTCACCCGCGATGTCCTCTTCGACGAGGTGTGGGCCGATGAGGTCGACATCAACAGCAACGCGCTCGACGTGCACATGTCACGGGTCCGCCAGCGGTTGGCCGGCTCGCAGAGCGTGGTGGTCACGACGGTCCGCGGTGTGGGCTACCGGATGGAGCGCGCGAGCGGATGACCGGCCCCAGGCGGGCCGCAGCCGAGCGGTCCGTGGTGACCCGACTGGTGTTCACCGTCGCCCTGGCCATGCTCGTCGTGCTCGTCGTGGCGAGCGCCTTCGTGTACTGGCGGATGTCGTTCGCCCTGACCCGCCAGCTCGACCGCGACCTGGATGCCTACCGAGAGCTCACGGAGAGCGCCGTGCGGTCCGGGGAGCCGCTGGTCAGCGACACTCCCGGACTGAGCTACCAGGTGTACACGCGCTCCGGCCAGGTGATCGCCGGCGACCACGAGGACCGGTTGGTCGACGCGGCGACGGTGCGGCGGGTCGCCGCGCACGGTGTGGAGCGCGGGCAGATCGGTCACCTCCTGCGTGACTCCCCGGACGCCTACCGCTACGTCGCGTTCCACGAGGTCAGCCCGGCGGGACGGGTGGTCGTCGCCTGCGCGATCAGCCGCGAGCCACGCGACGAGGCGCTGCGCGAGCTGCTCCTGCAACTGGCGCTCGCCGGTCTGGCGACGCTGGCCGCGGCGTCGTTCGTGGGCTACCGCACCGCACGAGGGGCCCTCAAGCCGGTCGAGCGCTACCGGCGGGCCGCGGCGAGTGCCGGCTTGGACGCCCGCCTCCCGGTGCCCTCCGGCGACAACGAGATCAGCCGGCTCGGACACACCTTCAACGACCTGCTCGACCGGATCTCCCAGGGCGCCGCGCGGGAGCGGCAGTTCCTCGCCGACGCGTCGCACGAGCTCCGTGCGCCGCTCACCGTGATGCGCGCCGAAGTCGAATGGGCCCGGCTCCGGGCCACCGACCCGCACATGCGCGAGTCGTTGGACTCCCTGCTGGCCCAGGTGCAGCGGCTGGTCGCACTGTGCAACGCGCTGCTGTCCCTGGAGGAGGTGCGTGCCCTCGAGGCAGATCCCACCACGCCGGTGGTCCTCGCCGACGTCGTCGGCGAGGTCGTCGCCGAGTGGCGTCCCCGGTACGCCGAGCAGCGGCGCGAGCTCCTCGCCGAGGTCCCCGGGAGCGCGCGCGTGCCCGGCAACGAGCACTGGCTCCGGATCGCGGTGGGGAACCTCGTCTCCAACGCCCTGCGGGACGGCGCCGGCACCACCCGCATCGAGGTGCGAGACGGCGATCCGCAGGTGGCCGGGGCCCGAATCGCCCTGACGGTGGCCGACGAGGGGCCGGGCTTCCCGGCCGACTTCGTGGACCGCGCCTTCGACCGGTTCGCCCGGGCCGAGGAGAGCCGCAGCAGCGGCGGCACCGGACTGGGCCTGGCCATCGTCGCCGCGATCGCGGACAACCACCACGGCGAGGTCCGCATCGACGGCAGCGCGGTCACGCTGTCGTTGCCGACCTCGCCGGTGAGTGCTGGGTAGGGTGCCCGCTGTGACCGCAGCCGCCCAGCCGAGCCAGGCCTCGGCGGTGTGGACGGTGCCGAACCTGATCAGCATGCTGCGCCTGCTCGGCGTACCGCTGTTCCTGTGGCTGGTCCTCGGTCCCGAGGCCGACCTCTGGGCGCTCGTGGTGCTCATGGTCTCGGGAGTCACCGACTGGCTCGACGGCCATCTCGCCCGGAGATGGGGCCAGACCTCCCGGCTCGGCGAGGTGCTCGACCCCGTGGCCGACCGGCTCTACATCCTCGCTGTCGTCGTCGGCCTGGCGCTGCGCGAGATCGTGCCGTGGTGGGTGGCGGCGATCCTCCCCTTGCGCGACCTGCTGCTCTGGGGGCTCGTGCCGTTCCTGCGCCGGCGCGGCTACAGCGCTCTCCCCGTCCACTATCTCGGGAAGGCAGCGACGTTCAACCTCCTCTACGCCTTCCCGCTGCTGTTCGTGGGGGACGGTGAGGGAACGCTCGCGCGGCTGGCGCAGGTGTTCGGCTGGGCCTTCGCGGTGTGGGGCACGGGGCTGTACTGGTGGGCGGGGATCCTCTACGCCTGGCAGGTCCGGACGCTCCTGGCCGACCCCGACGCGCACGCCCCGGGGCGCTGAGGTGGCCCCGACACCGCAGCACGCCGGCCGCGGCAGTACGCCGCCCGCGCAACCCCTGCCCGACTCCACCGCGGTGCTCGGCCTGCTCACCTATCTCAACCGGCACGCCCTCGACGAGGACTCCGCGATCACCGCCGCCCGACGGGCCCCGGGGCAGCGCGAGCGGCGGCCCCTGTGGACGGTCCTTGCGGTCGCGGCCTTCGTGGTCGTCCTCATCACCGCCGCCACGCAGACCTCCAAGGACGCCGTCTCCGCCGAGCACGAGCGCCAGGACCTGATCGCACAGGTCCGCGCCCGCCAGGACTCCCTGTCGCACCAACAGGTGCGTGTCCAACAGTTGCAGCAGCAGGTGCAGAACCTGCGCACGCGCCTCGCCGAGAGCAGCCGGCTGTCGGGGGGCACGCGGGCCCGGTTGACCCGGCTCTCGGTCGTCGCCGGCACGGTCCCGGTGCGCGGCCCGGGGGTGCGGGTCGTCGTCGACGACGCCCCGAACGCCCAGAGCGACCGCAACCGGGTGCTCGACGGCGACCTCCAGCAGCTGGTCAACGGCCTGTGGGCGGCCGGCGCCGAGGCCATCGCCATCAACGGGCAGCGCCTCACCAACCTCACCTCCATCCGCGAGGCCGGCAGCGCGATCACCGTCAACTTCGTCAACCTCGACCGGCCCTACCAGGTGGACGCCATCGGCGACCCGAGCACGCTGCCCGGGCGGTTCGCCCAGACCTCGAGCGGGGCGGCGTGGTTGGATCTGCACCAGCAGGTCGGTCTGGTGTTCGACCTCAGCACCGAGAGCGCGCTGCGACTCCCGGCGGCGCCGTTGCCGGACCTGCGCCACGCCACCACCCGTGTCCAGGTGCTGCCCGCGCCGGACCGTCAGCAGAGGAGCCGCCCATGATCGGGGTGCTCGGCATCGTCCTGGGCGTCGTGGTGGGCCTCGTCCTGAAGCCGGACGTGCCGTTGTGGTTCGAGCCGTACCTGCCGATCGCCGTGGTCGCGGCGATGGACGCGGTCTTCGGCGCGCTGCGGGCCTTCCTCGACGGGATCTTCTCCGACAAGGTCTTCGTGGTGTCGTTCGTGAGCAACGTCGTCATCGCGGCGCTCATCGTGTTCCTCGGCGACAAGCTGGGCGTCGGCGCGCAGCTGTCCACCGGCGTGATCGTGGTGCTCGGGATCCGCATCTTCTCCAACGTCGCTGCCATCCGGCGCCACCTGTTCCATGCCTGAGCACCCCGACCTCGCCGAAGAGCCGGCCCCGGACCCCTCGGCCACGCCGATGGGGCGGCTGCGACACGCCCTGGTGCGGCCCTCGCGGGGCCAGCTGGTCGTCGGCGTGCTGCTCGGCGTCTTGATGTTCGCCGCGGTCACGCAGGTACGGCTCTACAACGCCGACGACGTCTACTCCGGGCTCCGGCAGTCCGATCTGGTGCAGGCCCTCAACGGCCTGTCGGCGGCGTCCGCCCGGGCGCAGGCCGAGATCGACCAGCTCGACGCGACCCGGACCGCACTGAAGAGCAGCAGCCTGAAGCGCGCGACGGCGCTCGACCAGGCCGAGAGCGAGATCGAGACGCTCGGCATCCTCGCCGGCACGCTCCCCGCGCACGGGCCGGGCATCGTCATCACCGTGACCGACCCGCAGGGGCGCTACAGCGTGAACCACCTCCTCGACGGCGTCGAGGAGCTGCGCGACGCCGGCGCCGAGGCGATGCAGATCAACCACGAGGTGCGGGTGGTCGCCCAGACGTCCTTCCAGGACGCCGACGGCGGCATCTCCGTCGACGGTCGCCTGCTGACCGCGCCGTACACCCTCGAGGTCATCGGCGACCCCGACACCCTGGCTCGCGCGCTCGACTTCCCGGGCGGCTTCCGGGACGACGTCACCCTCGACGGAGGGACGACCTCGGTCCGCAAGGTGGCGGACCTCCAGGTCGACGTCACCCGGGCGCCGGGTTCGACAACGTACGCCACCCCTGTGCCGGCGCCCGGTCCTGCGGCAGGCGGGGGCGGGCAGTAACGTTCCGGCATCGACCGCCGAGCGCTGAGGAGTGCCGATGTCCACGATCCCCGACGACCTGCGCTACACCGCCGAGCACGAGTGGGTCCGCAGCCCGGGGGAGCGCGAGGGCAGCGTCCGGGTCGGGATCACCGACTACGCCCAGGAGGCGCTGGGCGACATCGTCTATGTCCAGCTGCCCGAGGTCGGCACTACGGTGACCGCGGGCGACAGCATCGGTGAGCTGGAGTCGACGAAGTCGGTCAGCGACGTCTACGCGCCCCTGGGTGGAGAGGTCGTCGCCTGCAACGACGCCCTGGACGCCACGCCCGAGCTGGTCAACTCCGACCCCTACGGTGCCGGTTGGCTCTTCGAGGTGGTGCCCTCCGACGGCGCGGAGCTGGACGGGCTGCTCGACTCCGACGGCTACGCCGCGACCGTCGCATCCTGACCGAGGCCCTGATAGGTTGGCCGAACCATCAACCTCCAGTGTTGGTTGAGGGTTTCACCGGCCGATGACGAGCAGTGAGTGACGGGGAGGCCTGATCGCCGTGTCCGAGTGCGCCCAGTGCGGTAGCCACAACGCCGCCGATGCGAAGTTCTGCTCGCAGTGCGGGAACCGGCTCGGGGAGGCCTCCGACGCCACCGCCACGATCCAGTTCGGCGTTCCGAAGGTGGAGTCCGAGGAGCGGGCGACGCTCAACGAGGTGGACGCTGCGGCGGTGGAGGCACTGCCGGCCGGCAGTGCCTTGCTCGTGGTGCTGCGCGGCCCCGGAGCGGGCAGCCGCTATCTCCTCGACACCGACATCGTCACGGCCGGTCGGCATCCCGAGAGCGACATCTTCCTCGACGACATCACCGTGTCACGTCGCCACGTCGAGTTCCGGCGCGACGAGCAGGGCTACACGGTGCACGACGTGGGCAGCCTGAACGGCACCTACCTCAACCGGGACCGGATCGACGACGCGCGACTGACGAACGGGGACGAGGTCCGGATCGGCAAGTTCCGGCTCAGCTACTTCGACGACACCGCGGGCCGCTGAGGTGCCGGGTCCGAGAGCCAGCGCTGCCGCCGAGCGGTTCACGATCGGGCAGGCGATCGCCGGCCTCAAGCAGGAGTTCCCCGACGAGGACATCCGCGAGTCGCGGCTCCGGTTCCTGGAGTCCGAAGGGCTGCTCAAGCCCGAGCGGACGCCGTCGGGCTACCGCAAGTACTCCCAGCGAGACATGGAGCGGCTGCGCTACATCATCACGATGCAGCGGCAGTACCACCTGCCGCTGAAGGTGATCTCCGAGCACCTCGACGCGATCGACCGCGGGCTGGAGCCGCCGGCGACCTACGCGGCGCCCGCGGTCCCCGCCACGGCGCTGCGCGCCGACGGGATGCCCAGCGCGGAGTCGTTCCGGATGCCGGCCGCCGACGTGCGGGTCAGCCGGCGCGAGCTGGTGAAGACCGCCGGCATCTCCGAGGAGCTCCTCGACGAGCTCGAGACCTACGGGCTGGTCCGGATGCGCCCCGGCGCCCGGCACTACGACTCCGACGCCGTGGTGGTGGCCACCGTGGCCGGCGACCTCGCGGCGTACGGCGTGGAGCCGCGGCACCTGCGCGCCTTCCGGACCGCGGCCGACCGCGAGATCGGCCTGGTGGAGCAGGTCGTCTCGCCGATCCGACGCAGTCGCGAGGAGGGCGCCGAGGGCCGTGCCGCGCAGGCGATCGACGACATCGCCGCGCTCTCCGTGCGGCTGCACGCCGCCCTCGTGCGCGCGGGCCTGCGGTCACTGCGCTGACGTCGGGTCCCGGCGTAGGCTGACGGCGTGCGCGAGGTCGAGGTCGTCGGGGTCAGGGTGGAGATGCCCTCCAACAGTCCGATCGTGCTGCTGCGGGAGGCTGAGGGCGAGCGCTACCTGCCGATCTGGATCGGCGCGGTGGAGGCCACCGCGATCGCCTTCGCCCAGCAGGGGGTGGTCCCGCCGCGACCGCTGACCCACGACCTGCTCAAGGAGCTCGTGGAGGCGACCGGCAACACGGTGGCCGAGATCAGGATCACCGAGATGCGCGAGGGCGTGTTCTACGCGGTGCTCGTGCTCGCCTCCGGCGTGGAGGTGTCGGCCCGGCCCTCGGACTCGATCGCGCTGGCGCTGCGGACGGGAGCGCGGATCGTGTGCGCCGAGGACGTCTTGGAGGAGGCCGGCATCCCGGTCCCCGACTCCGAGCGGGAGGGCGACGGGCCCGAGGGCAGCGCGCACGACGAGGAGGAGACGGTCGAGCAGTTCCGCGAGTTCCTCGATCACGTCACGCCCGAGGACTTCGAGGGCTGAGCCCTCCCGCCCGCGGGGCACCCTGAAGGCCCGGTTGAACCTTCCGCCGACACGCCGCGCGCCTCGTTGACCGACCCTCAACCTGAGGTTTACCTTTCCGAATGTCTTCGCTGTAACTTGCGGCCGCGCCGGCCTTCCCCCGGGTTACGCTCAGCGGACGGAGTCTTCGGAGGTCAACGTGGCGAACAACGAGAACGGCAGCGCCGCTGCCGGGCACGACGCGCAGCACCAGGCGGAGACGCTGGAAGCGAGCCGGACGGCCGACGAGCAGGGTCTGCTCTTCGACGACGACGTCTCGCCGCTTCCTGACGACCTCGGCTACCGCGGTCCCACCGCGTGCAACGCCGCGGGCATCACCTACCGCCAGCTCGACTACTGGGCGCGCACCGGCCTCGTCGAGCCCAGCGTGCGCGGCGCCACCGGCTCGGGCACCCAGCGGCTCTACTCGTTCAAGGACATCCTGCTGCTCAAGGTGATCAAGCGGCTGCTGGATGCCGGCATCTCGCTGCAGCAGATCCGCTCCGCGGTGGCCCACCTGCGCGCTCGGGGGACCGACGACCTCACCCGGGTGACGTTGATGAGCGACGGCGCCACCGTCTACGAGTGCACCAGCAACGACGAGGTCATCGACCTGCTCCAGGGCGGCCAGGGCGTCTTCGGCATCGCGATCGGCGGCGTCTGGCGCGAGATCGAGGGCTCGCTCGCCGAGCTGCCCTCGGAGCGCACGGCAAGCGAGGAGCCGGCGACCTCGGCCGCCGACGAGCTGGCGGCACGCCGCAAGGCCCGCCACGCCGGCTGACCGCGCACGCCGACCGGCGCCTCGCTGCGTTCTCCTCGCACGACCCACCCCACGGTAACGCGCTTCGCTTGCCTTGCCGCGGGTACCCCGGACGTGCGCTCCGCGCCCAAGCACGCCTTCGCTCGTCCGCCTTGCGAGGCACTCGGCCGGACGCACGCGGCGTACCTCTGCGGCTCACTGGCGCTGGTAGATTGGGCGGGCCGACGAACCCGCACGGGAGAGTCTTCGCGGCGATCACCCCAGGGTGGGCGCCCGAAGCGCCGAAGGGGCAACTCCTCCCCGACAAGCTCTCAGGCGCCCAGGACCGGGCGGGCGAGGCAACTCAGAAGGGCGACCGGCCCGACTGAGGGGGAGGTGAGCCCTAGCCGGGAGCCCTCCATGACCGCTCGCCCTCCTGCCCAGTCCCTCGACCACGCGGCCGAGGCGTTCGCGGACCGCCACATCGGGCCCCGCCCCGACGACGTCGACCGGATGCTGAAGCTGGTCGGCTTCGACTCCCTCGACGGGTTGATGCAGGCCGCCGTGCCGGGAGCGCTGCGCACCGCCCTGCGCGCCGATGCCCTCCCGGCGCCCGCCGACGAGCGCGAGACGGCCCGCGAGCTGCGTGCCCTCGCGGCGGCGAACCAGCCGCTCGAGCCGATGATCGGGCTCGGGTACCACGCCACGATCACGCCGCCGGTGATCCGCCGCAACGTCTTGGAGGACCCCGCCTGGTACACCGCCTACACGCCGTACCAGCCGGAGATCAGCCAAGGGCGCCTCGAGGCCCTGCTGAACTTCCAGACCGTCGTCGCGGACCTGACCGGTCTGCCGACGGCCAACGCCTCGCTGCTCGACGAGGGGACGGCCGCCGCCGAGGCCATGACGCTGGTGCGTCGCGCTCAGCGCAAAGCCAGCGCCGACAGCGCGTTCGTCGTCGACGCCGACGCGCTGCCCCAGACGATCGACGTGGTGCGCACCCGCGCCGAGGCGATGGGCATCCCCGTCGTGGTGGCGGATCTCGCCGAGGGCCTTCCCGAGGGAGAGATCTGCGGTCTGCTGGTGCAGTACCCCGGAGCGTCCGGGCGGCTCTGGGATCCCCGTGCGGTGATCGCCGGCGTGCACGAGCGGGGCGGTCTCGCGGTCGTCGCCGCGGACCTCCTCGCGCTGACGCTCGTGGAGTCGCCCGGCACGTTGGGGGCCGACGTCGCCGTCGGCTCCTCCCAGCGTTTCGGCGTGCCGCTGTTCTACGGCGGACCGCACGCCGGTTTCATGGCCGTGCGCGAGGGCCTGGAGCGGCACCTTCCCGGACGGCTCGTCGGGGTGTCGAAGGACGCCGCGGGCCGCCCGGCGTACCGGCTGGCGCTGCAGACCCGCGAGCAGCACATCCGCCGGGACAAGGCCACCTCGAACATCTGCACCGCCCAGGTGCTGCTGGCGGTCGTCGCCTCGATGTACGCCGTCTACCACGGCCCGGAGGGGCTGCGGCGGATCGCCGAACGGATCCACGCCCGGGCGGCCGGCCTCGCCGCGACCCTCCGCGACGCGGATATCGAGGTCGTCCACGACGCCTTCTTCGACACGGTGCTGACGCGGGTCCCCGGCCGCGCCGCCGAGGTGGTCGCTCGGGCCCACGAGCTCGGCGTGCACCTGCGGCTCGTCGACGACGACCACGTCGGGATCAGCGTCGGCGAGAGCGCCGGCGACGAGGAGCTCGCGGCGGTCGTCTCCGCGTTCGGCATCGGGGCCGATCGCTGGGGGATGGGGCGCTCGCTGCCGACCGACCTGCGGCGCACCACGCCGTATCTCACCCACGAGGTCTTCTCCGCGCACCACAGCGAGACCGCGATGCTGCGCTACCTGCGCCGGCTCTCCGCCCGCGACTACGCGCTGGACCGCGGGATGATCCCGCTCGGCTCGTGCACCATGAAGCTCAACGCGACCACGGAGATGGAGCCGGTGAGCCTGCCCGGCTTCGCCGACCTGCACCCGTTCGCGCCGGCGACCGACGCGACCGGCTACGCCCGGCTGGTCGCCGACCTCGAGGACTGGCTCGCCATCGTCACCGGCTACGACCGCGTCTCGATCCAGCCGAACGCCGGATCCCAGGGCGAGCTGGCCGGACTCCTCGCGATCAGGGGCTACCACCGCGCGCAGGGCCGGGGCGAGCGCGACGTGTGCCTGATCCCGTCCTCGGCCCACGGCACCAACGCCGCGTCCGCGGTGATGGCCGGCATGAAGGTCGTCGTCGTCGCCTCGACGCCGACCGGCGCGGTCGACCTCGACGACCTGCGCGCCAAGTGCGGCGAGCACGCCGACCGCCTCGCGGCGATCATGGTCACCTACCCGTCGACCCACGGGGCGTACGAGGACACCATCGGCGAGCTGTGCCGGATCGTGCATGAGGCCGGCGGCCAGGTGTACGTCGACGGCGCGAACCTCAACGCGCTGCTCGGGCACGCCAAGCCGGGGGAGTTCGGCGGCGACGTCTCGCACCTGAACCTGCACAAGACGTTCTGCATCCCCCACGGTGGCGGGGGTCCCGGCGTCGGGCCGGTGGCCGTGCGGGCGCACCTGGCGCCGTACCTCCCCAGCCACCCCATGCACCCCGAGGCGGGCAAGCGCGACGGCATCGGCCCGATCAGCGCTGCGCCGTACGGCTCGGCCGGGATCCTCCCCATCTCCTGGGCCTACGTCCGGATGATGGGTGCCGAGGGGCTGACCCGGGCGACCAGCGTCGCGGTGCTGGCCGCGAACTACGTCGCCGAGCGGCTACAGGAGCATTTCCCGGTGCTGTACCGGGGCCACAACGGCCTCGTCGCCCACGAGTGCATCCTGGACCTCCGGCCGCTCACCAAGGAGACCGGCGTCACCGTCGATGACGTCGCCAAGCGGCTCATCGACTATGGCTTCCACGCCCCGACGATGAGCTTCCCGGTGGCGGGCACCTTGATGGTCGAGCCCACCGAGTCCGAGGACCTCGCCGAGCTCGACCGGTTCTGTGATGCGATGATCGCCATCCGCCGCGAGATCGACCTGGTCGCCGCGGGGGAGTGGGACGCCGAGGCGTGCCCGCTGCGCGGCGCGCCGCACACCGCGGAGGTGCTGGTCTCCGACGCCTACGGCTCCGCGGACCTGCGTGCGCGTGCGGTCTTCCCCGGCGGCTTCGACCCCGACAAGTACTGGCCGCCGGTGCGCCGGATCGACCAGGCGTGGGGCGACCGGAACCTGGTGTGCTCGTGCCCGCCGATGGAGGCGTACGCCGAGGGCGACGGGGCGGCCCAGTGAGCCCGCTCCCGTCGTTTCCCGACGCCGAGCTGCACGAGTACGCCGGCGCGGACGGCGCCACTCTGGTCTACCGGGAGATCGGGGCCGGCCGCCCGCTGGTGCTCCTGCACGGCTTCGTCTCCACGGGCTACGTGAACTGGGTGAAGTACGGTCACGCCCAGCTGCTCGCCGACGCCGGCTATCGCGTCATCGCGCCCGACCTTCGCGGCCACGGCGACTCCGACCGCTCCCACGACCCCGAGGCCTACCCTCCCGACGAGCTGGCCGAGGACGGGTTCGCCCTGCTGGGGCACCTCGGTCTGGATCCGGCCGCCGGCGGCTACGACCTGGGCGGCTACTCACTGGGGTCGCGGACCACGCTCCGCATGCTGGTGCGGGGGGCGCGGCCGGACCGGGCCGTCCTGGCCGGCATGGGACTCTCGCGGATGCTGGACATCAGCACCGCGAGCGGCTGGTACCAACGGGTGCTCGCGAACCTCGGGTCGTACCGGCATGGCGACCCCGAGTTCATGACGCAGGCGTTCGTGAAGACCGTCGGTGCCGATCCCGAGGCGCTCACCCGGGTGATCGGGGCCAACGTGGCGATGACCCGCGACGACATCGCCTCGGTCGACGTTCCCACCCTCGTGCTGATGGGTGCCCAGGACGACGACCACGGGTCGGGCCAGGAGCTGGCCGAGCTGCTCCCGAAGGCGACCTGCGCAGAGATCCCAGGCAACCACATGGCGTGCATCGTGCGGCCGGAGCTGGGCGCCGCGATCGCAGCGTTCCTCGACTGAGGCCCGAAGTGGTGGACGTCGACCGCGCCGAGCAGCGCGCCTTCCGGGCTCAACGGATCCTCGAGGCGTACCAGTCGGTCCGCCGCCTGCCGACGATCGTCGCGTCGGTCCTCGACGACGGTCGTCCGGTGTGGAGCGGGTTCGCCGGTGCCGCGGTCGCACCCGCCACCCAGTTCCGGATGGGCTCGATCACGAAGACGATGACCGGCGTCCTGGTGCTGCAGTGCCGCGACGACGGGCTGCTGGACCTCGACGACCGGCTCGCTCGGTTCGTGCCGGAGTCGGGCTACGGCGACGCCACGCTGCGCGAGCTGCTCTCCCACACCTCCGGCATGCAGAGCGAGCCCGCGGGACCGTGGTGGGAGCGCACCCCGGGCACCGACTTCCCCACGCTCTGCGCGGCGAACGACGGCTCCGGCGCCGTGTTCGCGCGAGGGACGACGTACCACTACAGCAACCTCGCCTTCGCGCTTCTCGGCGAGGTCGTCGCCCGCGTCCGGGCAGCGTCGTGGGACTCGGTGCTGGGCGAGCGCCTGCTCGAGCCGCTGCAGCTTCGGGACACCACCCGAGCTCCTCGTCGACCCGCCGCGACCGGGTTCAGCGTCGACCATCTGCGCGGCACGCTCGCCGAGGAGCCGGCACACGACACCGGGGCGATGGCGCCGGCAGGCCAGCTCTGGAGCACCGTCGACGACCTCGCCCGATTCCTGGCGGTCCTGCGCTCCGGCGACGACGCGGTGCTGGGCGTGGCCAGCCTTCGTGAGATGCA
Organism: Marmoricola sp.; assembly: GCA_051961835.1. Classification (GTDB taxonomy): domain Bacteria; phylum Actinomycetota; class Actinomycetes; order Propionibacteriales; family Nocardioidaceae; genus Marmoricola. Next base: position 5,555 of record JBQCCW010000002.1, on the reverse strand, counting down.
GCGGCCGGTGCGTGAGGACTACGGCCTGGCGACGTTCGTGGTGCCGTGGATCCCCGGTGGCCCCGACGCACGGCTGGTCGGTCACCTCGGCTCGATGCCCGGCTTCCAGGGTTGCGCCCTCATCGACCCGGACAGCGGTGCCGGCCTGGTCGCGCTCACCAACGCGACGACGGGGTTCGCGGGTGTCGAGCTCGCGGAGCGGATGCTCGGCACCGGAGCGATGCGCGCCACGACGCCGTGGTTGCCCACGACCGCGGTGCCGGCGTGGGCGGAGGAGCTGCTCGGCAGCTGGTACTGGGGTCATTCCGCCTATGAGGCGCGCTACCGCCACGGACTCCTCGAGCTCCACGACGTGGCCCGCCACCGGCTGGCCGAGCAGTTCGACCGTCGCTCGGACGGCTCGCTCGTCGGGGTCGCCGGATACCACCACGGCGAGACGCTACGGGTCCGCCGGAGCGACGACGACGGCTCGGTCGCGTACCTGGAGTGCGCGACCTTCGTGTACACCCGTCGCCCCTACGACGACCGTGTGCCGATCCCCGGGGGACCGCCGCTCACAGGGCCTGCGACACCGAGCTCATGTTGAAGTCGGGAATGCGCAGTGCCGGCGTCGCGGTGCGGGAGAAGTAGTCGTCCCCCCACTCCCGGGAGAAGCTGGGCACGGTCGCGGAGGCGGCCGAGAAGCGGCGGAGCAGGTCCACCGGGCTCTCGTTGAACCGGAAGTTGTTGACCACCCCGGTCACCTCGCCACCCTCGACCCGGTAGACGCCGTCCCGGGTCAGGCCGGTGAGCAACAGTGTCTGGGGATCGACCTCGCGGATGTACCACAGACACGTCACCAGGAGCCCGTCCGTCATGCCCGCGACGAGGTCCTCCTCGCTGCCGGTGGCGCCGGCGACCTCCAGGACCAGGTTGTCGATCGCCGGCGTGACCGGTTGACCGGTGAGGCCGGCGGTGTGCCGGGTCTGCAGGAGCGCGGTGAGCCGACCGTCGGCGATCCAGTCGGTGCGCGAGAGTGGGAGGCCGTTGTCGTAGACGCTGGAGGTGTTGCCCGAAGCGGCGTCGACCACGAAGGGCGCGGCCTGCAGGCCGGCGTACGCGGGGTCGGAGAAGAGCGAGACGCCAGGACGGCCGATCGACTCGCCGATCAGCGTGCCGCCGCCGGCGCGCGCGTAGACCGACTGTCCCTCGTGAGCGACGCGGGCTCCGGCCGACCAGTAGGCGTCGATCATCAGATCGGCGACCGCCGTGGGCGGCAGCACGGTGTCGTAGCGACCCGCTGGCAGCTCCGTACGGCGACCCGCCCAGCCCAGCCGGGTCGCGACGTAGGCCGCGAGTGCGCGCGCCGACACGTCGGTGAAGTCGCGGGTCGCGCCGCCGACCCAGGCGCTGGACGAGAGGTCGGCGGTCTTGCCGGTGACGCCGTAGTGACCGGTCGGCTGCTCGTGGCGCAGCCGTAGGCCCGTCGAGGAGGCGAGGTAGGTGGTGGTGACGTCGTGGCTGACGAAGCCGTAGAGGATCCGGCCGGCACCCTCGGCCTCGTCGAAGGCGCTTCCGAGCTCGGCGGCGAACGCGTCGAACACGTCGATCCCCGTCATCCCCGGCTCGGCGTCCCAGGCATGTGCCGTCGCGTCGGGTGTCGTCTCCTCCGGCGTGACCAGGGGTGCCCTGTCCTCGGCCTCCTCGCCCGCGTCGGCGGCTGTCCGCGCGGCGGCGTCGGCCGCGTCGACCAGCGCGTCGAGCTGCTCCACAGACGCCGCGCTGCCGCTCACGGAGGCGTTCGCCCCACCCGCGAAGGCGATCACGCTCACCTCGCGCCCGTGGTCCACGCCGTTGGTCGTCAGGGTGTTGTTGGCCCACCGGAGGTTCGCGCCGCGGCGGTCGCGGACGATCGCGACGCACGCGTCGCTGCGCGACCGGTCGAGGGCGCGCTCGGCGAGGTCTTGGGGAGTGGGACGCAGCATCAGCCGTGCGCCTCCTCACTGGTGTTGAGGATCCGGACACCGTCGAACACCGCGGCGGGACAGCCGTGGCTCACCGCGGCCACCTGGCCCGGCTGCGCCTTGCCGCAGTTGAAGGCGCCACCCAGCTCGTAGGTCTGCGGTCCACCGACGATGCGCATGCTCCGCCAGAAGTCCGTGGTCGTTGCCTGGTAGGCCACGTCGCGCAGTTGCCCGGCGAGGCGGCCGTGGCGGATCCGGTGGAACTGCTGCCCGGTGAACTGGAAGTTGTACCGCTGCATGTCGATGGACCAGGAGCGGTCGCCGACGATGTAGATGCCGTCCTCCACACCGGCGATCAGGCCCTCGATGTCCGGGCCGGTCGGGTCCGGCTGGAGCGACACGTTCGCCATCCGCTGGATCGGCATGTGGGCGGGGGAGTCGGCGTACGCGCAGCCGTTGGAGCGGCCGTCGTTGAGCGAGGCTCCGAACTGGGCCGCCATGGCGCGGTCGAGCTGGTAGCCCACGAGGATGCCATCGCGGATGAGGTCCCAGGACTGTGCCGCGACGCCCTCGTCGTCGTACCCCACGGTGGCGAGGCCGTGCTCGGTCGTGCGGTCGCCGGTGACGTGCATCCCCGGAGCGCCGTACTGCAGGGTGCCGAGCTTGTCCGGCGTCGCGAAGGAGGTGCCGGCGTAGTTCGCCTCGTAGCCCAGCGCCCGGTCGAGCTCGGTGGCGTGGCCGATCGACTCGTGGATCGTGAGCCACAGGTTCGAGGGGTGGATGACAAGGTCGTAGGCCCCCGGCTCGACCGACGCAGCGGCGAGCTTCTCGGTAAGCAGGTCGGGCATCGCCGCCAGCTCGGCCTCCACGTCCCACGTGCCGTCGACGAGGTACTCCCAGCCTCGCCCGACGGGAGGCGCGATCGTGCGAAGGGAGTCGAAGGTGCCGTGCTGGGCGGAGCTCCCGAACGCCTCCACCGACGGCTCGAGTCGGACCCGCTGCTGGGTGGTCGCCGTGCCGGAGAGGTCGGCGTAGTAGGTGTTCTCGTGCACCTGCTGGAGCGTCCCCGCGGCGTGCTCCACCCCGTTCGCGGCGACGAGTCGGGCGGTCCAGTCGCGAAACAGTGCGACCTTCTCGCCCAGCGGCACGGTGAACGGGTCGATGGCGTACGACGAGCACCAGACCGCGTCGGCGTGGACCGGTTCGGGGGCGAGCTCGACCGGACGACGGGTCATCCGGGCGGCGACCCGGGCGACGTTGACCGCCGACTCCGCCACCCGCACGGCCTCGTCGGTGGTGAGCACGACGCCGGCGCTGAACCCCCACGCGCCGTCGAGCACGACGCGGACCGCGAAGCCCAGGTCCTCGTCGTCCTCGGCGCCCTGCAGGCGCCCGTCTCGGACCGAGAAGTACTGGGAGCGGACCCTCTCGAACCGGAAGTCGGCGTGGCTCACACCGAAGTCCTGCGCCCGCGCCAAGGCCACCTCGGCCAGCCGCCGATAGGGGAGCGCGGTGAAGGACGGGTCCAGGCGCTGGGCGGCGTCGTCACTCGAGCTGGCCATGAGGGGACCCTACCGACGGGCGGAGCCGATCCCGCACGACGCGGCCCCGGCGCGTCCCGGCACGCCGCCCCTGGACTGCGGCGACTCAACTGCGCCGCAGCGTGGACCCCTCGCGGCTCTTGCAGACCTCGAGCCGGGCGGTGATCCGCTCCCGCATCTCCGGCACATGGCTCACCACCCCCACGGTGCGGCCCCCCTCCCGCAGCGTGTCGAGGGTGTCCATCACCTCCTCGAGCGTCTCGGCGTCGAGGCTGCCGAAGCCCTCGTCGATGAAGAGCGTGTCGATGTCGGTGCCACCCGCCTCGTGGGACACGGTGTCGGCGAGACCGAGCGCGAGCGCCAGGGACACGACGAAGGTCTCTCCTCCGGACAGCGTCACCGGATCGCGCAGCGCGCCGGTCCACTCGTCTCGGACCCGCAGGCTGAGCCCACCGCGCCGGTCGCCGGCGCCGCGCTCGTCGGCCTGCTCCACGGTGTAGCGCTGCCCCGACATCGCGGTGAGCCGGGCGTTGGCGGCCGCCACCACCTGGCGCAGCCGCTCGGCCAGGACGTAGGCCGAAAGCCGCATCCTCAGGGGGTTGTCCGGGCCCTTGCCTTCGACGAACGCACCCAGCGACGCTGCCATGGCGGCCGCCTCGCGCGCCGGCGCCCATCGCGTCAGTGCGCCGCGGAGGTTCCCGGTGAGCCGCAGGGTGCGATCGAGGGCACGGTCACACTGCGACAGTGCGGCAGCCGTCTGGTCCCGGGCCGCCGTGGCGGCCGACGCGGCGGCAGCGAGCTGATCGAGATCGTAGGCGGGCGCGGCGAGCGCCGCCTGGGTGCCGGGGTCGCTCAGCGTGGCGCGCGCGGCCCGGTCGCGATCCGACCGGTCCTGGAGCAGCGCGGTGATCTCGTCGACCTCCCGCGGCTCGAGGACGGCAGCAAGGACCGCTCGGGTCTCCTCGAAGCCGGCCGCTGCGGCCGCATCGGCGGCCCTCGAGGCCGCCGCGGCGGCGGTCCGCTCCAGGACGTGCAGCTGAGTGCGCGCCTCGTGGAGGCTTCGCAGCCGCGCGGCACGCTGCTCGGCGGCGCCGAGGGCAGCGGCCGCCTGCTCGAGCAGAGGCTGGGCGTCCGCGGTGTCGTCGGTCTCGAGCTCGAGCCGGCGCAGGTCCCGGACAGCCGCCTCGACCGCCCCTCGGAGCTGGGCCGACCGCTCCTCGCCGCGGCCGACGGCGACCTCGAGGCGACGAATCTCCGCGGTGGTGGCGTCGCGTCGGGCGGTCAGCTCCTCGCGTCGCCGCGCGAGCTCGGTGGCGCGGGCGCGCGCCCCGGTCGCCATCGCCGCCCGCTCGAGGGCTGCGGTGTGCCGGTCCTTCCACTCCTCCGCCGACCGGCCCCCGGTGGCGCTGTGGAGGGCTTCGTGGCGGGCCAGCCGACCGGCCTGTGCCTCCTGCAGTGCCATCCGTGCGGTCTCTGCGTCCTCGTAGACGCGCCGGGACGCCTCCTCCAGGTCGCGAGGTGTGGTCCCTCCCGGGATCGCGGGGGCAGGGTGCTCCACGCTCCCGCACACCGGACAGGAGCACCCGCTCACCAGCGCTCCGGCCAGCTCGGAGGCGATCGCGTTGATCCGTTGCTCACGCGCCTCCAGGTACGTCTCGCGGCGCGCCGGCGCCTCGTCCGTCGCCGCGAGGAGCGCCAGGCGGCCCTCCTCGACCTCCGCTGCGAGTCGAGCCGCGGCGAGCGCCGCGGCGATCCCCGCCTCGGCGGTCGCAGCTGCCTCGTCCGCGGCCGGCGCGTCCGCCGCGGCGACCCATGCCGCCCGCTCGTCGGCCTCGAGCGCGGCCAGCTCCTCGGGCAGGTGAGCAACCAGCTGGGCGGCCTCTGCCAGCGCTGTTCCCGCACGCGCGGTGTCGGCCTCGGCGACGGCGAGCTCCGCCCGCTGCTGGACGAGCCTCCGGACACGGGGGAGGGCCGCCCGCAGCTCGCTCTCACGCAGCTCCGCGCTCCGGATCGCGGCGTCCAGCACTCCGTCGTCCAGCACGCCGTCGCCCAGCAGCTCCTCGTCGAGCGC
>JBQCCW010000001.1:0-6288 GCA_051961835.1 Marmoricola sp. | reverse complement strand
GTGCAGCCGTAGCCGACGAGGTGGAAGCCCAGCTCCTCGAGCGGCTCGACGAGCCCCGCCTGCTCGTAGTACTCCATGACGACCTTCGAGCCCGGGGCGAGCGACGTCTTCACCCACGGCTTGGACTTCAGGCCGCGCTCGGCCGCGTTCTTGGCCAGCAGGCCGGCGGCGATCATCACCGACGGGTTCGAGGTGTTGGTGCACGACGTGATCGCGGCGATCGTCACGGCGCCGTGGTCCACCTCGAAGGTCGTCCCATCGGAGAGCTCCACCCGGGCCGGGTTCGACGGGCGGCCCTCGGCGGAGCCGGCGGCGTTCCAGTCGTGCGGCTGGCCGGCCGTCCCGTTGCCGGTCGCGGACCACGCCGGGGAGTCGCTGGCCGGGAAGGACTCGACCGACGCCTCGTCGACCGTGCTGCCCGCGAGCTCCTGCGCGTTGTTCGGAGGGACACCCGGCCGGCGGGTGGAGTCCGTGGCCGCGTCGTCGGTGTAGTCGCCCAGCGCCGTACGGAAGGCGGTCTTGGCGTCGGTCACCTGGATGCGGTCCTGGGGACGCTTCGGACCGGCGATCGACGGCACCACCGTGGCGAGGTCGAGCTCGAGGCGCTCGGAGTAGCGGGGCTCGCGACTAGGGTCGTGCCAGAGGCCCTGCTCCTTGGCGTACGCCTCGACGAGGGCGAGGTGCTCCTCCGAGCGCCCGGTCAGCCGCAGGTAGTTGACCGTCTCGTCGTCGATGGGGAAGACCGCGATCGTGGAGCCGAACTCGGGGCTCATGTTGCCGATCGTGGCGCGGTTGGCCAGCGGCAGCGCACCGACGCCCTCGCCGTAGAACTCGACGAACTTGCCGACCACACCGTGCTGGCGGAGCATCTCGGTGATCGTCAGCACGAGGTCGGTGGCGGTGGATCCCTCGGGCAGCTCGCCGGTGAGCTTGAAGCCGACGACCCTCGGGATGAGCATCGAGACCGGCTGACCGAGCATCGCCGCCTCGGCCTCGATGCCGCCGACGCCCCAGCCCACCACGCCGATGCCGTTGACCATCGTCGTGTGGGAGTCGGTGCCGACGCAGGTGTCGGGGAAGGCAACACCATCCCGGTCGAACACGACGCGGGCCAGGTGCTCGATGTTGACCTGGTGCACGATGCCGGTGCCCGGGGGGACGACCTTGAAGTCGTTGAACGCGCCCTGTCCCCAGCGGAGGAACTGGTAGCGCTCGCGGTTGCGCTCGTATTCGATCTCGACGTTGCGCTCGAAGGCCTCCGGCGTCCCGAAGACGTCGGCGATGACGGAGTGGTCGATGACCATCTCGGCCGGAGCCAGCGGGTTGATCTTCGACGGGTCTCCGCCGAGATCGGCCATCGCCTCGCGCATCGTGGCCAGGTCGACGACACACGGCACACCGGTGAAGTCCTGCATGATCACCCGGGCCGGTGTGAACTGGATCTCCTTGTCGGGCTGGGCGTCCGCGTCCCAGCCGGCGAGCGCGCGGATGTCGTCGGCGGTGATGTCCGCGCCGTCCTCGGTCCGCAGCAGGTTCTCCAGCAGCACCTTGAGGGAGTACGGGAGCGAGTCGACTGCGTTGTCGGCGAGCCCGTCCCCCGTCACGGCCCCGAGCCGGTAGATCTCGTAGCTCTTGCCGTTGACGTCCAGGTCTCCCCGGGCGCCGAAGCTGTCGACACTGGCCATCAGCGTTCCTCTCTCCACGTGCGGTCGCCGTCCATCGTCCGCAGCCATCTTGCCCACGCGGCCGTGCCGGCGGGAAGGAAGGCTTGCCTTAGCGATGCCGGCAAAACTCTCTTGATATCAAGATACATCACGCGTCCTACCCGCGCATCGGTGGTCGCCACGACGCTGGCTCCGTCCTGCTCTCGGGTTCAGCATGGAAGGAGCGCCGATGTGTCGACGCAGTCAGGAGCGCCCGTGGCCCCCGTGCCGAGCGAGAGATCCGGCGGCTGCCACCGTGCCGCTCGACCTGACCGCCCTGCTCGGTCCGCTTCCGGACTGAGCAGCCCGCCGGACGGTCCGCCGCTATCGCCTCTCCAGCAGCGCGACGCACTCGACGTGGTGCGTCATCGGAAAGAGATCCAGGCAGCGGAGGGCGGTGAGGGAATAGCCGGCCTCCGCGAAGAGAGCGACGTCGCGGGCCAGGGCGGCCGGGTCGCAGGCGACGTAGGAGATCGCCCGCGGGCGGAGAGCAGCGACGGGCGCGACGACCGCCCGCTTGGCGCCGGCGCGCGGAGGATCGAGGACGACCAGGTCCACCTCCGTCAGGGGTTGGCCCCGAAGCGAGGGCCGCCGGATCCAGCGATCCACCCGGTCGCGGACCACGACGGCCTGCCGGTGGTCGGACAGGTTCACGCGCGCGTGGTCGGTCGCGGTCCGGTCGCTCTCCACCGCGACGACGGCACCCTGCTCCCCCACCGCCTCGGCCAGGAAGCGCGAGAAGAGCCCGACGCCGGCGTAGAGGTCGAGCGCACGCTCCCCGGCCTGCGGACCGAGCTGGTCGAGGACGGTCTCGACCAGGACGGTCGCCGCACCGGGGTGCACCTGCCAGAAGCCGTCGGCCGCGACGTCGAAGCCGCGGCCGAGCACCTCCTCCCGCACCGTGCCCTGAGCGGAGACGTCCCGCGCTTCGGGCGCGGCGAGCAGGCAGTCGTCCACCTCGATCGCCTCGTGCGAGCGGTGCCGGCGCAGGCCGCGAGCGCCGCCGGGCAGCGGCACGTACTGCATCCGAGTGCGCCAACGGAGCCCCTCGAGGTCGCCGGGGACCGGTTCGCAGACGACCGCGAGGTCCCGACCGGCGAGCCGCTGCAGCTGCTCACGGACGACGGCGGCCTTGAGCCGGCGCTGCTCGGCCAGCTCGACGTGCTGGAAGTCGCACCCGCCACAGCGGCCGGGCCCGGCGAGCGGGCACGGCGCCTCCACCCGGAACGGCGAGGCCTCGACCACCTCGACGGCGTCCGCTCGGAGGAACGACCCCTTGTCTTCGGTGACGCGCACGCGCACCCGCTCACCGGGCAGCGCGTGCCGCACGAACACCACCTGGCCGGTCTCCGCCCGGGCGACCACGTGACCTCCGTGAGCCACCTTGCCGGCGGTGAGCTCGAGCAGCTCTCCCGCCCCGTGCTCCTCCATCACTTCACCTGCCGGTTCACCCGACCGCGGCGCACGTCGCCCGGGCGCGAGCGGTAGAGCGTGCGGTCCTCGCGCTGCTTGCCCCGCTCGGCGCCCTGGAGCTGGTAGGGCACGGAGGTGACCATCACGCCCGGAGCGAACAGCAGCCGGCCCTTGAGCCGCAGGGCGGTCTGGTTGTGCAGCAGCTGCTGCCACCAGCGCCCGACGACGTACTCGGGGATGTAGACCGCCACGACGCCTCGTGGGTTGGCCTTGCGGATCGCCACGGCGTACTCCACGACCGGCCGGATGATCTCCCGGTACGGCGAGTGCAGGACCTTCAGCGGGATGTCGAGGTGCTGGTCGTCCCAGTCCGCCAGCAGCGCGTCCGTGGCGACGGGGTCGGCGCCGACGTAGACGGCTTCGAGCACGTTCGGTCGCGTGGCCCGGGCGTACGCCAGGGCACGCATCGTCGGCTTGTGCAGCTTGGAGACCAGCACGATCGCGTGGACGCGCGTCGGCATGATGGGATCCTCGTCGCCGATCGTCAGCTCCTCGGCCACCCGGTCGTAGTGGCTGCGGATCCCGCCCATCAGCGCGAAGAACGCCGCCATCGCCAGCAGCGCGATCCAGGCGCCGGCGAGGAACTTGGTGGAGAGGATCACCACGAAGACGACCGCGGTCATGACCAGCCCGAAGGTGTTGATCGCCCGCGAGCGGACCATCCGCCGCCGCTCCCCGGGGTTGCGCTCGGTGCGCAGCAGCCGCGTCCAGTGCCGGATCATCCCCAGCTGGCTGAGGTTGAACGAGACGAAGACGCCGATGATGTAGAGCTGGATGAGCCGCGACACGTCGGCGTGGAAGGCGACGATGAGCACGATCGCGAAGCCGGCGAGGATCAGGATCCCGTTGCTGTAAGCCAGGCGGTCACCGCGCGAGCCCAGCTGGCGAGGCATCAGACCGTCCCGGGCGAGGATCGAGCCGAGCACCGGGAACCCGTTGAACGCGGTGTTGGCCGCCAGCACGAGGACGATCCCGGTCATCGCGACGACGTAGTAGAAGCCCGGCGTGAAGTTGCTGAACACCGCGCGCGCCAGCTGCGCGATCACCGTGTGCTCGTCGTAGCCGACCGGCAGCGGGCTGCCGTCGGGCTGGCGCAGGCGACTCAGATCGCTGGGGTCGACGTACTTCAGGCCGAGGGAGTGCGCGAGCAGGATGATGCTGATCAGCATCGTCACCGCGATCGACCCGAGCAGGAACAGCGTCGTCGCGGCATTGCGGCTCTTGGGACGCCGGAACGCCGGCACGCCGTTCGAGATCGCCTCCACGCCGGTCAGCGCCGCACACCCGGAGGAGAAGGCGCGCGCAAGCAGGAAGATCAGCGCCGCCTGGCTGATCTCGTGGCCGTAGCCGGGGGCGGGCAGCAGCGTGAGGTCGGCGCTCTCCACGTGCGGCAGGTGGCCGGTGGCGGCACGGAGGGCACCCCAGGCCGCCATGCCGAGCACGGCGAGCATGAAGCCGTAGGTGGGGACGGCGAAGAACGTGCCGGACTCCCTGACCCCGCGCAGATTCAGCGCGGCGAGGAGCATGACGAGCGCGACGGCGTACACCGTCTCATGGCCGCTGACGAAGCGGAGCGCCGACGCGGCGTTCTGCACGCCCGACGACACCGACACCGCGACGGTGAGGACGTAGTCGACCAGGAGCGCGCTCGCAACCGTCTGACCGGCGCGCCGGCCGAGGTTCACCGTGGCGACCTCGTAGTCGCCGCCGCCGCTGGGATAGGCGTGCACGGTCTGGCGGTACGACGCCACCACGGTGAGCATCACCAGCGCGACCAGCAGCCCGATCTTCCAGGAGAAGGCGTACGCCGAGACGCCGGCGACCGAGAGCATGATGAAGATCTCGTCGGGCGCGTACGCCACCGAGGAGAGCGCGTCGCTGGCGAAGACCGGGAGGGCGATCCGCTTGGGCAGCAGGGTCTCGCCCAGCTGCGAACTGCGGAGCTTCTGCCCGAGCAGCACGCGCTTCGAGACGTTGCCGACACCCACGGGTGACCAGGCTAAGGCACGCGGAGCCTTCGGCTCGCCACTGCTCGGCGCCGGGCGGTCCGCAACCGGTAGCGTCTGCCCAATGCACGTCGTGATCATGGGTTGCGGGCGGGTCGGGTCCACGCTGGCGCGCTCCCTGGAGGACCGCAACCACACGGTCAGCGTGATCGACACCGACCCGGACGCCTTCCGCCGTCTCGGTCCCTCCTACAACGGCTTGAAGGTCACCGGCTACGGCTTCGACCGGGAGGTGCTCACCCAGGCCGGCATCGAGCGCGCCGACGCGTTCGCCGCGGTGAGCAGCGGCGACAACTCCAACATCATCGCCGCGCGGGTGGCCCGCGAGAGCTTCGGCATCCAGCAGGTCGTCGCCCGCATCTACGACCCGGGCCGCGCCGAGGTCTACCAGCGCCTCGGCATCACCACGGTCGCCACGGTCAAGTGGACCGCCGACCAGGTGCTGCGGCGGCTGCTGCCGGCGGGCGCCGAGCCGGACTTCCGCGACCCCTCGGGCACCATCCGGCTGGACCAGGTCCCGGCCAGCGAGGCCTGGATCGGCGAGCGCACCGTGAAGTTCCAGGAGCAGTCCCAGTGCCGGATCGCCTGGATCGACCGGCTCGGCGAGGGCATCCTGCCGACCCGGGAGTCGGTCATCCAGGAGGGCGACCTGCTGCACGTGGTGCTCCGCGAGGAGAACGCGACGCACGCCTACACGCTCATCGAGCGCGGCCCGGAGGAGGAGTGAGATGCGGGTAGCCATCGCCGGAGCCGGCGCCGTCGGTCGCTCGATCGCCCGCGAGCTCATCGCCAACGGGCACCAGGTCCTCCTCATCGACAAGGAGCCCCGCTCGATCAAGCCCGAGCGCGTCCCCGACGCGGAGTGGTTGCTCGCCGATTCCTGCGAGCTCTCCTCCCTGGAGGAGGCGCGACTGGAGCACTGCGACGTGGTGATCGCCGCGACCGGTGACGACAAGGCCAACCTGGTCACCGCGCTCCTGGCCAAGACCGAGTTCGGCGTCCCGCGCACCGTCGGCCGGGTCAACCACCCCGACAACGAGTGGCTGTTCACCGAGGCCTGGGGCGTGGACGTCAACGTCTCGACCCCGCGGATCATGTCCGCCCTG